>SECS01000101.1 GCA_004211435.1 Novosphingobium sp. | reverse complement strand
ACCGAGGACATGCTCGACGCGCTGTTTGGGCGCTTCTGCATCGGCAAGTGAGGCGATCTGTTCCACGTGGAACATGTCTGACACGCACGGGCTTTGACCCGAGTCCGCGGCTCGGGTAAGGGCAGGCCATGCAGAGCTTCGATGTCATCGTGATCGGCGGCGGCCATGCCGGCGTGGAGGCGGCGGCGGTCGCCGCGCGCATGCGCGCGCGCGCGGCGCTGGTCTCGTTCGACCTCGAAGCGATTGGCGCCATGAGCTGCAACCCGGCGATCGGCGGGCTCGGCAAGGGTCACCTCGTGCGCGAGGTCGACGCCTTCGACGGGCTGATCGCGCGCGCAGCCGATGCCGGCGCGATCCATTATCGCATGCTCAACCGCTCGAAGGGGAGCGCCGTCCAGGGCCCGCGCGTCCACAGGGCGATCTGACCTTGATCGCGGGTGAAGCCGCCGAACTCGTTCTCACCGGTGCGCGCGTCGCCGGCCTGCGTCTGGCCGATGGCACCGAACTGCGCGCGCCCGCGGTCGTGCTCTGCACCGGTACCTTCCTCGGCGGGACCCTGTTCCGCGGCGAGGAGCGGATGACTGGCGGGCGTATCGGCGAAGCTTCCGCCCAGGTTCTCGCCGCCCAGTTGCGCGCTGCGAATTTGCCGATGGCGCGGCTCAAGACGGGTACGCCGCCGCGGCTCGATGGGCGGACGATCGACTGGGCGCGGCTCGACGAACAGCCGTCCGATGTCGAACCGTGGACGATGTCGCCGCTCGGGGCAGGGCGGATCAATCCGCAGGTGTTCTGCGCGATCACGCGCACCAACGAAGCCAGCCACCAGGTTATCCGCGAAAACCTTCATCGCTCGCCGTTGTTCAGCGGCGCGATCGGCGCTTCGGGTCCGCGCTATTGCCCGTCGATCGAGGACAAGATTCACCGCTTCGCCGATCGCGACGGCCATCAGATTTTCCTCGAACCCGAAGGCCTCGACACACCGCTGGTCTATCCGAACGGAATCAGCACCTCGCTGCCCGCCGACGTCCAGCTGGCGATGCTGCGGACGATGGAGGGGCTTGAGGCGGTCGATATGGTCGTGCCCGGCTATGCCGTCGAATACGATCACATCGATCCGCGCGCGCTGCGGCACAGTCTCGAGCTGCGCGCTATCCCCGGGCTCTACTGTGCCGGGCAGATCAACGGCACGACGGGTTATGAGGAGGCCGCCGCCCAGGGTCTCGTCGCCGGGATGAACGCCGCGGCGAAGGTGCTCGGTCGCGAACCCGCCGCGCTCGATCGCGCCAATTCCTATATGGCGGTGATGATCGACGATCTTACACTCCAGGGTGTGAGCGAGCCCTATCGCATGCTCACCGCGCGCGCCGAATATCGCCTGCGTCTACGCGCCAACAATGCTGGCACCCGGCTGACGCCTCTGGCGATCGCGGCTGGCTGCGTCGGATCCGACAGGAGGGATTGGTTCGCCCGCCGCGAAGAGGCGAGGGCGCGGCTCTCGGCCGAACTCGATCGCGAGGTGACCGGCGCTGTGCTCTCGGCTGAAGGCTTGCCGGTGAAGGCGGACGCCGGACGTTCGTCGCTGCGCGACTGGCTGCGTTTCGACGGCATCGATCTCGCGGGGCTGTCACCATGGATCGACGATGCCAACCTTGCCGACACCGCGCTTGCGGAAGAGGTTACCGAGGACGCCGCCTATGCGCCTTACCTCGCGCGCCAGGAAAGCGAGCTCCGCGAACTGCGCGCGAGCGAGGCGCTGCCGCTCGGCGATTCGTTCCCCTATTCCGCCATACCGGGTCTGTCGCGCGAGATGGTCGAGCGTCTTTCCAAGGCGCAGCCCGCGACTCTCGCCGCAGCGGGACGCGTGGCGGGAATCACGCCCGCTGCCCTGGCCGCCCTACTCGTCCATGCCCGCAGGCTTGCCGCATGATCGAGACCGAGGCGCAGGCCCGAGACTGGCTGCGCGAACTTCCCGACTGCGACGATGCGGCTATGCTGCGGCTCGAACGGCTGGTCGAATTGCTCACCGAAGAGAACCAGCGGCAGAATCTCGTTTCGGCCGCGAGTCTGGGCGAGGTTTGGCGCCGACATATCGTCGATAGCGCGCAGCTGCTTGCCCACGTTCCACGTGGAACATCACCATGGCTCGATCTGGGCACCGGCGCAGGCTTCCCCGGCCTCGTGATCGCGACACTGCGTCCTGATTGCGAAGTGCTGCTCGTCGAATCGCGCAAGCGCCGGATCGAATGGCTCGAACGCGCTGCGCACGACTTGCGATTGCCGCATGTCAAAGTGTACGGCGCGCGCCTCGAGGATGTGCCAAGCCGAAACGCCGCCATCATATCGGCCCGGGCTTTTGCGCCGCTGGACCGATTGCTGGAACTATCCGCACGATTTTCCACAAGCGACACCATCTGGCTGTTGCCCAAGGGGCGGTCGGCGAAGCAAGAATTGCAGATGCTTCGCGGATGGCACCACACGTTCCACGTGGAACAATCGCTGACCGATATCGAAGCCGGCGTTATCACCGGGACATTGCAGGGATCGGCCAAGCCGGTTCGGAAGGGAAAAGCTTCGTGATTCGCGTAGCCATCGCCAATCAGAAGGGCGGGGTGGGCAAGACCACCACCGCGATCAACATCGCCACGGCCATGGCCGCGACGGGTTGGAAGACCTTGCTGATCGATCTCGATCCGCAAGGCAACGCCTCGACCGGAATAGGCATCGCCGCGGCCGACCGGCTGCGCTCGTCCTACGACCTTCTGGTCGACGAGGCGACCGTGGCCGAATGTGTCATGCCGACCGCGATCCCCGGGCTCGACATCCTGCCCGCGACGGTCGATCTCTCGGGCGCCGAGGTCGAGCTCGTTGCGGTCGAGAACCGCACCGATCGCCTGCGCAATGCGCTCGCACGTGAGAACGGCTACGACATCGCCTTCATCGATTGCCCGCCGTCGCTCGGTCTGCTCACGCTCAACGCGCTGACCGCCGCCGATACCCTGCTCGTGCCGCTGCAGTGCGAATTCTTCGCGCTCGAAGGTCTGAGCCAGCTGCTCCAGACGGTCGAGCGCGTACAGCAGCGCTTCAATCCCGAGCTCGGCATCATCGGCGTCGCGCTGACCATGTTCGATCGCCGCAACCGCCTGACCGACCAGGTTGCCGACGATGTGCGCTCTTGCCTGGGAGCGCTCGTGTTCGATTCGACGATCCCGCGCAATGTGCGCCTGTCCGAAGCGCCGAGCCACGGTCTCCCCGCGCTGGTCTACGATCACGCCTGCGCGGGCAGCCGCGCCTATATGGCGCTGGCCCGCGAGCTGATCGCCCGACTGCCCGAACAGAGGAAGGCCGCATGAGCGAAGATCCCGTCGTCCGCATCTCGGCGCCGCCGGCCGCGAAGCGTAAGCCGCCGGCGCTCGGTCGCGGCCTCGGCGCGCTGATGGGCGAGACGCGACGCGAGGAGCCCGTCGCTGCTGCGGTGCGTGGCGAAGGCGGCACGGCGACGCCGGTGAAGAGCGGCCTTGCCACCTTGGCCGTATCGGACATCGAGCCGCATCCCGAGCAGCCGCGCCGGCATTTCGACGAGGCCGCGCTCGACGAGCTCGCCGCGTCGATCGCGCAGCGCGGGGTGATTCAGCCCGTCATCGTTCGTCCTCTGAGCGGCGGCCGCTATCAGCTCGTCGCCGGCGAGCGTCGCTGGCGCGCGGCGCAGAAGGCACAACTGCACGAAATTCCGGCGATCGTCCGCGAGCTGTCCGAGCGCGAGGTCATGGCGCTGGCGCTGATCGAGAACCTCCAGCGCGAGGATCTCAATCCGATCGAGGAAGCGCGCGCCTATCACCGTCTCGCCGAGCACGAAAGCCTGACCCAGGCCGAGATCGCGCGGATGGTCGACAAGAGCCGCAGCCACGTCGCCAATATCCAGCGCCTGCTGCTGCTGCCCGAAAGCGTGATGTCGCTGGTCGAGCAGGGCAAGCTGTCGATGGGCCACGCGCGCGCGCTGATCGGCGCCGAAGGCTGCGAAAGCCTCGCCAAGGACGCCGTCGACAAACAGCTTTCGGTGCGCGAGGTCGAGAAGCTCGTGCGCAAGCAGACGCGCGGCGAGACCGCCCCGAGCGTACCGCGCACCGCGCGTGCCGAACGCAGCTCGGCCGACGACGCCGACATCGCCGCGGTCCAGGGCCATCTCGAGGAATTCCTCGGCCTGCCGGTGAAGATCCTCGCCGATGCCGATCCGCGCTCGGGCGCCGTGACGATCCGCTACCGGACGCTCGACCAGCTCGACCTGATCTGCCAGCGGCTGACCGGCGGAGGGATTTAAGATGTTGATATTAAATACATTAATCCTCCCCGCCACGGGGAGGTGGCGCGCGCGTAGCACGTGACGGAGGGGGCTATCGGCTGACCATGGTGCTCGCGGAGAGCCCCCTCCACCACGAGCTCCGCTCGCGGTCCCCCTCCCCGTACCGGGGAGGATGACAAGCCAATCTTTCCGCTCGCAACCTGATCGCGCGGGCTCTATTTCTTCCCGCATGAACCCTCGTCTGCGCAAGCCGCTCATCACGCTCGGCGTGATCTTCGTCGTCCTCCTGGGCCTGTTTCTCTGGATCCAGCACGGCAATCCGTCGAACCGTCCGAGCGACGCGACCACGGGCAAGGATCCGCTTCTCGTCGAAGCCGAAGCCGAGCGCATTCCCAGCGTCGGGCTGGCCGAGACGGTGGGCTGGAAGGCCAACGAGGCACCCCAGCCGGCGCAGGGCCTGGCCGTCGCACGCTTCGCCGAAGGGCTCGACCATCCGCGGACGCTCTTCACGCTGCCCAACGGCGACGTGCTCGTGGCCGAGACCAACAGCCCGCCGCGCGAGGGCGGGGGCATCACCGGCTGGTTCATGAAGCTGTTCATGGGCAAGGTCGGCGCCGGCGATCCCTCGCCGAACAAGATCGTCCTGCTGCGCGACGCCGATGGCGACGGCAAGGCCGAGACGCGCTCTGTGTTCCGCGAGAAGGATCTGGCCTCGCCCTCGGGCATGGCGTGGGCAGCGGGCAAGTTCTACGTCGCCAATCACAACGCCGTGCTGTCCTTCGACTTCACCCCCGGCGCGACTGCGCTGACGGGCGCGCCGAAGAAGCTGATGGACCTGCCCGCGGGCGGCAACCACTGGATGCGCAACCTGCTGCTCAGCGAGGACGGCAAGAAGCTCTACGTCGCCGTCGGTTCGGCATCGAACATCGGCGAGAACGGCATGGCCGTCGAGACCGGCCGCGCGGCGATCTGGGAGATCGATCTCGCCAGCGGCAGCCGCCGGCAGTACGCCGCGGGCCTGCGCAATCCCAACGGCCTGGCCTGGAACCCCTCAACCGGCGAACTCTGGACCACGGTCAACGAGCGCGACCAGCTCGGCCCCGATCTGGTGCCCGATTATCTGACCAACGTGCCGGTGGGCGCGCAGTATGGCTGGCCCTGGGTCTACTGGAAGGATGTGATCGACTGGCGCGTCAAGGATCCGATGCCCGACTATCTGACCGAGTATACGCGCAAGCCCGAGTTCGCGCTGGGTGCGCACACGGCGTCGCTCGGCCTGCTGTTCTCGACCGGCGGCAACGTCATGGGCCCGGCCTACGGCAACGGTGCCTTTATCGCGCGTCACGGTTCGTGGAACCGCAAGCCTCTCGCCGGTTACGACGTGGTATTCGTCAAGTTCGACGCCAACGGCAATCCGCTGGGCAAGCCGCTGCCCGTCCTGACCGGCTTCCTCACCGGCGAGGGCAAGACCCACGGCCGCCCAGTCTGGCTGGCCTGGGACAAGCCCGGCGGTCTGCTCGTCAGCGACGACACCGCCGGCGTGATCTGGCGCGTGGTCGCGCCCGGGGCGACGCCCTCGGTCGCGCCCAAGGCCGTGGTGACCGCGCCGATGCCCGTGCAGAAGGGGCTCAGCGATCCCCAGGCGCAGTTCGAGGCGAAGCTGGGCGAGGCGGAGAACACGATGGAGCAGAAGTAGGGGCCGATGAAATCCTCCCCGTACCGGGGAGGATGATTAGATCGCCGTGCCCGCGCGCCCTGCCAGTTCGGTGACATAGTGCCAGGCGACGCGGCCCGAGCGCTGGCCGCGGCGGCGCGACCATTCGAGCGCGTCGGCGGTCTCGAATTCGAGCCCGAAATGCGCGGCATAGCCGGCGATGATCGCGAGATAGTCGTCCTGGCTGCAGTTGTGGAAGCCGACGGAGAGGCCGAAGCGGTCGGCCAGGGCGAGCTTGTCGTCGACCGCATCGCGTGGATTGATCGGATCATCCTGCTCGCTGGCGTGGCGTGGCACGATCGCCCGGCGGTTTGACGTCACGGCCAGGCGCACGTTGCCGGGGCGGGCCTCGACCCCGCCTTCGAGCCACGAGCGCAGCAGGCGCGGGCCGCTGCCGTCGCCCTCCTCGAAGCCGAGATCGTCGATGTAGACGAGAAAGCGGCGGTCGATCCTGCCGAGGCCGGTGAACAGGCCGGCGATGCCCGCCATCGCGTCCTGCGCGACCTGGACAAGCGCGATGCTCCCCGGATGGGCGGTCTGGGCGGCGACGACGCTCGCGCGGATCAGCGCCGACTTGCCCATTCCGCGCGAGCCCCAGAGCAGCATGTCGTGCGCGGCGTGCCCGGCGGCGAGACGTGCGACGTTGGCCGTCACGGTTTCCTTCTGCGCGTCGATCCCCAGCAGCAGCGCGAGCGCAGGGGCGTGAATCTGCGTGACCGGGCGTGCGCCGTCACGATCCCAGACATAGGCGGGATGGACGAGCCAGTCGGTCGTCGGCGGAGCAGGGGGCACCAGGCGTTCGAGCGCTTCGGCGATACGGGCGAGTGGCTCGCCCTGGTCGAGGATCATGCCATCAGGCTTTCAGTATCGAGTTCATAGAGCAGGGCTGCGCCGGCCGTTGCGCCCGCCTGGAGCCCGAGCGCTTCGGGAACGATGCGCGAGAGGAAGTAGCGGGCGATCACGGGCTTGCTGCGCGCGATCGGGCCCGGGGTCCCCTCGGCGGCCGCGGCGCGGCTCTGGCGCAACAACTGCCAGCCGGCTACCGCCACCGCGCACATCGTCTGGAACGGCACCGAGCCGGCGAGCCTGTCGTCGAGGCTGGCTTCACCGGCCATCCATTTGCCGACGGTGGCGCAGGCCCGGGCGAGTTCCACCAGCGTCGTGACGTCACCGGCCTCGCCGGCGATCTCGGCCATCAGCGCGGCCAGCACCTCGCCGTTGTCGAGGCCGAGCTTGCGCGTGACGAGGTCTGCCGCCTGGATGCCGTTGGTGCCCTCGTAGATCGGCGTGATGCGCGCGTCGCGATAGTGCTGCGCGGCGCCGGTTTCTTCGATGAAGCCCATGCCGCCGTGGACCTGGACGCCGATCGAGGCGACCTCGCAGCCGATGTCGGTGCCCCAGCTCTTGATCAGCGGCACCAGCAGTTCGGCGCGCGCCTGGGCGGAGGCATCGCCGAGGCTGCCGCGATCGACCTGCCCGGCGGTGTAGTAGAGCAACGCGCGGGCGGATTCGGTCAAGGCGCGCATGCGCAGCAGCATGCGACGCACGTCGGGGTGCTCGATGATCGCCACGGGGGTCTTGTCGGGCGAGCCGGCGCGCGCCGACTGCACGCGATCGCAGGCATAGGCCATCGCGCGCTGGGTCGCGGCCTCGGCCACCTGCACGCCCTGGCTGCCGACGTTGATCCGCGCGGAATTCATCATCGTGAACATGGCGCGCAGGCCACCGTTCTCGGCGCCGACGATCTCGCCGAGGCAGTCGTCGTTGTCGCCGTAGCTCATCACGCAGGTCGGCGAGGCGTGGATGCCCATCTTGTGCTCGAGGCCGACCACCTTGAGATCGTTGCGAGGACCGGGCGTGCCGTCGTCCTTGGGCAGGTACTTGGGGACCAGGAACAGCGAGATGCCGCGCGAGCCGTCGGGCGCGCCGGGCACGCGCGCGAGAACGAGATGGACGATGTTGTCGGCCAGCTCGTGCTCGCCGTAAGTAATGAAGATCTTGGTGCCCTTGATCTTGTACTTGCCGGCGTGTTCGCCCTCGGTGATCGGCGTCGCGGTCGTGCGCAGAGCGCCGACGTCGCTGCCGGCCTGCGGTTCGGTCAGGTTCATCGTGCCCGACCATTCGCCGCTGATCAGCTTGGGCAGGTAGAGCGTCTTCTGATCGGCGCTGCCGTGATGGTCGATCGCCTCGATCGCGCCGACGGTGAGCATCGGCAGCAGGGTAAAGGCGAAGTTGGCGGCGCCCAGCGTCTCGAGCGTGCAGCAGGCGAGGGCATAGGGCAGGCCCTGGCCGCCGAAGGCCTCGGGCGCCGAGACTGCGCCCCAACCGGCGGCGACGAAGCCCTTGTAGGCCTCGGCATAGCCCGCGGGCAGCCTGACCACACCGTTCTCGAGCTTTGCGCCCTCTATGTCGCCGACGCGGCTCAGCGGGGCCCATTCGCCTTGGGCGAACTGGCCGATGCCCTCGGCGATCGCTTCGACCATGTCGGGACTGGCGGCGGCGAAGCGGTCGTGCGCGGCGAGTTCGACGATACCGGCGTTGACCTTGAGCGCGAAGATCTGGTCGGGGGTGGGGGGCGTGAAATCCATCTCGGCTTGTCCTCGGCTGCGTGCCTTTTTCTTGGCTCAAAGCCTTTTTCTTGGCTTTAGGGGGCCAAGGCCTATAGCGGCGAGCCATGACGGGCAACAGCCAAGCCTCGATCCGCCCAACCTCGATTCGTCCGGCCGACGCCGCGGGGATCGCCAGCGCCGCCGAAGCGCTGCGCGCCGGCGGGCTCGTGGCGCTGCCGACCGAGACCGTCTACGGCCTCGCCGCGCGCGCCGATAGCGATCGGGCCGTGGCGGCGATCTACCGGGCGAAAGGGCGCCCCGATTTCAATCCGCTGATCGTCCACGTTCTGGACCTGGCCGAGGCCGAGCGCCTCGCCGTGCTCGACGAACGCGCCCAGCGACTGGCCGAGGCCTTCTGGCCGGGGCCGCTGACCCTGGTCCTGCCCAGGCGTGCCGAGGCGCCGCTCGCGGCCGCCGTCACGGCGGGCCTGGCCACGGTGGCGCTGCGCTGTCCCGCGCATCCGATCATGCGCGCGGTGCTGGCTTCGGCGGGCCTGCCGCTGGCGGCGCCTTCGGCGAACCGCAGCGGCGCGGTGAGCCCGACACGCGCCGAGCACGTCGCGGCGTCGCTGGCGGGGAAGGTCGATCTCGTGATCGACGGCGGCGCCTGCGAGGCGGGCATCGAGTCGACGATCGTCGCGCTGCGCGGCGACGGCGGCTGGCAGGTGCTGCGGCCGGGACCCATCGCGCAGGCGCAGATTTCCGCGCTGATCGGACCGCCGAGTGACGTCACGCTGTCGGCTTCTGGGACGGGCATCGAGGCACCGGGCCAGCTCGCCAGCCACTATGCGCCGGGCAAGCCGGTGCGGCTCGGCGCGGCGGCGGCGGCGGCCGACGAGTTCCATATCGGTTTCGGCGCGGTGGGCGGTGACGTCACGCTGTCGGCCGACGGCGATCTCGCCGAGGCCGCGGCACTGCTCTATGCGGCGCTGCACCAGGCGGCCGCGGCGGCACAGCCGCGCATCGCGGTCGCGCCGATTCCCGACGACGGCATCGGCCTGGCGATCAACGATCGATTGCGGCGCGCGGCGGCCTAGTTGCCCAGCGCCTGGCGCGCGGTCTCTGCGGCTTCGGCGGCGGCAGCGGCAGCCGCACCGGCGTTCGACCCGGCCCGGCGCGGCGCCGGATCGGAAGCCTCTTCGCCCTCTTCGCGACTGTCGACCAGCAGGTCCGCCGGAACATCGGGTGCGAGCGGGATCATCGGTGGCGCGAAGGCAGGCGTCGCGCCCTTGGCGCGCTCGGCGGCGACCATTGCTTCCTCGGCCTGGAGGCGCGCGTCGGCGAGTTGCTGCTTGAGGAGGTCGTTCTCGTCCTCGAGCTCGGAAATCTTCGCCTCGAGATCCTGGCGCGAGGATTTGCTGCCGCAGGCCGACAGCGCGAGCACCAGCGCGATGGCAGCGACGTGCGTCAGGCGGGGCATGGCATCAATTCCCGGTTTCGATTCCTGGGAGGCCTCAGGGCCAATTGGCGCGCAGGTTCTGGATTTCGCCGTAGTCGAGCCGGGCCTGTTCGCAGGCCTCGCGATCGCCGTCCATGCAGTCGCGGTTGTGGCGCTCGTAATTGCGCTGGAGCTTGCCGAGCCGCTCCTCCTGCTTGCGCATGTTGCGTCCGCGCTTCTCGTCGGCTTCGGACTGGCTGGTGGTCATCATGTCGACGCCCTTGCCGGCCATGCGCACCGGCGCGGTGACGAGGCTCGCGGCGGTGCTGGCGATGCAGCCCGACAGGAGCAGCGAAGCGGCGAGCGCGGTCAGCGCGAGGCGAGGGGTGCGGTACATGGCGCCTTCCATAGGCGCTCAGGGCTTACCGTCCCATGAATTTGCGGCCAGTGGAGGCCCTTATGAAGCGGAGCGCCGACAACGAAGAAGGGCCGCTCCTTGCGGAACGGCCCCCTTGGTGATCCCGAAAGATCGGAACGCGGCGCGATCGGCTCAGGCCGGTGCAGCCTCGTAATACTTGGGCGCATATTCGTTGAGGATCGCGAGGATCTTCTTGAGCGCTGCCGGTTCGTCGGTCTTTTCCATCGCGGCCAGCTCGCGTGCGAGACGCGACGAGGCGGCTTCGAAGATCTGGCGTTCCGAATAGGATTGCTCGGGCTGGTCGTCGGCGCGGAACAGGTCGCGCGTGACCTCGGCGATCGAGACGAGATCGCCCGAATTGATCTTGGCTTCGTATTCCTGGGCGCGGCGCGACCACATGGTACGCTTGACCTTGGGCTTGCCCTTCAGCGTGTCGAGCGCCTCGCGCAGAGTCTTGTCCGAGGACAGCTTGCGCATGCCGATGGCTTCGACCTTGTTGACCGGAACGCGCAGCGTCATCCGTTCCTTTTCGAAGCGAAGCACGTAGAGCTCGAGCTGCATCCCGGCGATTTCCTGCTTTTGCAGTTCGATGACCCGGCCCACACCGTGCTTCGGGTAAACAACGTAATCACCAACGTCGAAGGCGTCAGCCTTGGCTGCCATGTATAGTCCTTTCGCCTGCAGGGCGCCTGGAACGGCGTAATGACCGGAGATGGAGAAAGACCGGCGAATCACTTCGCGCGGTCCGATGAGGCCCATCAACCGATCTGTTTGCGACCCTGCCTTTCGTGATGCCAGCTGCCGTCTGCGGACGGAAAGCCCCGGCAGTCGGTGATCTATATAGCAGCTCTGTAACAAAATTGCCAGAGGCGAGAATCCTGCTGGATTCCCGCCTCGATTGTTCACAGCGGAACGGGCACCGGGGCATGCCGGTGCCGCACGATCAGATTGCGATCAGTCGCCTTCGCCGGGCTCGGGCGAGAACAGGTTGTCGAACTTGTTCTCGACGCCCTTGAACTCGTCGGCGTCGGGCGGGGTTTCCTTCTTCGAGGTCAGGTTGGGCCATTCCGCCGAATACTTGGCGTTGAGCTCCATCCACTGCTCGAGACCGCTCTCGGTGTCGGGCAGGATCGCCTCGGCCGGGCACTCTGGCTCGCAGACGCCGCAGTCGATGCATTCGCTGGGGTTGATGACGAGCATGTTCTCGCCTTCATAGAAGCAGTCGACCGGGCAAACTTCCACGCAATCCATATACTTGCAGCGAATGCACTGGTCGGTGACGACATAGGTCATGGCTGCAGATCCTCTGTGGCAGCGTCGGAACGATTCGGCGCTGCTAAGGGGAAATCGCCGCCCTCGTCAAGCACGCGGTAGCAGCTCTGCGCCTCTGGAGCCGGGCCGCGGCGCGTCGGCAACACCAGCAATTCGATCACGCGAACGCGCGGACCGAGCGGCAGGGTCAGCACGTCGCCGGGCGCGACCTTCTGGTGCGCGCGATCGATCCGGCGCGAGTTGAGGCGGATATGGCCCTCTTCGGCAAGCGCCTGGGCCAAACTGCGGGTCTTGGCGAGCCGGAGATACCAAAGCAGCTTGTCGATCCGCATGGCGATTCGAGCCCTACCGGACCAGTTCGGCGAGCGCCGCGAAGGCGCCCTCGGGGCGGCGCGCGGGTGCGGGTGCTTCGGGCTCGGCCTGGCGGCGCGGCGGACGCCAACGCCAGGTCAGCGGCGTAGGCGGGCCATGCGCGCCTTCGCGCAGCGCGCGCGGCACCAGCGGCTGGAACCCGGCGAGCCGCAGCAGCTGCGCATAGCTCGCGGTGGTCAGCCCCATCGACACGGCCTTGGCCGGATCGAGCGCGAAAGGCCGGCGGCCGGCTGCGATCCGCGCGGCATGAGCGTCGCGCAGCAGCTTCTCGGCCATGTCGAGCCGCAGCCACTGCTGACCGAGCGCGCGATAGCCGGGCGGCAGCGCGTGCTTCGCGGCTGTGAGCGTCGGCGGCATTGCGGCGTCGGGCAGGCTCGCCTTGCCGCCTCCGAGCGCGCGCCAGGCGATTCGTGCGGCGGGCCGCAGCATGCCCGGCACGAACAGGTCGAGCGCGCCGACGCGCAGGCCGAGCCGCGCCAGCATCGTGCGCTGACCCTTGTCGAGCGCGTCGAGCCCCGAATCGGCGCGCGTCATCAGCCCGCCGGCCTCGACCAGGCGGATCAACAGCGCGCGCAGCTCGGGCCCGGCCTCGGGCGCCGTCGTCGCCTCTTCGAGCTTGCACAGCGGCGCCAGCGGTTCGAGCGCGCGGGCGAGCCAGACCTCGATCGCCGCGACCAGATCCTTGCGCGCCGGCGCGGGCAGGGCGTCGAGCGCGGCATCGGGCACGATCGCGGGCGAAAGCAGGCTGCGGCCGCGCGTCAGCCTGGCCAGTTGCTGGTCATCCCAGGCAATCGTCCCTGCTTGCAGGGTCAGTTCGGCGGTCCCGTCGGCCAGGGCCCGCGCAAGATCGGTGGCGCGCTCGGCGAGCAGCGCGGGGACATGGCGCTCGGCCGCGGCGAGCAGCAGCTTGCGATCGGCGTGGCGCAGGGTGGCGTCGACCACGAAGCGGAAACCCTTGAGCGTGCCGATCGCTTCGCCGTCGACCTGGACCTCCTCGCCTTCGAGCCGCACAGGCAGCAGCGCGGCGTCGGGGCCGAGCTTCTTCATCAGCACGGTCGTGCGGCGGTTGACGAAGCGCTCGGTCAGCCGCGCGTGGAGCGCGTCGGACAGCCGCGCCTCGACCGCGCGGGCCCGCGCCGCCATTTCGTCCTTGGCGATCACCCAGTCCGGCCGCTGCGCGATATAGGCCCAGGAGCGGATCGAGGCGACGCGGTGCTGGAGCGTGTCGATATCGCCCGAGACGTTGTCGAGCGCGGCGATCGCGCCCGCGACATAGTCGCCGCCGAGCGCGCCGCGGCGCAGGTCTTCCCAGATCCGCGCGACGAAGCGGCTGTGCGTCTCGACCCCCTGGTGGCGGAAGTCGGGCAGGCGGCAGGCGTCCCAGAAACGGCGCACCGCGGCCTTCGACCGCAGCGTGCCGGCGATCGCCGGGTCCTCGGCCAGCCGCTTGAGCACGGCGAGGTCGATCGCCTCGGGCGCGGCGACGAGCTCGGGCGAGCGCGGCGGCGCCTCGAGGTCGGCGATCAGATGGTCGACCGAATCGAAGCGCGGCTCGGGTTCGCGCCAGAACAGCCGGGTCAGCGGCGGGAAGCGGTGTTCCTCGATCGCGTAGACCTCTTCGTCGGTGAAGGCCGCGTCGTGGCTGCCGGTCCCGGCGAGCGTGCCGAAGGTCCCGTCGCGCTGGTGCCGCCCGGCGCGGCCGGCGATCTGCGCCATCTCGGCGGTGGTCAGCCGCCGCTGGCGCACGCCGTCGAACTTCGATAGCCCGGCGAAAGCGACGTGGGTGACGTCAAGGTTCAGCCCCATGCCGATCGCGTCGGTGGCGACGAGGTAGTCGACCTCGCCCGACTGGTAGAGCGCGACCTGGGCGTTGCGCGTCTGCGGGCTCAATGCCCCCATCACCACCGCGGAGCCGCCGCGAAAGCGGCGCAGCATCTCGGCAATGGCGTAGACCTGCTCGGACGAGAAGGCGACGATCGCGCTGCGCGGCGGAATCCGCGAGAGCTTGAGCGCGCCGGTATGGCTCAAGGTCGAAAAGCGCGGACGGGTGACCACTTCGGCTTCGGGCACCAGCGCCTTGACCATCGGCTCGAGGATCGACGAGCCGAGGATCATCGTCTCCTCGCGGCCGCGCATGTTGAGCAGGCGATCGGTGAAGACGTGGCCACGCTCGCGGTCGGCCGCGAGCTGCGCCTCGTCGAGCGCCATGAAAGCCAGATCTCTTTCGAGCGGCATGGCTTCGGCCGTACAGAGCAGCCAGCGCGCATCCTTCGGCTCGATCCGCTCCTCGCCGGTGATCAGCGCGACGCGGTTCTCGCCCTTGATCGCGCAGACCCGGTCGTAGACCTCGCGGGCAAGCAGGCGGAGCGGGAAGCCGATGGCGCCGCTCGAATGGGCGCAGAGGCGCTCGATCGCGAGATGGGTCTTGCCGGTGTTGGTCGGGCCCAGCACCGCCTTGACCCGGGAATCTGCCTGTACGGGCGGATAGGTGGCCATGTCGAAAATCAATGTGGCATCGGCACTTGGCACCCGCAAGCCGTGCGCCACGATCCGGCCCGCCTCTGCGCCGGAATCCACAGGTTTTAGCCGAAGATTAACCTTGATCGTGCAGGGGGGAGGGATCGCCGGTCCCGATCGACCGCGCGCGGGGATTCGCCGCTTGTACAGGCCACACGACGAACTCGACGGTTTCGCTGCCGGCCCCCGGGCCGATGCGGCCCCGCCGGCGCGCGTGGAA
>SECS01000100.1 GCA_004211435.1 Novosphingobium sp. | reverse complement strand
CGTAGATGTCGGCCGTGGTCAGCGCGAGGTGCTGGATGCCTTCGCCATTGTACTCGCGGATGAACTCCTCGATCTGGCTCTTGTCGTCCTGGCTCTCGTTCAAGGGTATGCGGATCGCGCGGTCGGGCGCGATCATCGCCTGGCTGACGAGCCCCGTGGCCTTGCCCTTGATGTCGAAGAACTTCTGCTCTTCGAAAGCGAACAGCGTGCGGTAGAACTCGCTCCACACGCGCATCTGGCCACGGCGGACGTTGTGCGTCAGGTGGTCGAGCAGGTCGAGCCCGACGCTGTTGGCGGCCTCTGCCTCGCGCCAGCCGGCGAATTCGGCCCAGTCGGCGTAGAGGTCCGAGCCATCCTGGATGAAGTAGAGGTACGAGCCGCCGATCCCCTGGATCACCGTATCGTCCTCGGCCGTGGCCTTGGCCCCATGTTCGAGCGCCCAGGCCATGGCCGCTACGGGATCGGCAACGCGGAAGGCCATGGCGCTGGCAGAAGGGCCGTGCTCGCCACGGAACTTGGCGACGCGGCCGGCCTCGTCGCGGTTGAGCATCAGGTTGATGCGGCCCTGCTTGTAGCGCGTGATGTTCTTGGTCGGGTGCCGATGTGTCGGTACGAAGCCGAGCGCCAGGAACTGCGCGGCCATCGCTGCGGGATCGGGCGAGGTGAACTCGACGAATTCGAATCCGTTGAGGCCGAGCGGGTTGGTGCGATTGTCAGGTGCGGTCGTCATGGGGCAATTCCTCGCTGGGCAGGGGGCAGCCGGGCGCCTTGGCGCGGGCATAGGCCTGAGTGCCAAGGGTGTAGACATGGTCCTCAGGCAACACGGTTTCCGGCTCGAGATCGGGCTGGCCTTCGAGGCGGCGATAGAGCGGTGCGAAATCGGTCTCGATCGTCTGGCGCAGAAGATCGTCGAAGCTGTCTATGACGAAGTAGGACTGCTGGTAGTCGTCGATCCGGTACTGCGTGCGCATCAGCCGTTCGAGGCCAAAGCCGATGCGGTTGGGGGACGCATCGTCGAGTGCGAACTTGGACTCGCCGAAAGACGAGACGATGCCCGCACCGTAGAGCTTGAGGCCGCTATCCTGGCGGATCAGTCCAAACTCGACCGTATACCAGTAGAGCCGTGCCAGGCGGTCGATCGCGCCCAGGCCATCGGCGCGCAGGCCGCCCTCGCCATAGGCCTGCATGTAGTCGGCGAAAACCGGGTGCGAGAGCAGCGGGACGTGGCCGAACACGTCGTGGAAGACGTCGGGCTCCTCGAGATAGTCGAGTTGGTCGGGCCGGCGGATGAACCGGCCGGCGACGAAGCGGCGGTTGGCCAGATGTTCGAAGAACACGCGGTCGGGCACGAGCCCGGGGACGGCGACGACCTGCCAGCCGGTCGCCTTCATGAGCCGTTCGGACAGGGCCTCGAAATCGGGAATGCCCGGCTTGTCCATGCGCAGCATGTCGAGCCCGGCGATGAATTCGGGCACCACGCGATCCGGTAGCATCGCCGCCTGGCGCGCGAAGAGCCGATCCCACATCGCATGTTCGGCAGGTGAATAGGCGGCCCAGTCCTGCGGGACGGTCCAGTCCTCCGCGGTGCCCGCGGGGCGAGAAAGCTCGGCTTCGGCCATTCGCGTGAACTTCCCACAAACGGAGCGAGAAATCCGTTCAAAGTGTTGGTTTAACGGTGAATAGGCGATAAGGTTCGCAAAAATTCAGAGGTTTCGTGAACAATATCGTCAAGCTCGATCCGCTCGACCGCAAAATCCTGATGCAGCTTCAGCGCGATGCCGCGCTGAGCAATGCCGATCTGGCAGAAAAGGTCGGCAGTACCGGCCCGTCCTGCTGGCGTCGTATCCGCCAGATGGAGGATGCCGGCGTGCTCAAGGAAACCGTACGGCTCGCTGATCCGCAGCTTCTCGGACAGAGCGTCAACGTGCTCTGTGAAGTGCGCATGCGCGACTATTCGGCCGAATGCATCGACGCCTTCCACGCCTTCGTTCAGCGCGAGGATCGCGTCATGGAATGCTATTCGATGTCGGGCGAATGGGATTACCTGATGCGGATCGTCGCGTCCGACGTTTCCGACTACGAGCATTTCCTGATGCGCGTGCTGCTCAAGCATCCCTCGGTCAGCGGCGCGTCGTCGCATTTCGCGCTCTCGATCGTGAAGTATCAGACGGCGCTGCCCGTCGCGCCCTGAGGGGCACGGTCGCCGCGGCGGCATAGCCATCCTGCCGCAGGGCAAATTGACGCTTCTGTGAACAGTCGGCCACTTGGCCTATCGTCTCACGATGGATGACGACCCGCAGGGTGCCGGGCGCGACGCTGTCGCATCGACCCAATATGGACAAGTGAGAGGCCGCCGAGGGGAGGGGATCCGCACCTTCCTCGGCGTACCCTATGCCGCGCCGCCCGAACGCTTCGAACTGCCGCGGGCGCCAGCTGCCTGGCGCGGCCTGCGCGACGCGCTGGTGCCCGGCGATTGCGCGCCGCACGTCATAACGCCATTTCCTGGGCTCGATGTCGTTCCGGTGGTCGGGAAGGGCGGCGTCGATGGCCGCGACTACCTGACGGTCAATGTCTGGGCGCCCGACGATGCTGCGGGCCGGCCGGTCATGGTCTTCGTCCACGGCGGCGGCTTCGTCATCGGCAGCAAGGACGCGCCCGTGCACGACGGCAGCGCCTTCGCGCGCTCGGGCGTGGTCTGCGTCGCGATCAACTATCGGCTCGGAATCGATGGATTCCTGCCCGTGCCGGGTGCGCCGACCAACCTCGGCCTGCGCGACATCCTTTTCGCGTTGCGCTGGGTGCAGGACAATATCGCCGGCTTCGGCGGTGATCCGGCCAATGTCACGGTTTTCGGCGAGTCCGCGGGGGCGATGGCGATCGCTGACCTGATAACCTCGCCGCTAGTAAAAGGGCTATTCCGCCGGGCCATCGTCGAGAGCGGCCATGGCTCGATGGTCCGAGAGATGCCGATCGCCCGACGCCTCGTCGCCAAGCTCGCGAAAATCCTCAAAGTGCCGCAGACGGTGGCCGGTTTCCGCAGCGTCTCTGTGGCCGATGGTCTCGCCGCCATGGCCAAGCTGGCCAAGCCGACTGCGCGACTCGACCTGCGCGACGCCGCGGGTCACGAGCCGGTCTTCGGCATAAGCCGTTTCGTTCCGGTCATCGGCGACGACGTGCTGCCCGTGCATCCGCTGACGGCATTGCGCGCCGGGGCCGGCGCCGAGGTCGACCTGCTCATCGGCACCAATGCCGAGGAAATGAACCTCTACTTCGTGCCCACCGGCGTGCGCGCCAAGTTGGGACGACTGCTGGCGGGTTGGATCCTGGGAAAGTCGAACCCGCAGCCGCGCGCGGCGCTTCGCGCTTACGGTCTGGGCACAAAGGGCGTTTCGCCCGGTCATGCGTTCACGCGCGCGATGACCGATCTCGTCTTCCGCTGGCCGGCGCGGCAATATGCCGCGGCGCACGTCGGGCGAACCTGGGCCTACGAGTTCGACTGGCGCTCGCCCGCCTGCGACGGCGAGCTCGGTGCGTGCCATGGCATGGAACTGCCCTTCGTGTTCAACACCCTGCCCACCACCGCCGGCGCCGAAGGTCTTGCCGGCGCCGCGCCGCCGCAGGACCTGGCCGACCGGGTGCACGCGCTCTGGGTCCGGTTCGCGACCGATGGCACCTTGCCCTGGATGCCGTTCAACGCGCTCGATCGGCTGGTCTACCAGCTCGAGAAAGGTGACGTGGTGCACGAGCCGGTCATGCCCGCCGCCCGGTTCCTGCCGGAGTAGCACGCCGGTTCCCAACGATACGCGCGGCAGCGCCGCGCTGAACGAACGCGCGCCGGGACGCGGCGGCCTGAACCTTCGGTTCGGGCTCGCACCGGCGTGATCCCTGCGTGTTACGGGTCGCTCTCGGAACGCGTGGGGGGCGGGTCGGTGGCGTCCTCGGACACTTCCGGCCCGCCGGGCGAGGAGCCCCTTTTCGCCCGCAGTGCACGGCGAAGCGCGAAATCTCTGATCGCCAAGCCTTTTACGGCACGAACCAGGTATATTTCCGAGGGTACCGTTCCGTAAGCATAAACCACAATCACTTACTCGGATTCCTGAAAGTTCGGGCCATTGGGCCCGGCAATTGTGCGGGAATACGGTGAACAGCTCAGCAATTCTTAGGACCGAACTGGGCGACGCTGATCACGTCGCGCATTCGGTACCGCCGGCGCGAATATCCGCGCCACCGGCGGACACGCGAGACGGCCGCGCCGAACTGCTGCGGCAGTCGGGTATCGCGCGCGCGCTCGGGTCGGCCTTTGTCAGCGACGTGCTCGCCGCCGCCTGGCGCCAGCTCGATCGCGCGCCGCGGCTTGCGGCGCTGATCGGCAACTGGCCCGGCGATCCCGCCGCGGCGGCCATGGCCATGCGGCTCAACGCCGGCCTCCACGCGCTGGCGCGGCGACAGATCCATCCCGATCTCGACGCACTCTATGCCGGCCGGCACGACGATTTCGACCGTGCGATCGGCGAAGCGCTCGAAACCGGCGAAGCGACGATCCTCGAATGGATGGATCATCCGACCCAGACCAACGAGGTCGGCCGCTCGGCTTCGTTCATGGCCGCGTTGATGACGCTCGCGCACGATACGGCGATGCCTTTCGAACTGCTCGAATTCGGCGCGAGCGCCGGGCTCAATCTCATGCTCGACCGCTACGCCCATGACCTGGGCGGAGTGAGGGCGGGCAAGCTCGATTCGCCTGTGTGCGTCGCTCCCGAATGGCGCGGGGCGACGGTGCCACAGGCGCCGGTCGTGATCGACCGGGTCCGGGGCGTCGACCTGCGTCCGCTGCGGCTAGAGGAAAGTCTCACCCGCGAGCGTCTGCTGTCCTACATCTGGGCCGATCATCCGCAGCGTGCCGAGCGCCTTTGTCACGCGATCGCGATCAACCGCGCTTGCCCGCCGCCGATCGACCGCGACAGCGCCGCGCCCTGGCTTGCCCGCCAACTCGCCGAGCCGCAGCGCGACGGCGTCTGCCGCGTGATCATGCATTCGATGGTGCTGCAATATCTGCCCGAGGCCGAGCGCCGCGCCGCGCTGACCACGATCATGGCTGCCGGCGCGCGCGCCACGCCCGAGCGTCCGCTTGCCTGGATCAGCCTCGAATGGAATTCGGACCGCAGCGAGGTCCAACTCCGCCTGACCCACTGGACGGGCGGCGAAGAGGCCGGCACCAGCCGCGTGCTGGCGATCTGCCACGCCTATGGTTCGTGGATCGACTGGCGCGGTTGAGTCCCGATCTTCTTGCCCCACCTGCGACGAGCCGTGAGGACTTCATCGCAAACGATTTGCGCGAGACGTCACGTTTCGGGATAGCGGCGCCATGGGTCGGTGAGGGAATGCGATGAAATTTGGCTGGTTGATCTGCGCACCGCTGCTGGCGGCTGTCGTGCCCGCCGCCGTCCTGGCGGACGATCCCAAGGACCCCGCGATGCGCGGTTCCGCCGCCCGGCAGCGCGATCGCGAGATCATTCGCCAACTGAATCTCCAGCAGCTCGCGCATGTGCGCGAACGCGATGCGCGCTACGCCGAAGGTTGGCGCGCCTGGCGCGGATCCGAAGACCATGCCGATGCCGCGTCGAACTACAGTGCGCAATCGCGTGCCCATGAACGCGACCGTGCCGACTATGCCGAGGAGCGCGCCCGCTACGATCGGCAAGTGGCCGCCTGGCGCCGCGCGGTACAAGCCTGTCGCGCCGGCGACTATTCCGCCTGCGATTGAAGGGCTGCCGCCGCCCTTCCTGCGATCGCGCTATTCCGTCGCCCCCGCCGGTCCACTAGTTCCAACGATCCGCCGCTGCGCCTTCGCAGGGAGGATTTCCCACCAGGTTACGATGCCGCAGCGATTGCCGCAGGGGATGTTCTCGCGGTGGCGATCGTGCTTCAGCGTGCCATCGATATCCGGTTGCCAGCTCCGCTTACGCGCAGTTGGGCCTTGCTGCCGTCGGGCGTGGTCCACTGCACGCGGTTGCTGGCGCCAACGATGCGGATCACGCCTTTCGATGCAAGCTCGACGCGAACCTCATTGTCAGCGCCTTCAATCACCAGTTGGCTGCAGCCTCCCGTGACCGTCATCCGATTGCTCGCCCCCGAAATCGTTGCGATCCCGCCACCGCAGTCGAGTTCGCCCTGGTCGCCGGCGCCTTCGAATGTGGCTTGGGCGGAAGCTGGGGAGGCAAGGGCGAGGACGGCGGGGACAAAGACGAACTTGGTGCACTGCATAGGCATCGACTCCTCAGGACAGAATGATCCTAAGGCGTTTTCGAGATCCCGGAATGACTTGGGCGCTCGTCCGGTCGCGCCACACCCTCGCTGGGACGCAATGGATCCGCGCTCTGGTGCAGATTTCTGATCTGGGGCTCAAGCACGTCAGCAGGCTCGAAGCCGCTCGTCGTCACCGCCAAGTTGCAGAGGAAGGCAGGCTCGCCGGCGCCAAGCCTGTTCTGGAAGAATAAAGCCCGGCGCGCCGTGAAGCGCACCGGGCCTTTTCGCGTGGCCGGGGGGGCGGCACGCGGGTGGCCGGAGCGCGGAAGCTCCGACCGCCTTTTCGCTCAGAACGAATAGCGCGCCGAGGCCGAGATCGTCCGGCCGTTGATCGCGCGAGCGGTGACCACGCCCGTCGCCGGGATCGCCGCCTGGGTCACTTCGGCGAGGCCGAGAACGTTGAACACGTTGTTCGCGTTCAACGAGAGCTGGACGCGCTCGGTCGGGCGCACCTGGAGGAAGGCGTTGACCGTCGTGTAGCCGGGCATCTTGAGCTGGTTGGTGTCTTGCGCGAAGCTGCCGGTGGTGCCGATCACGTTCGCGCCGATGCTGAACAGCTCGGTATCGTACTGCGGGGTCAGCGCGAAGATGAAGTTCGCCTGGTGCCGCGGCACGTTGCCGATCACGCTGGGATCGGTGAGATCGCTCGAAATCTCGGCATCGGTATAGGTCGCGCCGGCGGTCAGCTTGAACGGACCCCAGGCATAGGAGCCCTCGAACTCGGCGCCCACGGCCTTGTAGGAGCGGACGATGTTCTGGACCTGGACCTGGCCTTGCGCATTGCTGTTGATCTGCGAGTTGCGCTCGCCGGTCTTCGCCCAGAAGCCGGTCAGATAGAGCTCGAGGTTGTCCTTGCGGAACTTCACGCCGGCCTCGGCCTGCTTGACCGGATCGTACTTGCTTGCCGGATCGACGGGTTCGCCGGTCAGGTAGTTCATCGCCGGGGTGAACTGCAGGCGTTCGGCAGCGGCGCGGCCACCGCGGCTGTAGCGCGCGAAGACCGAGAGATCCTGGGCGAAGCGGTAATTGGCGCTCAGCGAGTAGGAGAGGTAGTCGTACTTGTAGTTCACCGGGCCGGGCTGCGTGAGCGGCAGCACGCCGACGCGCGTCTCGGGGATCGAGATCACGCCGTCGCCGTTTATGTCGAAGCTGGACGTGCCGACGCGGCCGCCGCCCAGTTCCGAACCGTAGAGCGTGCCCTTGACCCGGCCGAAGTCGTAACGGACCGAACCGCCGACCGCGAGCTTGCCGGTCTTGTAGTTGAACGAGGCGTAAGGCGCGTCGATCGTGTAGTTGAGGTCATAGGAGCGGCGGTAGCCGGTCGTGACGATCTGCGCGCTATAGGCGTAGTAACCGTCCTGCGTCTGCTTGCGGCCGAGCGCGTCGGTGATGTCGAGCAGCGCGCTCTGGCCGCCGCCGACGACGTCGGTCACCGCCGAGTTGAACAGCCAATCGGCATCGATCTTCTGCGACGAGTGGTAGTAGCCGAAGGTGGTCGTCAGATCGCCGTTACCGATCTTCCACACCTTGCTCGCGCGCACGTCGTTGCTCAGGTTGTCGAGGCTGTTGAGGTGGACGTCCATGAACAGCGAATAGGCCATCAGGCCGTTGCCGTTGAGCGTCGCGGGGTTGGCGATGACCTGGCCCTTGTTCGGGCCCGAGGCATAGGAGAGCCTGGCGAGCGGACCGCCATAGGCCGCGAGCAGCGCGGTGGCCGGGGCGACCGACAGCGGGAAATTCTGCATGACACGGCCGTGGATGTCCGAATAGCGGAACTTCTCGCTGATCGTCCAATCGCCGAGCTCGAACTGCGCGTCGAGGCCGACGGTCTTGACGATCGGGTGCGAGCCTTCGCGCATGTCGTCGCGGATCAGCTTGTTGTCGCCGTCGAGCGTCGGGAGGGCCGAAATCGCGTTCGAGCCGATGACATCCTTGCGAATGTCGAAGTTGGCGATCGGGCTGTAGGTCGGATCGGCGTTGGTGCCGCCGACCGCGAGCGGCATCTGCAGGTAGGTCGGCGTGCGATCATCGAGATACTTGCCGTAGAGGCGAATATAGCCACCCGCGAAGGTCTTGGTCAGGTTGACCTTGAACTGGCCGCCCTTGAGCGCATCGTAGCCCATCTCGCGCGGGCCTTCGCCCTGACGGTAGAAGCCGCCGACGTGGAAGCGCAGGCTGTCCGACAGCTTGCCGCCATAGTCGAAGTCGATGCGCTTGGTGTCGTAGTCGAGCCCGGTCGAGACCTGGACCGCGCCGCCTTCGACCTCGCCGGTCTTCGAGATGAAGTTGATAACGCCGCCCGGCGAATTCGACGAGAAGGTCGAAGCCGAACCGCCACGGATCGTCTGAACCTGGCCGAGGCTCAGGTCGGCGCGCATGAACACGTCAGAGCCGAAGAAGTTGAGGTCGCCGAATTCGACGACGGGCATGCCGTCTTCCTGGAACTGCATGAACTTCGAGCCCGTCGCCGCGAGCGGCAGACCGCGGATCGAGTAAGAGGCATTGCCTTCGCCGCTGACCGCCTCGGCGCGGATGCCGGGGACGTTGCGCAGGATCTCGGCGATCGAGGGCATGCCGAGCTTCTGGATCTCGACGCCGTCGAACGAACTGGCGGAGATCGCGCTGTCGAGCATGTCGCGGCCCTTGGCGACGCCGGTCGTGAAGGCTTGCTTGGCGGGCTTCGCCTCAGCCGCGGTTTCCGTACCGGTCGACGTCGCGTCCTGCGCGAAAGCCGGAAGCGGGCTGGCGCAGGCCGCCGCGAGAAGGATGTACTTGAACTTCATGATTGTCTGCCCCGTGAATGCCGAGATGGGATCGCACGGGGAGGGCCTAGGGGAGATCCATTTAATATGGAGGTTTCGTGTCTCTATGTAATACTGCCTCTGTCTGGAAACAAATCGGCAATACCGTTGATAACCGCTGTCAGTAATTGTCGTTAAATGAAAAGGGCCGGCAAGCGTTGTGCTTGCCGGCCCTTTTCATTTGGCCAGATCTATTGGCGTGGCGTCAGAATTCCGACCAGTCGTCGTCGCTCTGGAGCGCCAGGTTGCCCATGACCTGCGGCACCGGGGCCGACATCTGCCGCGGCGGGGCCGCGCGGGGCGCGGGCGCCGAGACCATCGTCGGACGGCGCGAGCCGGCCGCGTCGATCTGGAAGGTCGAGAAGGCGCGGAACAGCTCCTCTGCTTCCTTGGCGAGCAGTTCGGTCGCAGCCGTGGTCTGTTCGACCATGGCGGCGTTCTGCTGGGTCATCATGTCCATCGAGCTGATGGCCGAGTTGACTTCGCGCAGGCCGCTCGATTGCTGCTCGGCCGCGGCGGCCATGGCTTCGATCGAGTTCGAGACGCTCGACACGCGCTCGATGATGCGATCGAGCGAGCCACCGGTCTCGTTGACCAGTTCCACACCGGCCGTGACGTGTCCGGCGGTCGAGGTGATGCGCGTCTTGACGTCGCTGGCGGCGTCCGCGGCGCGCTGGGCGAGTGCTCGCACTTCGCTGGCGACCACTGCGAAGCCCTTGCCGGCGTCACCGGCACGCGCCGCTTCGACACCTGCGTTGAGCGCGAGGAGGTTGGTCTGGAAGGCGATGCCGTCGATCACGGTGATGATCTCGACGATTTCCTGGCTGGCCTTCTGGATGCCGTACATCGCCTCGATCGCCTTGCGGACGACGTCGCCGCCCTGCTCGGCTTCGCTGCGCGCCTCGACCATCGCCTTGCTGGCGTTGGTGGCGATTTCGGCGCTTTCGCTGACCTTCTTGGTGATGTCGGCCATAGCCGCGCTCGAGGTCTGCAGCTTGGCAGCCTGCTGCTCGGAACGCTTCGACAGGTCGTTGGTGGCCTGACGGATCTCGGACGAGGAGTTCGAGATCGAGTCGATCGTGCCGCGGACCGAGCCCATGACGCCGCAGAGCTGTTCGAGCGCGGCGTTGAAGTCCTTGGCGACACCCGCGAAAGCCGGTGGCAGATCGTTCAGACGCGCGCGCAGATCGGACTGCGACAGGTCGTGCAGGCGGCGACCGATCTCGCCCATGGCGAGTTCGCGATCGCGGTCGCCGGTTTCCTTGGCGATGGCGGCGTCGCGGAACACGAGCACGGCACGGGCCATGTCGCCGAGTTCGTCGACGCGATCCGTGTCGGGCACGGCAATGTCGTTACGGCCGGCGGCCAGATCGGCCATGACCTGGGTCAGGCCGCTGATCGGACGGGCGATGAGCTTGGTCAGCTGCATGGCGAGGAAGATCGCGATACCGATCAGGGCGATGCCGCCGATCGTGAGCGTGATCAGAGCCACCGTGATCGCGGTCTGCTGGCGCGTCGAGTTGGATTCGATCGCGGCGACCTGGGCGTCGCGGATCAGGCGCAGCGGCAGCACCGCGGCGCTGACCAACACGGCCTTGCCGGCGCCGCGGACCTCGTCGGCGGCCTCGTCCTTGTGGCCGGCCTTGACGCGCGCGATGAGGCGGTCACCCCAGTCCTTGCGCCACTTGAGCGTCTCTGTGCGCGATTCGAGCAGCGCCGTCTTCAACTCGGGCTCGACCAGAACCTTCTCAAGCTTGGCCGAGGCGGAGTCGTAGTCGTCGCGTCCTTCGTTGTAGGACTTGAGATAGGAGTCGTCGCCGGTCACGAGGTAGCCGCGAAGCTGGCTGTTCTGACGCAGCAGCGCGGTTTCCAGCGTGAGCACCTCAGCGTGGATTCCCTGGCTTTCGTTGTTGCGATCGGTCGAGCCAGAGATCATCAGGATGTTGGCCAGAAACACGATCATCACGACTGCGGCCATGGCGCAGATCGTGGCGAAGGAGAGGCCAAGTTTCCGTGGGATCTTCGCGGACTTAAGCATTTTTCTTACTCTCGATTGAGGACCCTGCGATCGAGCCCGGAGCGGCCGGAACGCGTTTCGCGTCCCGGCCGTCGGTACTCAGCTTAGAAGTCGAACTGCACCGCGGCAGAAATCGTGCGCCCGAGCAGAGTACGGGCGAGAACGAGGCCACCTGCCGGGATCGTGGCCTGAGAGACCTCGACGAATGCAGCTTTGTTGAACAGGTTGGAGGCGTTGATCGACAACTCCACGCGGTCCATCGGCCGGACGCGAGCGAAGGCGTTGATCAGCGTGTAGCCAGGCAGCTTGAGCTGGTTGGTGTCCTGAGCATAGTTGCTCGTCGTGCCGACGGCGTTGAAGCCAACGGTGAACAGCTCGGTTTCGTACTGCGGCGTCGCCGAGAAGATCACGCTCGAAGCGTGACGCGGCTTGTTGCCGACCAGCAGCGGGTTGGCCGGATCGCTCTCGATCTCCGCGTCGGTGAAGGTGGCGTTGGCCGCCAGGCTGAAGCCGCCCGTACGGTAGGTACCCTCGATCTCGACACCCTTGGCCTTGTAGCCGCGGGCGATGCGGACCTGCACCAGCGAACCGTCGGGCGCAGCCGCGATCTGCTGGTTGCGCTCGCTGGTCTTGGCGTAGAAGGCGGTTGCGTTCAGCGTGATGTTATCCTTGCGGAACTTCGCGCCGAGCTCGGCCTGCTTGACCGTGTCGTAGCCGTCCGCCGGGCTTGCCAGCGCGCCGGTGACCGAATTGACCGCCGCCGTGAAGGGGATGCGGTCGGCAGCGGCGCGGCCGCCGCGGCTGTAGCGTCCGAACACCGCGAACGATTCCGCGACGCGATAGTTCACGCCGACCGAATAGCTGAGGTAGTCGTACTTGTAGTTGAGCGGAGCCGGGCTTCCGAGCGGAAGGACCGAGGTCGTGCGCTCGGGCAACGAGATCACGCCGTCGCCGTTGACGTCGACCGCCGTGATGCCGACGCGGCCACCGCCGAGATCGGCGCCGTAGAGCGTGCCCTTCACGCGACCGATGTCGTAGCGGACGCTACCGCCGACGGCGAGACGGCCGGTGTGATAGTTGATCGAGCCGTACGGCGCGTTGACGTCGTAGTTGGCGTCGATGCGGCGGTTGCGCACGGTGCTGCCCGGGATGTTGTAGTTCAGGACGCCGTCCTGGGTGACCGCAACGCCGGTGGCGGTGGTGATATTCAGCAGCGACGTTTCACCGCCGCCGCGAGCATCGCTCACCAAGGTCTGCAGCGAGTTGAACGTGTCGATGTCCTGCGACGCCTTGTAGAAGCCCGCCGTCGTCGTCAGCTTGCCGCCGCCAAGGTTCCAGACGCGGCTGATGCGCAGGTCATTGGTCATGTTGTCGTAGCTGTTGGCCTTCGAGCTGTTGAGCACCGAAAGTGCCACCAGACCGTTGCCGTTGAGCGTAGACGGGTTCGTGATCGCCTGACCGCGATTGGGACCGCTGGCATAGCTGAGGCGCGCGCCCGGGCCGCCGAACGAGGGGAGCAGACCGGCTGCAGGGCCGACCACGATCGGAATGTTGTAGTTCAGGCTGCCCGAGATGTCCGCGAAGCGGAAGCGCTCGGTGACCGTCCACTCGCCGACATCGAACTGCGATTCGAGGCCGATCGACTTCACCACCGAGTGGATGCCGTCGTGCAGGTTGCCCTGGGTCGGGCGGTTGGTCTGGTCGAGCGTCTGGAAGCCGCCGATGTTCTGCGAGAACAGCGAATCCTTGCGGACGTCGATAGAGCCGTAGTTCACGAAGCTCGGATCGGCATCGGTGCCCGTCGCCCGGATCGGAACGGTCTGGTAGAACGGCACCTTGTCGTCGAGGTACTTCAGGTGCAGCCTGATGTAGCCGTTGTCGAATTCCTTGGTGACGTTGAACTTGAACTGGCCGCCCTTGTAGGCGTCGTAGCCGACGTCACGCGGACCTTCGCCCTTGCGATAGAAGCCACCGAACTGGAAGCGGACGGTGTCGGTCAGGCGACCGCCGTAGGCCGCGTCGACGCGGTATTCGCCATAGTCGACGCCGGTCGAGAGGCGGATCGAGCCGCCTTCGACTTCGCCCGTCTTGGTCATGAGGTTGATCACGCCGCCCGGCGAGTTCGAACCGAAGGTCGAGGCCGAACCACCGCGGATCGTCTCGATGCGCGCGAGGTTGAGGTCGGCGCGCAGCAGCGAGTCGGGCGAGAAGACCTGGAGGTCGCCGAACTCGAGGACCGGCAGGCCGTCTTCCTGGAACTGAACGAACTTCGAGCCGGTCGCGGCGAGCGGCAGGCCGCGGATGGTGTAGCTGGCATTGCCTTCGCCGGTCACGGCTTCGGCGCGGATGCCCGGAATGTTGCGAAGAACTTCGGAAAGCGAGCGCGCCCCGATCTTCTGGATTTCGACGTTGTCGTAAGCGCTGGCAGAAATCGCGCTGTCGAGCATGTCGCGGCCCTTCGCGACGCCCGTGCTGAAATTCTGTGCGGCCGGCTTCTGCGCCTGGCTCGATTCGGTCTCCGATTGCGCATCTTTGGCGGCAACAGCTTCATCGGCATAGGCCGACGCAGGAAACACAAATGCAGCAGTAAGAAGAAGGTACTTCAATTTCATATAGTTAAGCCCCGTTGATCCCCAAGACCTATGTTGGTCAACACGGCATTAGTCACGACGTCGTTAAGGCTGACGCTCAGCGCCGGTAGGTATAAATGCCGGGTAACCTTAAGGACGGTTAACCTGTTGGCGCCGGCGCCGGGCTGAGCAGGCGAGCCGATCGGCGAACTTAGACTATGGTCGTAGCCGCGGAATTCCTCGCTTTTTCACCGGTCGGTCTACCCGGCTGACGGCGCAAAAAATCATCTAATGAGAATCGCTCGCGTTAAAATCCCGCGGTAAAATGGCCTGATTGTGCCCACTATCCCGAATGTGAAATCACCAATTTCTGCGGTGGGAACGCCTTATCCCAGGCTCTTGCGGAGCCGAGCAGGTTTGGCCAGAAATGCCACAATCGCTCCGGGAAAAATGGACAAGCCCATTCTGAATTGTTGCAAGTGATTATCACTTACTGCAATTGCGCATCGCCGCCCCGCCATCGCTAGGGCGCATCAAGTCATGGGAAACTCGCGATTATGTCCATCGTGCTTCGCAACCGCGTCCGTCTCGTCACCGCGCTGCTGGCCTCGACCGCCGCGCTGGCTCCGCTTGCCGTCCAGGCGCAGGAAGCCGGTGAGCAGTCCGAGGACATCATCGTCACCGCGCAGCGGGTCAACGCCACCGAAGTCAG
>SECS01000237.1 GCA_004211435.1 Novosphingobium sp. | reverse complement strand
GGATGTGCTTGACCGAGCTCATGCCGCCCCAGGCGGTGATCTTATCGATCCGGCTGGTGCGGATGATCTGCGAATCCATGTATTCGTCGCCGCCCTTCCAATAGGCGACGGCGATGTGCTTGGTCACCGGATGGTTGGGCGCGAGCTCGATTAAGGTGCGCGCGATCGCGTTGGCGGTGAGCGGATCGTTCGAAGGCGACTTGATCAGGATGTCCGACTTGGTCAGTCCGGCGCGGGCGATCGTCATTGCCGCGACCACTGGGACGTTACCTGCAGTGATATGGAGCTGGCGCGTGCCGATGGCGCGGATCGATACCGTGTCATAGTCGCCGCCGCTCGGCACCCAGCCGTCGATGTATCTGGTGCCGATGGTCTTCTCGACCAGCGCGGCCATGCCCTCGGCCGAGAACATCTGTGGCAGCGCATCGTAGACGCCGCGCAGGATCGGTTCGGCGAGACCTCCCGCCTGCAGCGCGAGCTGGAAGCTCTCCTGCAGCAGCGGATTATCGTCCAGGCTAAGGCGCTTGCCCAGCTCCGCCAGCACCTCGATGATCTCGGCCATCGGCGTATCGTGCAGGTCGCGCAGCCGCGAGGTATCGCCGAGCACGAGATCGTGGATGTGCCTGTGCGGGTCGGCCTGGCGGAAATCCGCGCCGCCGCGCCCCTTGTAGGTGACCGCGTCGTCGCCCGGCATGATGACCTTGCCGCGTGCGATGATGGGAATGTTCAGAACAGAATTAGCAATTTCTCGCATCACGCTTCTCCCGCCACGAATTCCATGAACTCGTTGTAGGCCTGCTGCGATCCTGCGCAGGTGATCTTGTCCTCGCCGCCCTCGTTCTCGCCGATGCGGCGGATCGATTTTGCGATCCGCGGCGCGCGCCAGCCGGTCTCGGTGTCCTCGTCATCCCAGTGGATTGTGACCTCGTCGCCCGATGTGAAGCCGCCCCAGTAAGACTGCGGGACGAGGTCGACCAGAACCAGCCGGCCGGTCTGAACGCCCTCGCGCGGCAAGGCCTCGCCGTTCGGCCCCATCAGCAGCGGCACCGAGTAGGGTGGCAGGTAGAAGAAATCGTCCTTGGCCAGCGGCGCGTTGCCGATGCACTCGGAGAAGCCGTACTGGTTGCCCATGAAATCGACGCCGAAGAAGGTCTTGATCTGGTCTTCCCAGTCGTCGGGCGCATCCTTGTACCCCTTCATGCCGCCACCGCCGGAGATGATCGAGCCCGGCGCGAACTCGCATTTCACACCGCGATCGAGGCCGGCCTTGGCGACCCGGAACATGTCGGCGAAGGTTCCGCCGATCTTCACCCGCTGTCCCTTGTATTCCTTGATCAGGCTGGCGAACCATTCGTCGAGGTCGCCGTCCTTGGACCGCCCTTGGGCTAGCATCGCCTGGCGCTGTTCGAGCAGCGCGGGATCGAGGCCGAGAGCGGCGACCTCCCCCTTGTCTTCGGCAGCCTGGAGGCGGCCCGAAAGCGCCATGAGGTCAGCCGGAATGTGGGTGTCGTAGAGCGTGTGGTAGTTGTCTTCGCCGCCCGCCATCTCGACGTTGAACAGGCTCATCATCTTGAGCATCGTCTGATAGCCGCCACGATACCCCGGGAAGAAGGTCGGCAACTTGGTCATCCAGTGATCGACCCCGCTCGCGGCATAGTTGACGTTGAAGAAATGGAACTTCCAGGGACCGAATTCGTCCCTGGACCGCGGCACGAAGGACAGCTTGCCCGTGGTTCCGCTTGAATAGGTCACCAGCATGCCGAACGCCTCAAGGCGCCCGAGCCATTCCTCGATAGTCTTGAGGCCGGTCAGGTCGACGCGGGTCAGGTCATGTGCCGTCAGCTTGTCGAGCCAGCCGGTCAGTTTAGCGAAGTCGCGGTTTTCGATGATCTGGATCGGATAGTTCTTGAGCACGCGATGGTCGAAGCAGACCGGGAGCACGTCCTCGATCCGGTCGATCGCATCGACGCCCTGCCGATCGGCCAGCTTCTGGAGCGCCGGAATGCGATCGCGCAGCCGGCGGAACTGGATCTGCATGGCTTCAAGCTGCAGCTTCTCGCGCTCTTCGCGCGGGATCGACATCAGTTCGTCCCAGCTGCGGTAGGTCCAGGCGGCGGGGTTGTCGGGCAGCAGGCTGATGGCCATGACGAGATCCTCTCTTCGTTCGTTGAGGGAATTCTACCGCAATGGTCAGACGCGGGGTGCACGGTATTGCATGCTCATTGCGATAGGCAAAAGCTATCGCGTGATGGCAACCCGCATCAGAAGCTCGGCCACGCGCTGCGGTTCGGTCACCATCATGTCGTGGCCGGTGTCGATTTCCCACACGCGGTCGGCGTCGAGACTGCGCGCCAGGCTGTCGCCGCTGCGAAGTCGCAGGGTCGAGGGCGCGTTGATGTTCGTCCTAGGCAAGGCGCGCACCGCGGCCTCGTCGGTCAGGTGCAGCGGATCGACGAAGCTGCGCCACGGATGCGGGGTGAGCCGGCTGCGCAGCCACTCCTGATCGAGCGGATCGGTCGCGCCGTAGATCGCGAAGGACGGCGCGTCGGGAAACAGCAGGAGATCGACGCCGTCGACGGTCCGCCTCTCGTTGGCCGCCAGCTCTCTCAGCGCGGGGGACCAGTCCACCAGCGCCTCGCCGTCGCGCGGAATGGCGGCGTCAAGGTAGACCATCTCCCGAATGCGCCCGGGGAAGCGGTCCGCCACGCCGGTGATCACCATCCCGCCGTAGCTGTGCCCGACGAGGATGACCTCGGTGAGATCCCTAGTTTCGATCAGATCTACGACGTCGGCGATGTGGGTGCCCAGCGTCGTGTCCGGCGCGAGCAGGCGCGCGCGCTCACCCAGGCCGGTGAGCGTCGGCGCGTGGACCTCGTGCCCCTCCGCCGAGAGAAGGGGCACGACGCGATCCCAGCACCAGCCGCCATGTGCGCCGCCGTGAACCAGGACATAACACGCCATTTGCCGCTCCTCTCGACGAAATACGCCGTCAGTTGCCGAAGCGATAGCGCAAACGCACACCGTACATGCGGGGTTCGCCGAGGAACTTCGAGACGAAGCCCGAGCTCGACTGCTCGTTCACCTGCGTGAAGTAGCGCTCGTTGGTGACGTTGGTCGCGAAGACCGAGAGGTCGACCGGGCTGCCGGCGACGCCATTCCAGTTGAGGTTCAGGTTAAGCAGATCGGTCGGCGGCAGCAGGCCCTGCGTTCCCGAGTAAGTCGCGCGCAAGGCCGAGGTGTAGCTGTACGTTGCGCCCACGGTCACCTTTCCGATGCCATCCGGCAGCGGCAGGGTGTAGTTCGCGGT
>SECS01000236.1 GCA_004211435.1 Novosphingobium sp. | reverse complement strand
ACCGCGAACTACACCCTGCCGCTGCCGGATGGCATCGGAAAGGTGACCGTGGGCGCAACGTACAGCTACACCTCGGCCTTGCGCGCGACTTACTCGGGAACGCAGGGCCTGCTGCCGCCAACCGATCTGCTTAACCTGAACCTCAACTGGAATGGCGTCGCCGGAACCCCGGTCGATCTGTCGGTCTTCGCGACCAACGTGACCAACGAGCGCTATTTCACGCAGGTGAACGAGCAGTCGAGCTCGGGCTTCGTCTCGAAGTTTCTCGGCGAGCCTCGCATGTACGGCGTGCGTTTGCGCTATCGCTTCGGCAGCTGACGGCCTATCCCATCGGGAGGAGCGGCAAATGGCGTGTTATGTTCTGGTTCACGGCGGCGCACATGGCGGCTGGTGCTGGGATCGCGTTGTGCCCCTTCTCTCGGCGGAAGGACACGAGGTCCATGCCCCGACGCTCACCGGCCTAGGTGAGCGCGCGTCGCTGCTCTCGCCGCACACGACGCTGGGCACCCACATCGCCGACGTCGTCGATCTGATCGAAACCAGGGATTTCTCCGAGGTCATTCTCGTCGGGCACAGCTACGGCGGGATGGTGATCACCGGCGTGGCGGACCGCTTGCCCGGGCGCATCCGGGAGATTGTCTACCTCGATGCGGCCATTCCGCGCGATGGCGAGGCGCTGGTGGACTGGTCCCCGGCGCTGAGGCAACTGGCCGATAACGAGATGCGGACCGTCGATGGCGTCGATCTCCTGCTGTTTCCCGACGCGCCGTCGTTCGCGATCTACGGCGTGACCGATCCGCTCGATCAGGAGTGGCTGCGCAGCCGGCTCACCCCGCATCCGTGGCGCAGCTTCGTCGATCCGCTGCACCTGACCGACGAGGCCGCGGTGCGCGCCTTGCCCAGGACGAACATCATCGCGCCCTCGACCCTGCGACTTCGCAGCGGCGACAGCCTGGCGCGCAGTCTCGACGCCGACCGCGTGTGGGAGATCGACACCGGCCACGACATGATGGTGACCGAACCGCAGCGCGTGGCCGAGCTTCTAATGCGGCTTGCAATCAGGCGATAGGTTTTGCCTATCGCAATGAGCATGCAATACCGTGCACTTCGCCTCTGACCATTGCGGTAGAACTCCCTCAACGAACGAAGAGAGGATTTCGTGTCATGGCCATCAGCCTGCTGCCCGACAACCCCGCCGCCTGGACCTACCGCAGCTGGGACGAACTGATGTCGATCCCGCGCGAAGAGCGCGAGAAGCTGCAGCTCGAGGCCATGCAAATCCAGTTCCGCCGCCTGCGCGACCGCATCCCGGCGCTCAAGAAGCTGGCGGATCGACAGGGCGTCGATGCAATCGACCGGATCGAAGATGTGCTGCCAGTCTGCTTCGATCACCGCGTGCTCAAGAACTATCCGATCCAGATCATCGAGAACCGCGATTTCGCGAAACTGACCGGCTGGCTCGACAAGCTGACCGCGCATGATCTGACCCGCGTCGACCTGACCGGCCTCAAGACCATCGAGGAATGGCTCCGGCGGCTGGAGGCCTTCGGCATGCTGGTCACCTATTCGAGCGGTACCACGGGCAAGCTGTCCTTCGTCCCGCGGTCGAGGGACGAATTCGGTCCCTGGAAGTTCCACTTCTTCAACGTCAATTATGCCGCCAGTGGGGTCGATCACTGGACGACCAAGCTGCCGACCTTTTTCCCGGGATATCGCGGCGGCTATCAAACGATGCTCAAGATGATGAGCCTGTTCAACGTCGAGATGGCAGGCGGCGAAGACAACTACCACACGCTCTACGACACCCACATTCCGGCTGACCTAATGGCGCTTTCGGGCCGCCTCCAAGCTGCCGAAGACAAGGGGGAGGTTGCCGCTCTCGGTCTCGATCCCGCGCTGCTCGAACAGCGCCAGGCGATGCTGGCCCAAGGGCGGTCCAAGGATGGCGACCTTGACGAGTGGTTCGCCAGCCTGATCAAGGAATACAGGGGACAGCGGGTGAAGATCGGCGGAACCTTCGCCGACATGTTCCGCGTCGCCAAGGCCGGCCTCGATCGCGGTGTGAAATGCGAGTTCGCGCCGGGCTCGATCATCTCTGGCGGTGGCGGCATGAAGGGCTACAAGGACGCGCCCGACGACTGGGAAGACCAGATCAAGACCTTCTTCGGCGTCGATTTCATGGGCAATCAATACGGCTTCTCCGAGTGCATCGGCAACGCGCCGCTGGCGAAGGACGATTTCTTCTACCTGCCGCCCTACTCGGTGCCGCTGCTGATGGGGCCGAATGGCGAGGCCCTGCCGCGCGAGGGCGTGCAGACCGGCCGGCTGGTTTTGGTCGACCTCGTCCCGCAATCCTACTGGGGCGGCTTCACCTCGGGCGACGAGGTCACGATCCACTGGGATGACGAGGACACCGAGACCGGTTGGCGCGCGCCGCGGATCGCCAAATCGATCCGCCGCATCGGTGAGAACGAGGGCGGCGAGGACAAGATCACCTGCGCGGGATCGCAGCAGGCCTACAACGAGTTCATGGAATTCGTGGCGGGAGAAGCATGATGTTAGAGATTGCTAACTCCGTTCTGAACATTCCCATCATCGCGCGCGGCAGGGTCATCATGCCAGGCGACGACGCGGTCACCTACAAGGGGCGCGGCGGCGCCGATTTCCGCCAGGCCGACCCGCACAGGCACATTCACGATCTCGTGCTCGGCGATACCTCGCGGCTGCGCGACCTGCACGATACGCCGATGGCCGAGATCATCGAGGTGCTGGCGGAGCTGGGTAAGCGTCTGAGCCTCGACGACAACCCGCTGCTGCAGGAGAGCTTCCAGCTCGCGCTGCAGGCGGGAGGTCTCGCCGAACCGATCCTGCGCGGCGTCTATGATGCCCTGCCGCACATGTTCTCGGCCGAGGGCATGGCCGCGCTGGTCGAGAAGACAATCGGCACCAGATACATCGACGGCTGGGTGCCGAGCGGCGGCGACTATGACACAGTTTCGATCCGCGCCATCGGCACGCGCCAGCTCCACATCACTGCAGGTAACGTTCCAGTGGTTGCTGCCATGACGATCGCGCGCGCCGGACTGACCAAGTCGGACATCCTGATCAAGTCGCCTTCGAACGATCCGCTCACCGCCAACGCGATCGCGCGCGCCTTAATCGAGCTCGCGCCCGACCATCCGGTGACCAGGCACATCGCCGTCGCCTATTGGAAGGGCGGCGACGAATACATGGATTCGCAGATCATCCGCACCAGCCGGATCGATAAGATCACCGCCTGGGGCGGCATGAGCTCGGTCAAGCACATCC
>SECS01000235.1 GCA_004211435.1 Novosphingobium sp. | reverse complement strand
TCGACCCGGCGGCTCAGCGCGGCGCGGATCAGTTCGCTCGTGCGCGCGGTCGATATGCCGGTGAGGCCCAGCATGACATTCATGCCCGCGGCCGAAAGCTCGGCGACCATGGTCTCGATCGTCGCGTTGAACATCGAATCGACGAGATGCGGAATCAGCACCGCGACCATCTTCGACTTGCTCGAAGCGAGGCCACCGGCGAGCAGGTTGGGAATATAGCCTGTCGCGGTGATCGCGGCGCGGATGCGCTCGGCGGTGGCAGCGGCGACCACGGCGGGATTGTTGATGAAGCGGCTGACCGTCGCCGAGGAGACCCCGGCCTGCAGCGCCACATCGTCCAGCGTGGGATTCCTGCCGTTGAGCTCGTTCATCGCGCGCGAGACTAGCCCGCGCTCAGCCGAAGCGCAAAGGCACGACGAGCGGGCCGATCTCGGGCCAGCGGCTCATCGTGATCTCGCCGTCGAGCGCGAAGCCACCCGGCGTCGCCGCGAGCAACTCCTCGAGCGCGACGCGCAGTTCCATGCGCCCCAGGTGCAGCCCCGGGCAATTGTGCGGCCCGCGCCCGAAGGCCAGGTGCTCGCCGATGTTGGGGCGGTTCATGACAAACTGGTCGCCCTGCGGGAACATGCTCTCGTCGCGGTTGGCCGAGCAGTAGAGCAGCGCGATGCCCTCGCCCGCAGGGATCGTGCGGCCGTGCAGTTCGACGTCGCGCACGGCGGTGCGCGCGAAACCGCGATAGGGGGTGTAGAGCCGCAGGAATTCCTCGATCGCATCGGGGATCAGCGCAGGGTCCTCGCGCAACTGCTGCTGCAGCACGGGATCGCCGGCGAGATGGACGCTGATCGAGCCCATCATCACCATCGGCGCGACGAGACCGACGAGCAGGACCTGACGGACCGTGCCGACGAGCAGTTCCTCGGGCAGCGGCTGCCCCTCGTGCCGCGCTTCCAGCAGGGCGCTGACGGGATCGACCGCCGGATCCTCGGGATGCTCGCGGCGGATCGCGATCAACGCGCGCGCCATCTCGTAGAGCTTCAGGCTGGTGTCCTTCATCCGCTCGGGATGGTTCATGTGGACTGCCAGGATGAAGGCGCGGCCCGCGTCGTGCAGCGTCTCGAGCCATTCCTCGGGCATCCGCATCCACTCGCCGAAGACGTGGACGGGGAAGTGGCTCGAGAAGCCGACGCAGATGTCGCCGCCGCCCGCCGCGACCATCGGCGCGAGCAGTTCGCGCGCCAGTTCGCGCGTCTTGGGCGCGAAAGCCTCCGAGCGTTCGAGCGAGAGCAGCGGGTTGAGCGCCTTGCGATAGGGCGTGTGCTCGGGCGGATCGAGATGCAGCGGCGGCCGCCGGCCGGTGAAGGCGATCTTGGGGATGACGTTCTGCACCGAGGTGATGAAGGTCGCCGAGTCCGAAGCCGCGCGCTTGACGTCGTCATAGCGCGACAGCGCCCAGAAACCGCCGAGCCCCTCGGTATGCGCCACGGGGCATTCGCCGCGCAGCCTTGCATAGTCGCGGTGGGCGCTTTCGAAATCCTCGGGCGCTTCGGGATCGAAATCCTGCGGAATGCTTGTCATAGCTATAATGCATAACTATCGTGCACAAACCATGCAAGCGCTATCATCGCTGCAAACAGGGAGGATCGCGGTGGAATCGACGAGGGAAATGGAGGCGCGGATCGGCGCCAAGGTCATCCGCCGGCTGGTGATCCCTTGCGCGCTCTACATCCTGATCGGCGCGATCGACCGCACCAATGTCGGCTTCGCCGCCTTGCGCATGAACGAATCGCTGGGTCTCTCGAGCGCGCAGTACGGCTTCGGCGCGGGCGTGCTGTTCGTCGGCTACATGCTCGCCAAGTATCCGAGCGTGTTGCTCTACGAAGCCGTCGGCATGCGCCGCTGGCTGGCGACGATCACCCTCGCCTGGGGCCTCTGCTCCTGCGCGATGGCCGCCGTCGGCAGCCAGTGGGAGCTCTACATCCTGCGCGTGCTGATCGGCTTCGCCGAGGGCGGGCTGTCCTCGGGCCTGATGCTCTACCTGAGCCAGTGGGCGCCCGAGCGCTACCGCGCCTCGATCCTGGCGATCCCGATCGTCTCGATCTCGATCGCCCAGGTGATCGGCGCGCCGCTTTCGGGCTGGCTGCTCGATCAGCCCAACCCCTTCGGCATCGAGCCCTGGCGCATGATGTTCGTGATCGAGGCCTTGCCCGCGCTGGGCCTGGCGCTGTTCGCCGCGCTCTACTTCCCGCTGCGCCCGACCGAGGCGCGCTGGCTGAACGACGCCGAGCGCGCCTGGCTGACCGCCAACGTCACCGGCGCTAGCAAGCCCAAGGTCGCCGGCGAACACGATCCCGAGCGCTGGGCCGCACTGCGCAGCCCGGTCGGCTGGACCTGCGCGGCGATCTGGTACTGCATCCTCGCGAGCAATTACGGCATCATGTTCTGGCTGCCGCAGGTGGTCGAGGGCATGGCCGGGCTCAGCCCGACGCAGACCGGTCTGATCGTCGCTCTGCCCTGGGCGGCGAGCGCGGTGGGCCTGCTGGCCAATGCGCGCCATTCGGACAAGACCGGCGAACGCTTCCTCCACATCGCGCTGCCCGCGCTGGCCGGCGGGATATTGCTGCTCGGCGCCTACCTGCTCGGCGCGGGCCTGCCGGGACTGATCGCGCTGGTACTCGGCGGCGCCTGCACGGGCTGCACCGTCGCCGCCTTCTGGGCGATCCCGCCGCAACTGCTGAAGCCCGGCAGCCTCGCCATGGCGATCGTCATGATCAACATGGTCGGCAGCCTCGCCGGCGCGACGATCCCGCCGCTGATGGGCGCGCTCAGGCAGGCCTCGGGTTCGTTCCTGCCGCCGACCCTGCTGCTGCTGGGCGTCGCGACGGTCTGCGCAGTCCTCTGCCTCGTCGCGCGCGAACAGGCGCGCCGCACCCTCGCGCGGGCATGACCGGCACGACGGCGAGCAAGGGCCTCGCCACGATCCTCGCGCTCGCAGCGATCTCGGCGATGGGATCGATGGCGATCCACATGCTCGTCCCCGCCCTGCCCGCGCTCGCGCATGAGCTCGACCTGCGCCCCGAGCAGGCGCAGCTCGCGATCAGCGTCTACCTCGCCGGGCTCGGCGGCGGGCAATTGCTCGCCGGGCCGCTGGTCGATCGCGTCGGCCGGCGGCCCGTGCTGCTCGCGGGCCTGGCGCTCTACATCGCCGGCGCCCTGGCCTCGGCGCTGGCGCCGGGACTGCCGCTGCTGCTCGCCGCGCGGTTGGTCCAGGCGGTCGGCGGCGCCGCGGGCGTGGTCACCGCACGCGTCATGGT
>SECS01000234.1 GCA_004211435.1 Novosphingobium sp. | reverse complement strand
CATGCGATCGACTACAAGGCGCAGGACTTCGTCGAGGAAGTGCGGCGGATCACCGATGGCCGCGGCGTGCAGCTCGTGCTCGACATGGTCGCGGGCGACTACGTGCCGCGCAATCTCAAATGTCTGGCCGAAGATGGCCGCCACGTGACGATCGCGGTGCAGGGCGGGGCCAAGGCCGAGGTCAACATGGCCGTGGTCATGAGCCGGCGCTATACGCTCACGGGCTCGACGCTGCGCCCGCGCTCGGCCGAGTTCAAGGCGCTGCTCGCGCAGGAGATCGCGCGCAATGTCTGGCCCTTCGCCGAACTCGGCCAACTGCGCCCGGTGATGGACCGCACTTTCCCGCTGGCCCAGGCCGCGGCGGCACACGCCCACATGGAAGCGGGCGCGCATATCGGGAAGATCGTGCTCGAGGTGTGAGCGCAACGCTTTCTCGTGCGCCTGATGCCTTCGGTTTTGTTGGGGCGGCACCAGGGCGTGGCGTTGGGCAGCAGGCGATGCTGTGCGCACGGGGCGCGGGATGATGGACCTAGAGACGACCAGGTCGTCCAGCACGACAAACGTACGATCCCGAAGCCAGGTTGTAACCGCACGTTAACCAGGAATTTGCGATAGGGTCTCTCAATGGCCGGCTTGTGGGCCCGCCGAGTCTCCTCCAGACCGACAGGATCGTATGGCCACCACGCCTACCGCCGAAGAACAGCTGCTTCTCGAACAGATCAACCGTTTTCGCGCCAATCCCGCAGCCGAAGCCGATATCCTGATTGGCGCGAGCGCGCTGCCGTCGGTGATCTCGGCGATCAATTATTTCGGCGTATCGACGGCGGCTTTCCGTGCCAGCCTCGCGTCGCTTTCGCCCGCTGCACCGGTGGCGTGGAACGCCAACCTGGCGAACGCCGCCGCCGGTCATAACCAGGCGATGATCGACGCCGACGAGCAGACCCACCAAGCCGCGGGTGAACTGGGGCTGGGCGCGCGCGTGACAGCGGCCGGCTACAACTGGACCTCGCTCGGCGAGAATGTCTATGCCTTCGCCAACGACGTTGTTCACGGCCACGCCGGTTTCATCATCGATTGGGGTTACGACAAGGAAGACTACGATGGCACCACGCTGCTGTCGGACTGGCGTACGCGTGGCGACGGCATCCAGGATCCCGCCGGCCACCTCAACACGCTGATCAACGCCAACTACACCGAAGTGGGCATCGCGGTTGTTGCCGAGACCAATTCGCTGACCTCGGTCGGACCCAAGATCATCACCGAGGATTTCGGTCGCGCTTCGGGCTACAAGGCGCAATTCGTCGGTGTCGTGATCGACGATCGCGACAGGGACGCATTCTACGACATTGGCGAGGGCCAAGCGAACGTCACGCTGACCTTCGTGCGTCAGAGCGACGGCGCGACCTATTCGACCACGACCTGGTCATCGGGCGGCTTCCAGATCGTTGCGCCCACCGGTACCTATAATCTCACCGCTTCCGGCGGCGACCTGGTCGCGCCAGTGAGCCTTACCGCGACGATCGGCTCGGCCAACGTCCACCTCACCGTGATCGAGGGGAGCGTCGCGGCGCCCGCCGCGGCCTCGCTGCCGATCATCCAGACCCAGCGCGCCGCCGACTACAATGGCGATGGCCGCGACGACATCATCTGGCGCAACGACGCAGGCACCGTGACGAATTGGCTCGGCCAGGCCTCGGGCGGCTTCGTCAACAACGATGCCAATGCCTCGCGCGGGGTGCCCGCCAGTTGGAAAATCGTCGGGACCGGCGATTTCAACGGCGATGGCCGGGGGGACCTCATCTGGCGCAACGACAGCGGCACCTTCAGCGACTGGCTGGGCCAAGCCGGTGGCGGCTTTGCCAGCAATGATGCGGTCGCGATGCGCAACGTGCCGACGAACTGGAAGGTCGTCGGCACGGGCGATTTCAACGGCGACGGACGCGACGACGTGCTCTGGCGCAATGACAACGGTCAGTTCAGCAACTGGCTCGGCCAGGCGAACGGTGGCTTTGTCAGCAACGATACCAGTGCTTTCACTTCGGTCGCCACCAACTGGCACGTCGTGGGTACGGGTGATTTCAACGGCGATGGCCGCGACGATGTGCTCTGGCGCAACGATTCCGGCCTGTTCAGCGAGTGGCTGGGCCAGACGAACGGCGGTTTCGCCAGCAACGACGCCAAGGCGCAGCGCAGCGTGCCGACGAGCTGGAAGGTCGTGGGTACGGGCGATTTCAACGGCGATGGCCGCGATGACGTGCTGTGGCGCAACGACAATGGCCAGCTCACCAACTGGCTAGGCCAAGCCGACGGCAGTTTCGCAGTCAACGACGCCAAGGCTCTGACCACGGTTCCGCGCGACTGGCAGGTCGCCGGCACAGGTGATTTCAACGGCGATGGTCGCGACGACATACTCTGGCGCAATTCGACCGGCGCCGTCAGCGATTGGCTGGGCCGGGCCGACGGCAGCTTTGCGGGCAACGACGTCCATGCCATGAACAGTGTCCTGACGGCATGGCAGGTATCGCTGGCGACGCAGTACGTGTAATGCGGTCCATCGTCGCGGCGGCGGGCTTGTCATCGGTATAAGTTCTTGTCGGTCGATCGCTTCGATCGAGCCGACATCGCGCTCAATGCCTGTAGCCTTGTGAGGGCGGAGGGCCCATCTTGCCTGCTCGACTATCCGGCGCTCGAGACCGGGGTCGCTCACGTCTCGACCCCTCCGGATAATATTGCGGTGGAGCCGCGCTGGCGGCGACTCGAACTCAATACTTGCGCGTCGCCGCGTTTGACTTGCCGAACCGGGCGATTGCGCCTAAATGGTTCCCGGTACGGCCGCTCCGCAAGGGGCGGCCCTTATTATTTCAGCTTGCAGGGCGGCCTTGGAATAGAGGCCCCTTCGGGAGAATCACTGTGACCCAGCCCACCCCGTTGATGCCGCACGCGACTGCGTCCTGGCTTGTCGAGACGACGGCGCTGACCTTCGAGCAGATCGCTGATTTTTGCGGCCTCCACATCCTCGAGGTTCAGGCCATGGCCGACGACCTGACCAGCAGCAAGTATACGGGCCGCGATCCGGTACGCTCGGGCGAACTCACCATGGCCGAGATCGAGAAGGGCCAGGCCGATCCCAGCTACGCGCTGCGGATGCAGAAGGCGCCGGTCACGGTCAACCGTACCAAGGGGCCGCGCTACACACCGGTCTCGAAGCGCCAGGATAAGCCCGACGGCATCGCCTGGATCCTGCGCCACCACCCCGAGATCTCGGATGCGCAGATCGGCAAGCTGATCGGTACCACGCGCAACACGATCGCCGC
>SECS01000099.1 GCA_004211435.1 Novosphingobium sp. | reverse complement strand
TTGCGCATTGATGTTTCGGCTGATCTGATCGCTTTCGTCGGTCAGGGCGTGGTGGCGCATGAAGGCTGGCCGAGCGATAGCCTGGTCGTCAGCTTCGCCGGACTCGAGCGCGAAGCCGTAGCGGTACTGCGGTTCGATCCGCATTCTGACGGCGCGCTGGGAACGACCGCCGAGGTCGTTCTGGTCGTCCAGCGTGACGCCTGTCGGCGGCTGTTTGGCGGCCTGCCGGCCAATGCTGGCCATTGGTACCTGCCGAGTCGCCTGCGCGATCTCGTGCGCTCGATCCTCGATTGCGACACGGCGCCCGGGGCGCGTTCCACGCTCCAGGGCGCGCGCAGTGTCGATCTGCTCTGCCAGGCCTTTGCCGAACTGGCCAAGGGCGAACTCGTGCCCGTCGAAGGTGGGGGGCTGCTGAACGAGCTAGACGCTGCGCGGATCGCCGCGGCGCGGCGGATGATCGATGAGAAGTGGCAGGAAAAGCTCACGCTCGAAGCGATCGCGCGCGCTTGCGGAATCAATCGCGACAAGCTGTCGCGGGGCTTTCGCACCATCTACAATTCGACCGTGGCAGACATCCTCACGGAGAACCGCCTGAGCGGCGCGCGCCGGCTGCTGCTGGCCAGCGACCTGCCCGTGGCGACGGTCGGCTATCGCTGCGGATATCTCAACAATGCCAGCTTCACGCGGGCCTTCACCCGGCGCTACGGGCTCTCGCCGAGCCAGTTGCGGCAAAGGGGGGAGATCGCTGCATGAACGACGGGCAGACGGTCAACCAGACTGCGACCGGCAAGATCACGCTCGTAGAGCGCGCGATGACGGCAGTGCGCGACTATATCCGCGACAACGATCTCAAGGTGGGGGATGCCCTGCCGGGTGAAGGCAAGTTTGCCGCCGATCTCGAGGTCAGTCGCGCGGTCATGCGCGAGGCCTTCGGCGCGCTCGCAGCGCTGCGTCAGATCGACGTCGCCAACGGCCGCCGCGCGCGCGTCGCGGCGATCGACGGCTCGGTCATGGCTTCGTCGCTCGATCACGCGGTGGCGACTGCGCAGGTCTCGGTGGTCGATGTCTGGGACGTGCGTCGCACGCTCGAACTGCGTACCGTCGGTCTGGCCGCACAGAACCGCAGCGAGGCGCAGGCGCGCCAGATCATGGCCGCGGCCGAAGCGATGACCGAGGCGGCGGGTGATCTCGCGCGGCTCAGCGAGGCCGACGTCGAATTCCACCACGCGATCGCCGAGGCCAGCGGCAACCCGCTGTTCCATCAGATCGTGCGCTCGTTCAACCGGCTGATGGACGTTGCCGTGCCGCGCGCTTGGCAAACCCGCCAAACCGACGGCCAGCGCCTGGAAATGCTCGAATTGCACCGCGACGTCGCGCGTGCGATCGCCGATCGCGACACCGCCCGCGCGGTCGCGCTGATGGACCGGCACTTCGACACCTCGATCGCCGATCTCATGCGGATGCGCGAGCCGAATTAATCCACGAAAGCGCGTTCGATCACGAAGTCGCCGGGCTTGGCGTTCGAGCCTTCGGTAAAGCCCAGGCCCTCGAGCTGGTGCTGCAATTCGCGGATCATCGCCATCGAGCCGCACATCATGACGCGGTCGGTTTCGGGATCGAGCTGCTTGGGGCCGACCAGCGGGTGGCCGAACAAGGTTCCGTCTTCGATCAGCGCGCCGATGCGGCCGGTGGTGCGGAAGCTCTCGCGCGTCACCGTCGGCAGGTAGTGGAACTGCAGCAGCGCCTGCTCACCGACCAGCGGATCGCCGGCGAGCTGGCTCTCGAGTTCCTGCCGGAAGGCCAGATCGCTGACCTGGCGCGTGCAGTGGACGAGCAGGATCTGGCTGAACCGCTCGTAGACGTCGGGATCGCGCGCGAGGCTGAGGAACGGCGCGAGGCCGGTGCCGGTCGAGAGCAGGAACAGCCGCTTGCCCGGTAGCAGCGCGTCGGTGACGAGCGTGCCCACGGGCTTGCGGCCGAGGAACACCTGGTCGCCCGGCTGGATCTTCTGCAGTCGCGAGGTCAGCGGGCCGTCGGGCACTTTGATCGAAAGGAATTCGAGCTCCTCGGCATAGGCGGGGCTGGCGATCGAATAAGCGCGGAGCAGCGGTCGGCCTTCACCCATCATACCGATCATGACGAATTCGCCGGAGCGGAAGCGGAACGAGGGGGGCCGCGAGATCGAGAAGCTGAACAGGTGCTCGTTCCAATGGCGGACCGAACGGACTTCCTCGACCGTCAGCGCGGCCGAAGGGGCGAGATTGGCCACGGCGGCCTTGCGGTCACTCATCATTTGGACTCCTTGTGGGTTTCGCAGCTGGGCTCGAACGGCGCGAGGCCGACCTTCGCCAGCCGTTCGGCCGCCGTGGTCAGGGCCTGCGCGGTCGGCGCCACGGCGTCTTCGTCGACTATCAGCGCCAGGGTGGCGCGCAGCGTCGCATCGCGGCCGAGCGCGGCGTGGCGCCAGAGGCTCGCGAGCAGCGCTTCGTCCTCGGCGATCTGCACGCAGGCCATCGGTGCGAGGTTGAGGCACTGGCGCGCCTCGCGGTTGAGCAACGCCATCGCCAGGTGGAAATCGGGCAGGGCGATCAGCGCTCCGACCCCGGCGAAGCCGCGCGTCAGCGCTGCCGGAGCACAGCTTCCGCGGCCTGTGGAATGAATCCAGCCGCGCATCGCCCAAAGCAGGAAGCGACCGCCGTTGCCGAGGCATTCCACCGGGCGATCGACGAAATCGTACATGGGACTCTCCAAGCAGGTGGCACACCCGGAGCGGGCCTGGCCTCCTGTACGCTATTGAGAGTCATTTGCAATATGAGATTTGCTGAGGGAGATAGCTGCGCTCATCCACTCGGGACGATCTTGAACACGTTCCCGCCGATCGTGACGATATAGAGTTCGCCCGACTGGTCCTCGCCGAAGCTGGTGATGCTGGTCAGGGTTCCGGTATCGGGCGTGAAGGCGGCGTTGCGATTGGTGAAGCTGCTGCTCGGGGTCGTCGTGCCTTGGGTCAGCCCGGCGGCGGGTACCGACCAGACGTTGTTGCTGATGAAATCGCCGAAGATGTAGAGTCCCTGCAACGCCTCGAGTGATCCGCGATAGACGTAGCCGCCGATCAGCGAAGCGCCCTGCAGCGGCCCGCTGCCGTGCGAATACTGCGTGACCGGCATGGTGATGCCCGCCGGATTGGCGCCCGGCACGCCCTGCGTTCCCTCGAACAGCGGCCAGCCGAGGTTGAGCCCGGCCTGGGTGGTCTGGACGCGGTCGATCTCCTCGATCGCGCCCTGGCCGACGTCGCCGATCCACAGGTCGCCGGTCGCGCGATCGAAGCTGCTGCGATAGGGATTGCGCAGGCCGTAAAGCCAGACCTCGGGCGCGCCGCCGCTCGTTGCATAGGGATTGGCCGACGGAATGCCGTAGTCGCGGTTGGGATCGCTCGGGAAATCGTCCTTGCTGACGTCCAGCCGCAGAATCTTGCCGAGCAGGGTCGACTTGTTCTGGCCATTGCCGTCCGGATCGCCCGAACCGCCGCCGTCGCCGATCGCGACGTAGAGCAGCCCGGCCTTGTCGAAGCCCAGCCAGCCGCCGTTGTGATTGCTGCGCGGGTGCGGGATCGTCAGCAGCAGGTCCGAACTCGCCGGATCGAGCACGTCCTTGCTGGCGGCGCTGGCCGTGTAGCGACGCAACTGGATCGCGCCGTCGGGCGCGGTCAGATAGACATAGGCGCGGCCGCTCGTGCCATAGTCGGGGGCGAGCGCGAGGCCCAGCAGTCCGCGCTCGCCGTCGGTCGAAACCTGACCCGTGATGTCGAGGAACGGTGTGGCGGCGATCGCGCCCGTGGCGGGGTTGAGGATCCGGATGCGCCCGGCACGCTCTACCACGAGCACGCGTCCGCTGTTGTCGGAAAGCGGTGCGAGGTAAACCGGCGCAGCGAAGCCCGTGCCTACGCGCCGCACCGCGAAGCCGCCGCTCACGCTATCGGTGACGGTGATCGTCAGCGCACGGGTGGCGGTGTTCTGGCCGTCGCTGACGGACAGGACCACTTCGTAGGCGTTGTCGCGGTTGGAATCGAGCGGGGTCTCGAAATCGGGCGGGACCTTGAACGAGAGCGCGCCTGCGGGCGTGATCAGGAAAAGCGCGGCATCGACCCCGCCCGAGATCGAATAGGCGAGTGGCGCGCCATTGGTGCTGCTGGCGACGGCGGTATAGATCGTGCCCGAAGCGTTCTCGCCGACCGAAGCCGTGGTGGCTGAGGTGAAGCTGGGCGGGGTGGGGCCCGTCCCGGTCGCAGGATTGCCGCCCCCGCCATCGCCGCAAGACGATAGGGTGAGCGTCAGAGCCAGAGCGGATACGAGGGGGAGAAAACCATAGCGCTGCACGTGACACGTCATGTTCGACCTCGCTCGCCACCCCGGGCAGACTGTTACAGGCATCGTCAGACGCGGCAAGTGGAGGTCCGCCCGGGTTTGGCGCCGAAGCGGAGGCAGTTTCCGGCGGGGTGACGCATTCGTGCAATCGGCGCGCGGGCGATCTGCGGCATAGCGTCTCAGCCGATCGGCACAGCCGAAGATGATCGACACGGCGAACCTATCTGATAGGAATGTTGGGCTATCAGATAGGTTTCGGCTCACGGGCGTTCATCCCGGAGTGCGGAGGGGAAAGATAATGACATCTTCGAATCGTTCGGGTCGAGTTCTGGTCATGGCAGGGGTGGCCCTTGCCGCGCTTTCCGGGAGTGAGGCTTTCGCACAGTCGGCCGAGACCGATGCGGCTGCAGGCACCGGTTACGGTGAGATCGTCGTGACCGCGCAAAAGCGCGCCGAGCGTCTCCAGGATGTGCCGGCCTCGGTGGCCGTGCTCGCTACCGACGATCTCGCGCAGCAGGGCGTGGTCCGCTTTTCCGACTATGCCACGCGCGTTCCCGGCCTGTCGCTGACCTCGGGCCGCACGGGCAACGCCCAGGTCACCCTGCGCGGCATCACCACGGGCGCCGCGCAACCGGGCTCGACCACCGGCTACTACGTCGATGAAGCGCCGGTCGGTTCGGTCAACGCCTACACGGGCGGAAGCTCGATCACCCCCGATCTCGATCCTTCCGACCTCGCGCAGATCGAAGTGCTCAAGGGCCCGCAGGGCACGCTCTACGGCGCCGGCGCGGTCGGCGGCCTGCTCAAGTTCGCGACCACGGGCGTCGATCTGAACGATTACACCGCGCGCGTCTCGGGCGGGGTCAACACCGTCGCCAAGGGCGAACTGGGTTTCGCGATCCGCGGCATGGCCAACCTGCCGATCGAGAAGGACGTGCTCGGCCTGCGCGTCTCGGGCTTCTTCCGTCGCGACGGCGGCTATGTCGACAACGTCAATGCGCGCACGGGTCGCAAGGACATCAACCGCGCGAGCGTTCGCGGCGGCCGTGCCGTGCTGGCGGTCAAGCTGGCCGAAAACGTCCGGCTCGATCTCTCGGCGCTGGGCCAGGACACCAAGAGCAACGGCACCAACCTGACCGACGTCGATGCCGCAACGCTCAAGCCGATCACTGGCGATTTCCAGGCGAACCGCGTCGTCCGCGAAGAGGGCTTCGTGCGCCTGCGCCTCTACAACGCGACCTTGAAGGCCGAACTTGGCAAGATCGACCTCGTCTCGTCGACGACCTACCAGCGGATCTACTTCAAGGAGATCACCGACGGCACGCGCGGCTTCGGCGCGGCGCTCGGCCCGCTGCTGGGCCTTGGCAACAACCTCGGCGTGCGCGTCAACACGATCAAGCGCACCGCGCGCTGGTCGGAAGAGGCGCGCGCGAGCGCCAACGAACTGCTTGGCGGCGCGCTCGATCTCCAGGCGGGTTTCTACTGGACCAAGGAAGAGGACGAGAACCGCATCCCCGGAATGGATGCCTTCCTGGCCAGCACGGGCGCGCCGCTGACCCTGCCGCGCCCGATCGCCATCGCCTCGATCGATTCCGCCTATGAGGAGTATTCGGTCTTCGGCAACGCGCGTATCCACCTGGGCGAGAAGTTCGATATCCTCGCCGGTCTGCGCTACAGCCACGACAAGCAGACCTACCTCCAGGACTATCAAGGCATCGTCGTCGGCCCGACGCGGCTGATCGTGCCGGGCCAGGCCAGCGACAACGTCACCACCTGGCTCGTCTCACCGCGCTTCAAGTTCTCGGACGACTTCATGATCTACGGCCGTGTCGCCACCGGCTATCGCCCAGGCGGCCCGAACCCGGCGCCGCCGACGGGCAATATCCCGCTGACCTTCCAGCCCGATCGGCTGACCCAGTACGAAGTCGGCCTCAAGGCGCAGACCGCCGATCGCAGCCTCTCGTTCGAAGGCGCGCTGTTCTATACCGACTGGAACGACGTCCAGATCCAGACGAGCGGTGGCGGCTTCAACTACTTGGTCAACGGCGGCAAGGCGCGCAGCCAGGGCGGCGAGGCGACCTTGCGCTATCGCCCCGTCGAAGGTCTGTCGCTGGGTGCCAACGTTTCCTACATCGACGCCAAGCTCACCACGGCGGCGCCGGCTGCGGGCGGCCTCAAGGGCGATCGCCTGCCCTATGTGCCGCAATGGTCTGGCTCGGCTTCGGCAGACTACACCGTGCCGCTCTCGGGCGATGCCAAGGCCAGCTTCGGTGCGACGCTCAACTTCGTGTCCGAACGCATCAGCGACTACGCGCTGCGCTTCCCCAAGCGCCTGGCCGGCTATGCCACGGTTGACCTGCGCGCTGGGATCGAGACGGGCAACCTGTCGTTCTCGGTCTTCGCCAAGAACCTGACCGACAAGCGTGCGATCAACGTCGCCGCCCAGGCGGCGCTGGCGCCGAGCAGCACGCCGGGCGCGGTCTACTATGCCTCGTTCATCCAGCCGCGGATGATCGGTGCCGAAGGCGCGATCAAGTTCTGATGCACCAGCAGGCCATCATCGAGCGCGTGCCCGTGCCGCCCGAATTCATCGATGCTCTGCGCGAGCGCTTCGGTGCTCAGGTCCAGACGGGCGAAGCGGTCTGCCGCCAGCACGGCACCAGCGAGGCGCATTTCGCGCCGGTCCTGCCCGATGCCGTGGTCTTCGCGCAGTCCACGCAGGAGGTGATCGAACTCGTGCGCCTGTGCGTCGCGGCAGGCGTTCCGGTCGTGCCCTTCGGTGCGGGCACCTCGATCGAGGGCAATGCCCTGCCGGTTCGCGGCGGGGTCAGCCTCGATCTCTCGCAGATGACGCAGATCGTCGCCGTGAACGCCGAGGACTTCGACTGTACGGTCCAGGCCGGCGTGCGGCGCGAGGAGCTCAACCAGTATCTGCGCGACACGGGCCTTTTCTTCCCGATCGATCCCGGGGCCAATGCCACGATCGGCGGCATGGCCTCGACCCGCGCCTCGGGCACCAACGCCGTACGTTACGGCACGATGCGCGACGCGGTGCTTTCGCTGACCGTGGTCACGCCTCAGGGCGAGGTGATCAAGACCGCGCGTCGCGCGCGCAAGTCGGCTGCGGGCTACGATCTGACCCGACTCTATGTCGGCTCCGAAGGCACGCTCGGCGTGATCACCGAAGTGACCTTGCGACTGCACCCGATCCCCGAGACCATCTCCGCCGCCGTTTGCGGTTTCGAGACGCTGCAGGGCGCGGTCGACACCGTGGTCCAGTCGATCCAACTCGGCGTGCCGCTGGCGCGCGTCGAAATCCTCGACGACATGCAGATCCGCGCCTGCAACAAGTGGTCGAAGCTCGATCTGCCCGAAGTCACGACCCTGTTCTTCGAATTCCACGGCTCGCCCGCAGGCGTCGCCGAGCAGGTCGAGACCGTGGGGCAGCTTGCGGCGGCCAACGGCGGCGGCAATTTCCAGTGGGCCTCGACCCAGGAAGAGCGCACCAGGCTCTGGAAGGCGCGGCACGAGGCCTATTACGCCGCGGTCAACCTGCGCTCCGGCGCGATCGGCTGGGCGACCGACGTCTGCGTGCCGATCAGTCGGCTGCCCGAATGCATCACGCAGACCAAGGCGGATCTGGCCACCGCCAGCGTGCCGGGCACGATCGTCGGCCATGTCGGCGACGGCAATTTCCACGTGATCTTCTCGATCGATCCCAAGGCTCCCGCGGAACTTGCCGAAGTCGAGATGCTGAACGCGCGGCTGGTCGAGCGCGCACTGGCGATGGACGGCACCTGCACCGGGGAGCACGGCATCGGCATCGGCAAGCAGGAATGGCTGGCCAAGGAACTGGGCGAAAGCACGATCGACGTCATGCGCATGATCAAGCGCGCGCTCGATCCGCAGGACCTGTTCAACCCTGGCAAGATCTTCACGCTCTGAGGTCGAGGCGACGACGATGGCGCGCCTGTACGGCATCGCCATCCGCGGCGGGCTGATCTAGGAAGCGCTCCATGCCGCTCTCGCTCCTGCTGACCGCCGCCGCACTTGGCGTGACCGACAATCCCTGCCCGGTGGTCATCGTGCCGCCGCAACTCGCAGCCTGGCGCACCGCGACCCTTTCGGGAAAGACCGCGCAGGTGCCGCCACCGTCCGCCGCCGAGCTCGCCGCCTACCGCACGGCCTATGCCGAGGCGCGCAAGGGCGATTGGCCGGCGATCTGCCAGTACCGCGCCGACAACCTGCGGCTGCGTGCGATGCCGCAGGCGGCGCGCGAGGTCGTGTTCATGGGCGATTCGATCACCGAGAACTGGGGCTATGCCGATCCCGCGTTTTACCGTCCGGGCCGGGTCAACCGCGGCATCAGCGGCCAGACCACGCAGCAGATGCTGCTGCGCTTTCCCTCGGACGTGATCGCGCTACGCCCGCGCGTGGTCCACATCATGGCCGGCACCAACGACATCGCCGGCAACACCGGGCCGACCACGCTCGACGCGATCGAGGGCAACATCGCGGCGATGGTCGTGCTGGCCAAGGCCGCGGGCATCCGTGTCGTCCTCGCCGCGACGCCGCCCTCGGTCGCGTTCAACTGGGCGCCGAACCTGCGGCCGGCCTCGACGATCGCCGCGCTCAATCTGCGCCTGCGCCAGCTCGCTGCGCGCGAGCGGGTGACTTTTATCGACTACGGCGCGGTTCTGGCGACGCCGACGGGCGGCCTGAAGCCCGAATACACTTCGGATGGCACCCATCCCAATGCTGCCGGCTATGCCGCGATCGCGCCGCTGGCGACGCGGGCGCTGCAGCAGCGCTAGCGCACGGCTTTCCGGTTATCGTTATTGCGAATCGGTTGCGTTATCCTTGTCCGCGCGGCGATACTTGGCTAGCGTGGCGAAATGTCGGTAAGAGCTCGGAAATGGATCAGGGTCGGCTTCGCCGGACCCGGCGCTTTCATCATCGCGCTGGTGATCATGGCGGGAATGGCGCTGTGGCTGCCGCAGGGTGCCGCGCAGATCGACAATCTCGTGCTGCCGCTCATTCTGTTCCCGCTGATCTGGGCCGCGCTGTTCTTCCATGCCTGTCTCGACGGCAAGCTGGTCCGCGTCGCCGTGGTCGCGCTCGGGCTCTGCGTGGTGCACGCGGGACTCGTCGCGAACAAGTTCATGTCCAAACCTGCCGCCGCCAGTCCCGCCGCAGCCCATGAGGCGAAGTCATGATCCATCTCCCCAAGGAAGAGACCAAGCTGATGGTCGCCGTCCACGGCTGGTCGGGCATCGTGCTGGGGCTGCTGCTCTACGCCGTGGTCCTGACCGGCATGGCCGCGGTCTTCGCCGAGGAGATCGGCGCCTGGTCGGCCGGCCACGTCGAGACGCGTTCCGTGTTCCAGAAGCGGATCGACGCCCAGGTCCGCGCGCTGATCCCGCGCACGCCGGCCGAGTTCCGCGATGACGTCAACGCCTTCGAGATCGGCGATCACAACCTTGGCGTGTTCTTCCACCGCCACGAGCTCAAGCCCAATGGCGAACCGGTCGACCGCGGTGTCTACTATCAGCTCGACGCGGCGGGCAACGTGCAGAAGGAACTGCGCGGTACGGGCGAGGAGGTGTTCGGCCCGCGCAACGACGACGCGTTGAGTTCGTTCCTCGTCGACACCCACGTGCGGCTGCACCTGCCCAATCCCTGGGGCCTGTTGCTGACCGGCGTGCTCGGCCTCGCCATGCTCGTTGCGGCGATCTCGGGCCTGCTGATCCACCGCCATCTGTTCAAGGACATCTTCACCTTGCGGCGCAAGGCGAACCCCGTGCTCGTCGATCGCGATCGGCATTCGGTTGCGGGCACCTGGAGCCTGCCCTTCGCCTTCATCCTCGCTTTCACCGGCTCGTTCTTCTCGTTCTTCGGCACGGTCGGCGTGCCGATCGTCGCGATGGCGGCTTTCGGCGGCGATCAGGTGGCGCTGAGCGAGGCCGTGTTCGGCAGCGCCGCCAAGCCCGATCCCACGCCCAAGATCATCGGCAATCTCGACCGCATCACCGCCGACGCCGCGCAGCGTGCGGGCGGAGCGCCGACCTTCATGACGATCGAGCACTTCGGCCGCGCCGATGCCGTGGTCACGACCTTCCACATGCCCAAGGCCGGCGACATCGAGCCGAGCACCCTGGTCTACAAGGGCGCCACGGGCGAGTTCGACCGGGCCAAGCCCTCGATCGGCACGCGCCCTTCGGCGGGCGGTACTTTGGCTGCGATCATGGGCCCGCTGCACTTCGGCAATTTCGCCGGGGTGCTGTCGAAGGCCGTGTGGTTCGGGCTGGGTTTTGCGATGTGCTACGTCACGCTGACGGGACTGCGCCTCTGGCTCGTCCGCCGGCGCGAGGGTGCGCGGTCGCTCGACTGGCTCGAACGCGCAACCACCGTGGTCGGCTTCGGGCTGCCCTTTGCGCTGCTGGTCTGCGCGGTCGCCTTCCTCGTGACCATGCCGCTCGGCTCGGCGGTATTCTGGACGCCGACGAGCTTCGTCGCCGCTTGCCTCGTCACGATCGCTGCCGCCTTCGTGCTGAGCAATGCGCGGCTGGATCGCGCCTTGCAGATCGGCATGGCGGTTCTGCTGGTGGCGCTGCCCTTCGTCCGCTTTGCCACGGGTGGACCGGGCTGGGGACCGGCGCTGGCGACGGGTGAACTGGCGATCCCGGCGGTCGACCTCGCACTGTGGTTCGGCGGCGGCTGGGCGCTCTGGAACCTGCTGGGTCAGCGCCGCGAAGACCGCCGCGCTGACGACTTCGTGCTGCAGCCCGCCGAATGACCTGGCTTCTCTATCCCGCCGTCGCGATCTCGCTCGCGATCATTGCCTTGCTCTGGCACGGCGACCCCAAGCGGCGTCGCACGATCGGCCTGCGCGACAAGGCCGATGGCAGCGGCAAGCGCCGGGTCCTGGCCGCGGTTGCGCTGGTGCCAGGCCTGGTCCTAGCCGTCCTCGGCGATTCCTCGGCCTTCCTCGTCTGGTTCGGTGCCTGCGCGATGGCCGGCTGGCTCGTCGCGCAGGTTCGCGTCAGCGCCTAGCTTCGGGCGGGTAGCACCCGCGCGCGGCATTCGCCGAAGCCGATCGTGGCGCGACCGGGCGCCTCGGCTCTGGCCTTGAGCGTGATTTCATCGCCGTCTTCGAGGAAGGTCCGCGTCTCGCCGCCGGGCAGTTCGATCGTGCGTTTGCCGCCTTCGCTCAGTTCCATGAGGCTGCCGAAGCCTTCGCGCGCGGGCGCCGAGATCGTGCCCGTGCCGAGCAGGTCGCCTGGCTGGAGGTTGCAGCCGTTCGAGGCGTGATGCGTGACGATCTGCTGGACCGTCCAGTACATCGAACTCGCCGGACCGGTGGAAAGCCTGACCGGGTCGAGCCCCTCGTCGCGCATTTTTGCGGTGCTGAGCCAGACCTCGAGCGTCAGCGCCAGCGCGCCATGGGCTTGATCGTCGGCATCGGCCAGATAGGCCAGCGGTGCTGGATCGTCTTGGGGCCGTTGCGGCTGGGCCAGGCGGAACGGGGCCAGAGCTTCGGGCGTGACCAGCCAGGACGACACGGTCGAATGGAAGTTCTTGGCGAGGAAGGGGCCGAGCGGCTGGTATTCCCAGGCCTGGAAGTCGCGCGCCGACCAGTCGTTGAGCAGGCAGAAGCCGCCGATGTGCTCGGCCGCTTCGCTGATCGCGATCGGCTCGCCCAATTCGTTGCCCGCGCCGATCCAGACGCCGAGCTCGAGCTCGTAGTCGAGCCGGACGCTCGGGCCGAACAGCGGCGCATCAGCCTCGGGCGGCTTGCGCTGGCCCTTGGGCCGCACGAGCGGCTCGCCCGAGGGACGCACAGACGAGGCGCGACCGTGATAGCCGATCGGCACGTATTTGTAGTTGGGCAGCAGCGGGTTGTCAGGGCGGAACTGGCGGCCGATGTTGTTGGCGTGGTGGATGCCAACGTAGAAGTCGGTGTAATCACCGATCCGCGCGGGCAGGTGCAGCGTGCATTCGGCCGCCGGGTAAATGGCGTCGCTCAGGCTGCCACGGAAGCTCGTGCGCGTCAGCAGGTCGCTGATCGTCCGCCGCAGCTCACCGCGCGGCTTGATCGGCAGGGCCAACAGACGGTTGAGCGTATCGTCGAGGCACACGTCGGCGACATTGGGCGGTAACAGCCCGCGCTCGGCACAGGCGGCTAGGTCGAGGATCTGATCGCCAATCGCGACGCCGATGCGCGGCGCCTCGCCCGCGGGCGCAAAGACGCCGTAAGGCAGGTTCTGCACGGGAAAGTCGGGATGGCCGTTGGCGCTCTCGACCCAGCTCTTGCGCGCCGGATCGTGCGTTTCGTCGATCGTCCACCAGCTCATCTGTCATTCCTCGGTAGCTGCGCCTTGGCGAAGTTCTGCCAGCAGGCGTCGTAATCGTTCTGCAGCAGCGGCGTTTCCATGGCCCAGCGCGTGGGGCGGAAGACGTGGCGGCTCTCGAACATGAAGGCCATCGTCGCCTCGATCTTGTGCGGTTTCAGATCGGCGGCGACCGCCTGGGCATAGGATGCCGCGTCGGGCCCGTGGCTCGACATCGCGTTGTGCAGGCTCGCGCCGCCGGGAACGAAGCCGCCGGCCTTGGCATCGTAGGCTCCCTCGATCAGTCCCATGAACTCGCTCATGACGTTGCGGTGGAACCACGGCGGGCGGAAGGTATCCTCGGCGACCATCCAGCGCGGCGGGAACACGACGAAGTCGATGGCGGCCGTGCCCGGCGTGTCGCTGGGACTGGTCAGGACGGTGAAGATGGACGGATCGGGGTGGTCGTAGGAGACCGTGCCGATCGTGTTGAACCGCGTGAGGTCGTACCGCACCGGTGCGAGATTGCCGTGCCAGGCGACGACGTCGAACGGGCTGTGGTCGAGCGTGGTGCTCCAGAGCGCGCCCAGGAACTTCTGCACCAGTTCGAACGGCCGCTCGACGTCCTCGAAGGCGGCGACCGGGCTCTCGAAATCGCGCGGATTGGCGAGGCCGTTCGAGCCGATCGGGCCGAGTTCGGGCAGACGAAAGGCCGCGCCGGTATTCTCGCAGACATAGCCGCGCGCCGGGCCGTCGACCGCCACCGAGAAGCGCATGCCGCGCGGGATTACAGCGATCTGCAGCGGCGCCACCGTCATCACGCCGAGCTCGGTGCGGATATCCAGTGCGCCCTGCTGGGGCACGATGAGGAGTTCGCCGTCGGCCGAGAAGAACGCGCGGTCCTGCATCGAAGCATTGGCGGCATAGACATGCACAGCGCAGGCATCGTTACCGGCATAGGTCACGAGCCCGTCGACGAAGTCGGTCGGTTCCGCAGGCAGGCTCAGCGCATCCCAGCGCAGGCGATTGGGCGAGGGCGGCATGTCGTCGAACGGCGCCGAGCGCAGCAGCGCAGCCCCCGCATAGGGCGTATAGGGCGGATGCGCCGCCGTCGGCCGCAGCCGATAGAGCCAAGAGCGGCGGTTCTCGGCGCGCGGCGCGGTGAAGGCCGTGCCCGAGAGCTGTTCCGCATAGAGCCCGAACGGCACGTGCTGCGGGCTGTTGCGCCCCTGTGGCAGCGCGCCCGCCACCGCCTCACTGGAAAAGTGGTTGCCGAAGCCCGTCAGCATGCCTTCGCTCACGCCCCGCTCCTCATTCGTCGACGCTGACCACGCCGCGGCGGATCTGGTCTAGCTCGATCGACTCGAACAGCGCCTGGAAATTGCCGTTGCCGAAGCCTTCATTACCCTTGCGCTGGATGATCTCGAAGAAGATCGGCCCGAACATGTTCTCGGTAAAGATCTGCAGGAGGATGCCCTCGTCGCTCTGCGCATCACCGTCGATCAGGATGCGGTTCTTGCGAAGCCGTTCGAGGTCCTCCCCGTGGCCGGGCACACGCATGTCGACGAGCTCGTAGTAGGTCTCGATCGTATCCTGCAGCCGAACGCCGCGCGCGCGCAGCTTCTCGACCGTGCCGTAGATGTCGGCCGTGGTCAGCGCGAGGTGCTGGATGCCTTCGCCATTGTACTCGCGGATGAACTCCTCGATCTGGCTCTTGTCGTCCTGGCTCTCGTTCAAGGGTATGCGGATCGCG
>SECS01000098.1 GCA_004211435.1 Novosphingobium sp. | reverse complement strand
CCCGAGGCGACGCCCAACAGCGAACCCTCGTGGTTCGGCTATCCGATCACCATCCGCGACAAGAGCGGCGTCGATCGCGACGAACTCGTCCAGTACCTCAACGAATACAAGATCGGCACGCGCCTGCTGTTCGGCGGCAACCTGCTGCGCCAGCCCTACATGAAGGGCCAGAACTATCGCGTGGTCGGCGATCTTACCAATGCCGACATCGTAACCAGGAACTGCTTCTGGATCGGACTTTTCCCCGGCTTGACCGCGGACCACCTCGCCTACACGGTCGAGACGATCGCAGGCTTCGTCGCCACGCGCCGCCACGGATGACAGCCCGCGCATGACCGCATTTCCCGCCACCGCCCGATTCGTACTGACCGGCCCTTCGGGGTGGATCGGTCAGGCGATGCTCGACGCGCTCGCGCGCGTCTTGGGCGCGCGGCTCGGCGGGCGCGTCACGGCTTTCGCCTCGCAGGCGCGGACAATGACACTGGCCTCGGGCGAAGCGCTCGAGGTTCGCGCGCTCGAGACGATCACGCCCGACGACGTGGCCGGTGCCCATGTGATCCATCTAGCCTATCTGACCAAGGAAAAGGCCGACCTGCTCGGCCCGGACGCGTTCGACACAACCAACGATGCGATCGACGAGGCGCTGCTCGCCGCTTTGCGCGGCGCGACATCCGCCAGCCTGTTCGTCGCCTCATCGGGCGCGGCCGCGCTGGCCGAACGCGGTGCCGATCGGCATCCCTATGGCCTGGCCAAGCTGCGCCAGGAGACGCGCTTTCTCGATTGGGCGAGAACCGCCGGGGTGCCGGCGATCGCCGGCCGAATCTTCAACATCGCCGGGCCGCACATCAACAAGCTGCGCTCTTACGCGATTTCTGACTTCGCTTTGCAGGCCCGCGAGAACGGTTCGATCCGCATCCAGGCGGGCCTGCCGGTATTCCGCTCTTACCTCCACGTCGAGGATCTTTGCGCCCTCGTGCTGGAAGCCGCGCGCAGCCATGTGGGGCGAGCAGCGCCGATCGACTTTTGTGGCACCGAAATCGTCGAGATGGGAGATTTGGCAGAGCTTGTTGCGCAAGCATCACAGTCTGACATCACCATCCATCGCAGTACCGTGAATTTCGACAGTTCGAGCCTTTACCTCGGCGATCCGACGCATACTAAGGTGCTGGCGATGGAACTCGGGATCGATCTTCGCCCTCTGGCCGTTCAGGTTTCAGACACGCTGGATTGGCTTTGGGGCTCAACGGCTCCAGTGGTCGTGCCGTAAGGCACAACTTCTGGGTAAAGTTTATACGATACCGGTAAGAGACCGGCGACTGTGGCGCAGACATTCGTGACGAGCGCTACTGAAGATGAATCGCAATAGGGTGGACGCCGGAGAGATGGCCGGATAAGGACCCCCAAGACGTTTGGAGACGCTTTGTGGCAGTTGATATCTTTGAGAATTTGTTTGTCTTGGAACTGGCAAACAACCATTGGGGCAAGCTCGAACGCGGTCTCAAGATCATTGATGACTTTGCCGCTGTCGTGAAGGCCAACGGCGTTCATGCCTCGATCAAGCTGCAGTTTCGCAATGTGGACGATTTCATCCATCGTGATTATCGCGATGCGGAAGACGTCCGCTACATCAAGAAAACACTGGCTACCCAGATGCCTTGGGATGAGCTGCGCGCCATGGTCGATCGCGTGCGCGAGCACGGCATGGTCGCGATGGTCACCCCCTTCGACGAAGCCTCGGTCGACAAGTGCGTCGAGTTCGGCGTGGAGATCCTCAAGATCGCCAGCTCGGACATCCGCGACAAGACCCTGCTGCGCAAGATCGCATCGACCGGCCTGCCCGTGATCGCTTCATCGGGCGGCGCGGAAACGCATCACCTCGACGCGCTGGTGAACTTTTTCACCTCGCGCAAGATCCCCTTCGCGCTCAACCACTGCGTCTCGCTCTATCCGTCCGAGGACGGCGACGTCGAGCTCAACCAGATCGACTTTCTAAAGGCGCGCTATCCCGACATCACGATCGGCTTGTCGACGCACGAGCAGTACAACTGGCACGATTCGGTGCAGATGGCCTATGCAAAGGGCGCGCGCACCTTCGAGCGCCACGTCGACATCGACTACGAGGGCGTCCCTGTCAGCGCCTACTGCACGAAGCCCGAGCAAGCCGACGTATGGTTCAAGGCCTTCAACAAGGCGAAGGAAATGTGCGGCGGTCCGAGCACCGTGAAGCGCGTTGTTCCCAAGGCCGAGCGTGAATACCTCGATGCCCTGGTTCGCGGCGTCTACGTCAAGCGCGACCTGCCCGTCGGCCATGTCCTGACCGACGATGATGTTTACTTGGCGGTACCGCTGCTCAAGGGCCAGATCTCGACGCGCGAGTTCGAGAGCGGCGAAGTGCTCAAGCTGCCGCTCGCGGCCGACGAGCCGGTCCTGCTCGGCGACATCGACGCTGCTTATGTCAACGACCCCGAAGTGCGTCGCCTAGTTCCGGATCGGGGTCTCGAGCGCCGGCTTCCCGACCTCAAGGTCGCGGTCAACCAGTAACATCTGCGCGCCCGGATTCGGCCGGGCGCCTTTTCGCAGCCCGAGCCATCGGGCTTGCCGCTCGTACGCACCCGGCATATCCGGGGCGAAGCCTCGCGTTTTTCGGGAGCGTATATGACCAAGGTCCGCCTGTCCGACTATGTCGCCCGCCGTCTGCACGATCACGGTGTGCGCCACGTCTTCATGCTCACCGGTGGCGGCGCCATGCATCTCAACGATGCCATGGGCCGCGTCGACGGGCTGCAGTACGTCTGCTGCCACCACGAACAGGCGCTGGCCATGGCCGCCGAGAGCTATACCCGCCTCTCGGGCCGACTCGCCGCTCTAAACGTCACCACCGGCCCGGGTGGCATCAACGCGCTCAACGGCGTGCATGGAGCCTACACTGATTCGATCGCGATGATCGTGATCTCGGGCCAGGTGAAGCGCGAAACCCTGGCCAGCAACGCGCCGGTGCGCCTGCGTCAGTTGGGTGACCAGGAGGTCGACATCGTCTCGATGGTCAAGCCAATCACCAAGTTCGCGGCAATGGTCACCGATCCGCGCGACATCCGCTACCTGCTCGAAAAGGCGCTGTGGCTAGCCGAGACCGGCCGCCCCGGCCCAGTCTGGCTCGACATTCCGATCGACGTCCAGTCGGCCTTGATCGAGACCGACGATCTCCACGGGTTCGATCCGAAGCGCGAAGGCTACGGCCGCGACTTCGCCCTCCCCGCCGAATATGGCTGGCTGACCGGCGATGCGCTCGACGCCGCCGCGCGCGAGGTCGTCGCGGCGATCAAGGCCGCCGAACGCCCGGTCATCCTGCCCGGCACCGGCGTGCGCATCAGTGGCGAATACGACCGCTTCCTGCGCGTCTGCGAGAAGCTCGGCGTCGGCATCGCCCCGGCCTGGAACGCGCAGGATCTGGTCGAGGAAGACCACCCGCTCTACGTCGGCCGCCCCGGCACGGTCGGCGATCGCCCGGGCAACTTTGCGGTGCAGAACTCAGACTGCGTGCTGGTGCTTGGCTGCCGGCTCAATATACGCCAGATCAGCTACAACTTCGCCTCCTTCGCGCGCGCCGCGAAGAAGATAATGGTCGACGTCGATGCCGCCGAGCTGGCCAAGCCGACTCTTGCGATCGACATGCCAGTCCACGCCAATCTTAAGGATTTCCTGCCCGCGCTCGAACGCGCGCTCGACGGCTACGAGACCCCGGCGGCGCATAACGAATACGTCGCCTGGTCGATGGAGCGCCGCGCCAAGTATCACCCCGTCCTGCCCGAATACTGGGACACCAAGGGCGTGGTGAACCCTTATTGCTTCACCGAGGTTCTGTTCGAACAGCTCGAGGAGAACGAGGTCATCGTCATGGCCGACGCCACGGCTGCGGTCGTCACAGTCCAGGCGGCGCGGCTCAAGAAGGGCCAGAGGCTCTATTCAAACTCGGGTGCGGCCTCGATGGGCTACGACCTGCCCGCGACGATCGGCGCCTGGCACGCCATGGCATTTGATGCTCAGCCCTCCCACCCCAAGCGCATCATCTGCATGGCCGGCGACGGTTCGATCATGCAGAACCTGCAGGAGTTGCAGACGATCGCTGGCCAGGGCATCCCAGCCAAGATCTTCCTCTACAACAATTCGGGTTACCACTCGATCCGCCAGTCGCAGCAGGCGCATTTCCAGGGCTTCTCGGTCGGTTGCGGCCCGGATTCGGGCGTGACCTTCCCCGATTTCGGCAAGGTCGCCGCGGCCTTTGGCTTCGCCTATACCAAGACCTCGAACCACGACGACATCCGCGACGCCGTCGCGCGAACGCTCGCCGCCGATGGTCCGGCGATCTGCGAAGTGATGACCGACAAGGCGCAGCAATTCGCGCCCAAGCTCTCGTCGAAGAAGCTTGAGGACGGCACGATGGTCACGGCCCCACTCGAGGATCTCGCTCCGTTCCTGCCGCGCGAGGAGCTTGAGGCGAACATGATCATCCCGCTGATGAGCTGATGACGGCACCGGCGGCGCTCCTTTTCGATCTCGACGGCACCCTGGTTGACAGCGCGATTACGATCGCGATGGCGCTGAGTGAGCTATCGACTTCGCGCGGCGGGGCGCCGGCCGATGTCGTCGCCGTTCGCCGGCTTGTCAGTCAGGGCGCTCCCGTGCTCGTGCGCGAAACACTGGGGTTCGTTGCGGAAGACATTGATACCGACCTTGCGGCGTTCCGGGCCATACTGGGCAATCTCCCAGCAGATCCGGCTACGATCTATCCAGGCGTGGTCGACGCCCTGACCGCGCTATCGGGCCATCCTTGTGCGGTTGTTACGAACAAGCCGCAAGGTCTTGCGCGGCAACTCCTGGAGCAGCTCGACCTTGCTCACTTTTTCGGTGCCGTGGTCGGCGGGGACACTCTGGCCGTATGCAAGCCCGACGCCGCACCACTCCTTCACGCGCAGGCCGAGATTAAAGCGGATGGCCGTTGCGCCGTGATGATCGGAGACAGTGCGATCGACGCAGCCGCCGCGCGGGCCGCTGGCGCGAGTTTCGCGTTGTTCGAGGGTGGTTATGGTCCGGTGGACAACGATCCCACCGATGTTCATATACGGTTCCGGGATTTTGCGGATCTGCCACCATTGGTGGCACGACATGGGGCAGCTGCGCGGGCAGAGCCAGGCACATGATTGGTAGGACGAGACTGCGCGAGAAAATCGCCAGTGGACAGGTTGCGGATGCGAGCCAGGCGGCCGCACCAGCCAGACGGATCGGACGGACGTAACTAACATGGCAAAAGATACAATTGAGCAGCCGATTGGGCCGATGGTGCGCAAGTCGCGCGCAGCTCGACCGCGGACGGCCGTAACCATACCACTGATTGTCGCGCTGCTATCTGCCGAAGTTGCCCTGGCGCAGGTCAATCTGCCGATGGGCTCGCCGCTCGATCCCACCCAAAGCACGCAGCGAGGCCAGACAGATCAGGATTCCACATCCCGGTCGTCAAGTTCGTCGCCACCCAGCGTTTATGTCGATCCGGCGGGCAATTCCGAGACAATCGGCCCGGTCCAGATCAAGAACGACGGGCTTTCGAACTTGCCGCAGGACACGTCGACCAAGTCGGTCAATCCGCGAGTTAAGCCCGCGGCTCCGCCCAACGAGTTCGAACGCTATGTGGAAAATTCCCTCGGGCGCGCTTTGCCGCGCTTCGGCGCCGGACTCTTGCTTCCCGATAATCGCGACTATGCGCTCCCCGCCACTGCCACGGTTCCCCCTGGCTACGTCTTGGGTGTGGGAGACACTGTCGCCATATCGCTGATCGGCTCGACCGAGGGCAGCATCGAACGACAGATCGACACCGACGGCAAGATTTTCTTGCCCAGCATCGGTTCGGTGATGCTCGCCGGAGTTCGCTACGCCGACCTCAAGGACCGCATTTCCGCAGCGATCGGCCGGCAGTATCGCGGCTACGAGGTGACAGTGTCGGTTCGCCAACTGCGCGGAATCCGCGTCTACGTTACCGGGTTCGCCAACGACCCTGGCGCCTATTCGGTCAACAGCCTGTCGACCATGGTTAACGCTGTTCTGGCGGCAGGCGGCCCTTCGTCCGGTGGCAGCTTCCGCTCGGTTCAGCTCTATCGGCGCGGCAATCTCGTCGGCGAGTTCGATCTCTATGATCTCGTCCGACGCGGCGATCGCAGCGGCGATCAGGTTCTACAAAACGAGGACGTTCTATTCATCCCGCCGCTGGGTAAACAGGTGGCGATCACCGGCAGCGTTAACGAAGAAGCGATCTACGAGGCCAAGCCCGGCGAGACCATGCAGGACATGCTGCGCATCGCCGGTGGTCCTAATAATCTCGCGGACGAGACGCGGGTCATGCTGTATCGCGCATCGGACGTTACTTCGAGCGGAGCGGTACAGATCAGCGCCGGCGAAATGGCTATGCAAACGGTCCGAGGCGGCGATCTCATCCAGGTTCTTTCGGAAGGATCGCTGCAACGGCCGCTCGCCGGACAATCGGTGCTCGTACGCATCGAGGGTGAGGTGAACAAGCCGGGCAACTATTTCCTGGCAGCCAACAGCACGATGGCTGACATTTTGAACCAGGCAGGCGGCACCACCCCCCGAGCTTTCGTGTTTGGAACCCGCCTCGAACGTAGCTCGGTCCGGGTGCAACAGCGGGAGGCTTTCCGCGAAGCCATCGAACAGCTCGAGATGTCACTTGCGGCCGCTCCGTTGACTGCGGGCCAGACGTTGGACGCCGGAGAGCGTGCCAATCAGCTCGCAGGTGCCCGCGCCGTTCTCGAGCGACTGCGGGCTGCCGAACCGGACGGCCGCATGGTTCTCGATATCCCGCCCAGCGCGAAGGCCGTGCCTGCCGATCTACTAATGGAAAATAATGATCGTATCGTGATCCCACCGCGAGCCACTACGGTTGGCGTGTTCGGCTCGGTCTATCGTCCCGCTTCGTTCTATCTCGATGAACGCGGCAGCAAACCGATGAAGGTTGCGGCATATATCGATCGCGCGGGCGGTCCGATGCGCTCTGCGGACAAGAAGAGCATTTTTGTCGTTCGCGCCAATGGCTCGGTTCTGTCGAGACGCAACGGCGCGCTTAACGCCTACGTGCTGCCAGGTGACGTCATTTTCGTACCGGTCAGGACGCAGTCGACCTCGGTCTGGACCAAGATTCGCGAGATCTCGACGATCATCTTCCAGATGGGCGTCAGCGCCGCAGCTCTGGCGGCAATCAAGTGACGCCCCGCCGCAGCATCGTCGGTACGCTCGCGTTGAGCCGGCCTTTCGCCAGCCCCGTCCGCCGTCGGGTCATCTTTGGCGTACTCATTGTCATCGCGGCCATGCTGTCGCTATTCCCGGAGCGTTATCGTAGCGCGGTATCGGTGGCGCCGTCTGACCCCAGCACGCTGGGCTTGAGCGGCGCGCTAAGCCAACTCGGCGCAGCGAGCAGCGTCTTCGGCAACCAGGCAGCGGTGGAGATCACCTTGCGGGTCGCCAACAGCAAAGTGGTGCGTGACCAAGTGGTTGACAAATTGGGCCTCTTGAAGCGCCTAGATACGTCCTCGCGACGCGAAGCGCACCGGTGGCTTCAACAGCAGGTTTCAATCCGCTCGATGCGCGGAGGCATCGTCCAGATGGAAGTTAAGCAGCGCGATCCCAAGTTTGCGGAACAACTAATCCAGGCTTACGCCGACGGAGTGCGCCAGCGCCTTGCCGTGATCAACAAGCAGCAAACCGATTACAAACGCACGGTCTTGCTGGAACTGGTTGAAAAGGCTGGTCGCGATTTTGACGCAGCACAGGCCGAGTACGACCAGTTCCGCCTAAACACGCGCTATTCCGATCCTCGTCGTGCCATCGAGTCGATAGGCGAGCGGATTCCGGTTCTCCAGGCCGCTATCAAGGCCAAGCAGGTCGAACTGGCGACCGCCCGAAAGTTCGCCACTGACGACAACATGGCAGTGCAGCAGATCATCGCACAGATTGACGTGCTGCAGCAGCAATTGGCTCAGCAGCAGGCGCTCAACCCCAGCGAGCAGAATTCGGTGGGACGCGTGGTCGAGCAGTCGACGATTGCGCGGCAACTGGAACGCAAGCTCACCTTGGCCCAATCACTTTATGAGGCCTATCGCCGCTATCTGCAGGGAACTTCGGTCGAAGACCTTACGGCCACTGCCAATCTGCGCGTCATCGAGCCCCCTTACGTGGACACGACGCGGCAGTTCAATGTGTCCTTCGTCGCGCTGACGCTTCTGCTCATTTTGTTCGCCGGCGCGATCGAGTTCTACCTGCTGCGGCCGCCGCTTGAGGCACGTCTCGATGCGCGCTGAAGAAGGACAGGGTCGACCGGACATTTCGGTCGTCATCCCCTGCTACAACGAGGAGGAGAATGCCGCGGCGATTTGCGCGGCGGCGATCGCCGAGCTTGAGCCGCTGGGTGTCAGCTTCGAGATTGTCATGATCGACAACGATTCGCGTGATCGCACGGTCGAGATAATCCGCGAGATTTGCGCGCGCGATCGCCGCGTGCGCCTTATCGTCAATACGCGAAACTTCGGGCAGATGCGGTCGCCCACTTATGCGATTTACCAGACGCGCGGGCGCGCGGTGATCGGGCTTTGCGCGGATTTCCAGGATCCGCCCCAAATGATCCCGCAGTTCATCGAGCGCTGGCGCGCAGGAGCGGACATTGTCCTCGGCGTCCGGCAGACCGAAGACAAGGTCGGTTTCCTCCATGGCCGCATGCGCGCTCTGTCCTATTGGCTTGCCGGCAAGTTCGGCGACTATCCGGTGATCCGCAACGCGACCGGCTTCGGACTTTACGACGCCCGCGTGGTCGAGGCGACGCGGCGACTGGAGGAGCCCGAACCCTTCTTCCGCGGCATGCTCGTTGAAACCGGCTTCAAACTCGAGACCATCGGCTATATCCGGCCGCCGCGCGCTGCCGGCGAATCCAAGAACGATTTCTTCGCACTACTCGAATTCGCCATCTCCTCACTCACCGGCGCTTCGAAGCGGTTGTTGCGCGTGCCGATGTACATCGGCGCCCTAGCCGCGCTGACGACCGTGCTGATGCTGTTGGGCGGAATCGTCGCGTTCTTTCTCGGCCGGCCGATCGCGGGCTGGTTCATCGCTGCCGTGGTCCAATTGCAGTTCGGGCTGCTGTTCGGATTCCTCGGCCTGCTAGGCGACAACGTGCGCATCATTTCCGAACGGACCCGTCGCACGCCGCTGGTGATCGAGCGCGAACGGATCAACTTCGCCCCGGACGAGTGACATGGCGGTAAATGTTTCCCGCGACCGCCTCTTCGAACTCTGGCGCTACTATCAGGCGGGCGTGATCAACACCGCCTTCGGCCTTGGAGCCTATTGGCTGCTGGTCTGGCTGGGATTGAACATGTTCGTGGCGCAACTCATCAGCCATACGCTGGGTGTCGGCTTCAACTATTTGACCTATACTCGCCACGTTTTTCGCGATGCCGCACCCGCGAAGCTTCGCTTCGCACTGTCCTACGCGGGCAATTACCTTGTGGGATTGGCGACGCTTTGGGTCGTTGCGCAGTTCGTCATCAACCCCTATCTGGCTGGCCTCGTCGCCGCGCTGATCGTCTCGGTGGTCAACTACTTCGCGCTTAAGCACTTGGTATTCGCGCGGAAGACCGCATGACAGGCGGCCTTGGCAAGCTCCTTCCGGTCAACCGCTGGCTCGAGCCGCTGTTCTGCGTCGTGATAGCGGGCGCGCTCGCACACGCGGTCTGGCATATGTTCACTTATGGCTGGTTGCCTCAGCCCTATTTCTACGAACCCTTCGACATGTGGGGCGACTGGTTCAACGTTAGCTATTGGGCACATGACCTCGGAAGCTACGATACCTATGGCGCAGTCTATCCACCTCTGAGCTTCGTATTTCTCGACCTGTTTAGTCTCGACAAGTGCTACCCGGTTGCGAACTCGGCAGGGGACTTCGGAGCGGGTCTAGCGGCGCGTAGCTGTGACTGGCTGGGCGTGACGATGGTCCAGGTTGTCTACATCATAAACATCCTGGTGATCGCCGCAGCCTATACCAAGCATGACCGCAAGACGGCGCCCTGGCGTGCCTTCGCGCTCGCTGCGGGCTTCCCGACGACCGAGGCCTTCGAGCATGCTAACCTCATTATCCCGACCTTGACCCTGGTCGTGCTGGGTTATGGTCCGCTGCTCAAGTCGACCTGGACCCGCTGGCTGTGCATAGGCTTGGCGGTCAATTTCAAGGTTTATGTCATCGCCACGATCATTCCGCAGCTCCTGCGGCGACGCTGGCGCTGGGCGGAAGGCGCACTGATCTCGGTTGTCGCCGTATATCTCACAACCTACGCCATTCTCGGTCGCGGCACACCGATGGAAATTTATGAGAACATCTCGAAATTCGCCGCGACCGGCGCGTCTCAATTGCTCGACGTATGGTTTCCCGCAACCTTCCTCGCACTGGAGTCCCTGCTAGACAACTGGCAGAGCCCGCTCATGGGCATTCTCGGCTCGTACTGGGTGAATTTTCTTCTAGTGCTGCTGCCGACGCTGCAACACGTCGTCCAGGCTTCCATCGTCATCGCCTCGGTCGCAGCCTGGATGAGGCCTGAAGCGATAACCCGCTATCGCCTGTCAAATCTTGGAATTTCGCTCGCGTTGATCACGTCGGAATCCGGCGGCTATTCGGTGATCTTGACATTCTTTTTCACACTTCTTGAGCCCTGGAAGGGTTTCGGCCGAAAATGGGCGATCATCGTCGTCTACCTCCTATGCATCCCCTTGGACATTCCGATCGACAAGGCGCCCGAGATCGTCCGCGAGACTTTCCTTCCAGCGCGCACGGCCATCGCTAGCTACAGCATTATGATCGGACCCTTCATCCGCCCGCTGTTCTTCTACTCGATCCCCTTCGCGCTTTCGCTTGTGACCCTTCGGGAGGTATGGGACGATATCCGCCAGAAAGGCTGGAGCGAGCGCTATCGCTACCGCAACGATGCGCCGTTGCTCCCGGGCATTACACCGCCAACGGCTCCGGCTCGCGCCGAGGGCTAGAGATCGACGTAGAGCACCGTGTCGTAGCCGTTGTAGCCGTGCTGGCGGATAGCATAACGGCCGCCAGGAAACATGGCTTCGATCTTGAACGCCAGTTCCCAAAGATCCGCGGGCTTGTGATAGATGGCCATTGCAAGTCTCGGCCGATGCTGCCCGAGCAGCCGTGCCATACCGTCGATCGCCTGCGCCTCAAAGCCTTCGACGTCGAGCTTGACCATGTCGATGCACTCGGCGTGGACGACATCGTCGACGCGTACGATCGGTACGACCACGCCAATACCGACATCGTCATCGCCGATAGCGCGCGAGGCATCGGCTGCGCCTTCGGCGAAGCGGACGAGCCCTGTGGCGTCGCCCACGCCACAGGGGAACAGCGCGCCCGATTTGAAACCACCGTCAGCAGCGACTTCGCACAGGCGACGGAAGTTCGCCGGATCGGGCTCGAAAGCGTACCAGCTTTCGAGCTCCAGTCCTGCGGCTCCGATCGAACCGAGCATGTCGCCGGGGAAGGCACCGCAATCGATCACGCTGATCGCCGGCTTGCCGATCGGAAGGTCCACGGGAAAGTATTGGTGGTCGCGATCGACTTCAGGATGGTCTTCGGGAAGGCCGCTGATGCGGAAACGCACGAGCTGTTCGAGGATTTCGCGTGAACGCGCGTCGCCGAGCATGGCATGGAAGCGCGCGATCTTGTTCGCCTCGGCCCGGATAAGCCCACGCTCGCCCTGCCAGTAGTGCCCTAGTTCGCGGCCGAGCAGATCGGGAAGTTCAGCGACGTGGATGATCTCCGCGAAAGGCACGTTTCGTGCCCATGCGACGACATCTCCGACCGGGACTTTGAAATTGTTTATCGCAACAATCAGCACCGCATCGCACAAGCCGGCGAGTTCTTCGGGGCGGCGACAGGGCAGCCCGTCGACAAGTTCACCGTCGCCTTTGAACGTATCGAAAAAGCCGTGGACCACATAACCCTGTCCTCTCGCCGCGGCCGCCACTTCGCGGCCATAGCCGCCCGCACCGTAGACGTAGCAGCCCCGCTTCGCGATGACCTGACGCAGCATCTCGACACTGCGGTGATCATCGGCCCAAGTCGCCGTAGTTTCGATTGTCGTTAGAAGAGATTGGGTCATGCTCGCGATCTGATATCGGCCGGCGGTTAGCGCCGCGGTGAACGGACTTGCTAGGTGGCATCATCGGCGGTGTCCAGCGCGCGGGGACCAGCTGGGATCAATCGTGTTGCAGGAGACCGCACCGCTGGCTAAGGCCCCCGCGTGAGCACGGCTACGACCTCGCATAGTCCCGCGAAAGCGGTGAGGTCGCCGCACATGGTCGCGAAGCTCGCGCTGCTTGGCATTCTGGCCATCGCGCTCGCGATCCGCTTGTACAGCGTCGCCTTCGGGCTCCCGGCGCTCAACGATCCCGACGAGCTGACCTTCGAGCTCGGCGCGATCAAGATGCTCAGCGGGCCGACGCTCAACCCCGGCTGGTTCGGACATCCCGCGACTACGACGATGTACGTCCTCGCGGCACTGACCATCGCCATCTTTGGCTTAGGCCACCTGTTCGGCCGTTTTCCGACGATCGAAGCCTTCGCCGACGCGCTCTACGCCGATCCGAGCTGGGTTCTACTGCCCGGTCGCGTTGCCATGGTGGTTTTCGCGGTGGCGACGATCTACCTCGCCTATCGACTGACGCTCGAGTTGTTCGATCGGAACACCGCGCTCGCCGCCGCGGCCTTGCTGGCGATCAATCCGGTGCATGTGACCTGGTCGCAGATCATCCGCTCCGACATGATGGCTTGCTTCTTCATGCTGCTCGGCATGCTCGCAGCGCTGCGGATCCTGCGCCACGACCGTTGGCGCGACTACGTGCTCGCCGCGCTCTGGCTGGGCGCCGCTATGGCGACCAAATGGCCTTATGCCCTCACTGCCCTGGCGGTGATCGGGGCGGTGGTGGCGCGGGGCGTCGCCCACCCGGCCGAGCGCCTGCGCGGCCTGATCCGGCTCGCCCTATGCGGCGTCCTGGCGCTCGTCTTCCTGTTCCTGATCTCACCCTACCTGCTGCTCGATCATCAGACCGCGCTGCGCAACATGCACGGCGAGGCCCAGATCCACCACCTTGGGGCGACCGGCGGCACGCCGTGGAAGAATGCCTGGTGGTATCTCACCGGTCCCCTCGCCACAGGGCTCGGCAGCCTGGGCCTGGCCTTCGCCGGCTGGGGTCTCACGATCATGGTGCGGCGGCGCGAGGCCGCCGCGGTGGTGCTGCCCGTCGTCATCGGCTTCGCGCTCGTGCTCTGCGTGCAGAACCTCGTCTGGGAGCGCTGGGTACTCTCGCTGATGCCGCTGCTGGCGATCGCCGCCGCGGTTGCCTTTCGCGACATCGTCGGCCGCACGGCCCGGCTGCCTCGGCCCCTCGCCCGTGGTGCGATCGCGGTCGTCGGGCTGGCGCTTCTCGTGCCGCCGGCGCTGCGGGCCCAGGCTGACACGCGGTCACGGCTCGACGATACGCGCCAGTTCGCCTCGCGATGGGCCGAAGCCCACGTCGCGCCGGGCTCGACGGTGCTGCTCGAGCATTTCGCCTTCGACCTGCTGCCGCGCCCGTGGCGGTTTCTTTTTCCTTTCGGCTCCGTCGGTTGCATCGACGCGCGGGCCACGCTGGGCGGCAAGATCCAGCTCTCGACGGTCCAGTCCGGGCGCGGGACGCGGACGAATATCGACTACGGCACGGTGGCGGCGGACAAGCGGGAATCCTGCGCGGCCGACTATGCGATCCTCACCCAGGCGGATCGGTATGCCGCGGAAAGCCGGGCTTTTCCGGTCGAGGCGGCGGCCTATCGGGAGCTGATCGCGCGGGGGACACTGGTCGCGACGTTCCGACCGGAGCCCGGCAACGTCGGCGGGCCGGTCGTGCAGATCGTGAAATTCTCGCGTTAGATCAAGGCTTAAAGGCAAGCGGATCGACGGCGCGACCGTCGATCAGGACCTCGTAATGGAGGTGCGGGCCGGTCGAGCGGCCGGTCGAGCCGACATAGCCGATGATGCTGTCCTTCGCGACCTTCTCGCCCGGCATGACGGCCAGGCGCGACATGTGGCCGTAGCGGGTTTCGGTGCGATTCCCGTGGCTTAGCTCGACCATGAGGCCGTAGCCGCCGGCCCAGGCGGCGCGGGAGACGGTGCCGCCGGCGGTGGCGCGGATCGGCGTGCCGATCGGCGCGGCGAGGTCTATGCCCTTGTGATTCCTCAACAATCCGAGCACCGGATGGAGGCGCAGGCCGAACTGGCTGGTCTGGCGGAACGAGGCCAGGGGGAGGCCGGCGGGGCCCTGGCCCTCGGCAGGAAGCGCTGAAACCGTTGAATTAAGAGACTTTTTCGGGGCGGCGTCGAGGAGCGCGGCGAGCTGGGGGACGCGGCT
>SECS01000233.1 GCA_004211435.1 Novosphingobium sp. | reverse complement strand
TATAGCTTTATCCTAACGGATAGCTTTGGCGACGGCTGGAATGGTAACACAATGTCAGTAAGACAAAATGGAATTATTGTGGGTACGCTTACGCTTCCTACAGGAAACGGACCACTTACGGTAACTGTTGGATTATGTCCTGGTGTTCCTTTCGATTTATTCTGGAACGCGGGAGGTTCTTTCCCGGGTGAGGTAGGAGTTTCTATTGTAGATACTTATAATACTACCATTTATACTAAAGCTCCGGGAACTGGTGCTGCAAACACTATCCTATACACAGGTATGCCGGTTTGTACTCCTATTACATGTCCGCAACCTACTAATGGTATTTCAGAAGGTGTAGATACAGATTCTGTTATGTTATCATGGACTCCGGGCGCTACAGAAACGCAGTGGGAAGTTGTAACGCAGCTTGCTACAGCTCCTGCACCGGGCAACACGCCTGCAGGTTCTCAAATTGTGACAGGTACACCAAGCGTTCAGATTGATGGTGTTTCACAATCTGTTTTCTACGAGTACTATGTAAGAGCAATTTGCGGTCCGGACGATGTTAGTTTTTGGTCTGGTCCTTACGCTTACTCAATATTCAATCCGCCGGGATGTGCTAACGTAACAGTATTCGATCTTGACCTTGAGCCAGTTGCTCCGGGAGAAGAATATGTACTTTGCTTTGACGAGCCAAACTGTATTGAGCTTACAGCAAACTACTTCCAGACAGGTGCGACAACATCTTATGAGGTAGAATCTATAGACTACAACCCTCCATTCCCTTCTACAGGCGGAACACAAACGAGTGTGAATACGGATGACGTTTGGTCTCCGGTAATTGATCTTCCGTTTGATTTCTGTTTCTTTGGAGAGGTGTATGACAGTGCACAGGTTGGATCTAACGGTATGTTGACGTTTGACCAATATACTTCACCAGGATTCTGTCCTTACAACCTTAACGGGTTACAGATTCCAAATGTGAACTTCCCTGTTAAAAATGCTATTTATGGTGTTTTCCAGGATATCGATCCAAGTATTGATAATGCATTTGCTAATCCGGACATCAACTATCAGGTATTAGGTACTTACCCTTGTAGGGCATTAGTTGTAAGCTTTAATGAAGTTGCAACATGGGGATCTAACTGTAACAACGACCCGGTTGTTGGAGCACAAACTTCTCAAATCGTAATTTACGAGGTATCTAACGTTATTGAAGTATATGTACAAAGAAGGGTGCCATGTGTTGGAACCTGGAATGGCGGAGGTGTTGTAGGTATCCAAAATGAAGCAGGTACACAGGCTTACGCGCCACCGGGAAGAAATACCGGTGCATGGACAGCTCTTACACCTGAAGCATGGAGGTTTACTCCAAACGGAACTGCAAATGTTGAATTTGCATGGTACCAGGGAGATGCTTTCTACAGTGCTGATACTCAAATTAACGTTTGTGTTACTGATGACGTTACAATGACAGCACGTGCTACATATACAAACTGTAATGGTGAAGAAATTGTAAAAGAAAGCGCAGTGCTTCTTAGTATAGCTGAAGAGATTGTGGTTGAAGATCCACTTGATCTTACTGCTTGTTCTACATCAGGCGATGTAACATTCGACCTTACGGAAAGTTTGACGGATATCTATGAGATACTGGATCCTGCGGAATATTCATTCTTATTCTATACTTCTGAGGCTGCCGCTATTGCGGGAGGTACAGATAATCTTCCTGAAAGCTACACGACAGGAACATCGCAGACCATCTGGGTTAGGATATTTGAAAATGGTGCAGATTGCGCTATCACTAAATCATTCGACCTGATACTTACAAATACGTCTCCGGTATTTACAATCACGCCAGACTTTAGTCTTTGTGAGGGTACAACGGGAACTATAACCCTGACATCAACGCAACCGGACTTTAGTACATTCCCTATAGTATGGACAAATGGTACTACTACGCTGCCTGATACAGGTTCTACGATTACGGTAACTGAAGGCGGAACATATACTGCTACTGTTGGTGGCACTGGTTGTACCAGCACTGCAAGTACAGTGGTTACAATTGTACCTACGCCGGTTATTGATGATCCTGTAGATGTAACTGCTTGCGATAGCTATACACTTCCTGCTCTTGCTGCCGGTGCTTATTATACAGGTACAGGTGGAACAGGAACTGCGCTTGCAGCTGATACTGTAATTACAACTACTCAGGATATTTATGTATACGCACAGTCGGGCACTACGCCAAACTGCGTTTCAGAAAATGTATTCACGGTAACGATTGTTCCAACTCCAGTAGTTGTTACACCGGGCGACCAACAGGAATGTGCGGTTTATGAGCTTCCTGCTTTAACGGTGGGTAACTATTATACACAACCGGGCGGACTTGGAACTATGCTTAACGCTGGTGACGACATTACTGTTACACAAACTATATATGTGTATGCATCAAATGGAACCGCGCCGGACAATTGTTTCGACGAGGAAAGTTTTGTGGTAACCATCAATCCGGGACCAATCGCAGATCAGCCTGTAGATGTTACAGCGTGCGATAGCTACGAACTACCGGCACTTAGTGCAGATAATGCATATTATACTGAGCCAAATGGACAGGGTACATTGCTTACTACTGGTACGGCTATTACATCTACACAAACCATTTATGTATATGCAAGCAATGCAGCAACGCCAGATTGTACAGATGAGAATACTTTCATAGTAACCATCAACCCAACTCCGGTTGTTGTAGATATTGATGACGTTACGGCATGTAACACCTATACATTACCTGCTTTAGCTGTAGGTAACTACTGGACAGGTACAGGTGGAACCGGTACTATGCTTAATGAAGGTGATGCAGTTACTTCTACGCAGATTATCTATATCTACGCAGAGACGGCTACAACACCAAATTGTACAGACGAAGAAAGCTTTACTGTAACAATTGTTCCTACTCCGGTGGCAGATGCTCCGGCAGATGTAACAGCGTGCGGTACATATACGCTTCCTGCTCTAATTTCCGGAAACTACTTTACGGGTGCCGGCGGAACAGGAACAGCGCTTAGCGCAGGAGATGTAATCTCGTCTACACAACAGATCTATGTATACCTTGCAGGAGTAGGTACATGTTTTGACGAAAACGTCTTTACAGTGACTATCCCTACGCCGGTAGCTACAACACCTGGCGACCAGACAGCATGCAACAGTTATGTGCTTCCTGCACTTGCAGCGGGTAACTATTACACTAATGCAGGCGGAACAGGCACAATGCTTAGCGCAAATGATACGGTAACGACAAGCCAGACTATCTTCGTTTATGTACAAAGCGGCACAACGCCAAACTGTACAGCAGAAGCGAGCTTTACGGTAAC
>SECS01000097.1 GCA_004211435.1 Novosphingobium sp. | reverse complement strand
CCGTGGAGCATCGTGCGACCCGCACCGCCTGCCGTGCCGTAGACCGGATCGCCGAGCAGCGGCACGCCGAGGCCGGAGGCGGCGTGGACGCGGATCTGGTGGGTGCGGCCGGTCTCGGGACGGAACTCGACGAGCGACAGCCCGCCCGCGACCATGAGCTTGCGCCAATGGGTGATCGCCGGCTTGCCCTTCTTGGCCGGGATCATCCGCCAGCCCTTCTCGGCACTCGAGATCTTCGACAGCGCCAGCTCGATCGTGCCCTCGTCGGCCTCGAGCAGGCCCGCGACGATTGCGACATAGCGCTTCTCGACCAGCCGCGCCTCGAAGGCCGCGGAGAAGCGCTTGTGCGCCTTGGGATTGCGCGCGAGCAGCAGGCAGCCCGAGGTGTCCTGGTCGAGCCGGTGCACGGGCAACGGCTGGCGCTGGAAGCCGAAGCGCAGGTCGTCGAGGTAATCCTCGAGGCTGCGCCCGCCGGCGCGCGGCTGGTCGAGCGGCAGGCCCGCGGGCTTGTCGATGACCAGGGATTCGCCGTCTTCGAAGAGAATGGGTATGTTCATAGGGTTTCACGCGAAGCCGCGAAGGCGCGAAGAGGTCGCGCTGCGCTGCAGGCTTCGATCGTCTTTCTGAACTTGAGGCAGGAGAGAGCGGCTGCGCCGCCAGCGGGTCTTCTTTGCGTCTTCGCGGCTTCGCGTGAACTGAAAGTCACGCCACAGCCTTGGCGATGCGACGCATCGCCTCAGCCAGTGTGGCGTCGTCCGCCGCGAAGCTGATGCGGAAGCCGTCCGCCCCCCCGAAGGCCGAGGCCGCGACGATCGCGACGCCGTGATCGAGCAGGTGGAAGGCGAGCTTCTCGTCGTCCCCGAACCGCGTCATCAGCGGCGCGGCGTCGACCATGCAGTAGAAGGCGCCGTCGGGCACGGGGGCCGACAGGCCCGGGATCGCGTTGACCGCGCCAACCACCAGGTCGCGCCGCGCGCGGAAGCGTTCGCGCCAGTCGAGCAGGAAATCCTGCGGCCCTTCGAAAGCCGCGACCGCCGCGGCCTGGCTCACCGAAGCAGGGTTGCCCGACGAGTGCGACTGCAGCTTTTCCATCGCCTGGATCAGCCAGGCCGGACCGGCCGCGACACCGATGCGGAAGCCGGTCATCGCGTGGCTCTTCGACACCCCCGATACCGTCAGCACGTGGTCCGCGAGGTCGGGACATTCGACCGCGAGCGTCGCGTGGGCGCCGTCGCCGTAGCGGATCGGAGCATAGATATCGTCGCTCATCACCAGCACCTGCGGGTGACGGCGCAGGACTTCGCCGATCGCCTGCAGTTCCTCAGCGGGATAGGTCGCGCCCGTGGGATTGCCCGGACTGTTGAGCAGCAGCCAGCGCGAGTGCGGCGTGATCGCCGCCTCGAGCTGCGCGGCCGTGATGCGGAAGCCGCCCGCGGCATCGGTCGGCAGCTTGACCACTTCGCCACCGGCGAAGCGGACGATCTCGGGATAGGAGACCCACCACGGCGCCGGGATCAGCACTTCGTCGCCGGGATCGAGCGTCGCCAGCAGCGCGTGGAAGATCGCTTGCTTGCCGCCCGCGCTGATCGTCACCTGCGACGTCGGGACCGCGATGCCGAGATCGCGCGCGAAATGCAGCGCCGCCGCCGCCTTCATCCGCGCGGTGCCGCCGACCGCGGTGTACTTGGTGTCGCCGGCATCCATCGCAATCTTGGCCGCGGCGATGACGTGCGCGGGCGTGGCGAAGTCGGGCTCGCCGACCGACAGCGAAATGATGTCGCGCCCCTGCGCCTTGAGCGCGATCGCGCGGTCGGTCATGGCCGTGGTCTGCGAAGGGGCGATGCGCGACAGCGCGATAGAGGTCTGGGTCATGGCAGAAGTCTGGCCGGCATCAGCCCGCGCAGGGCATTGCCGATCAGGAAGCCGGGGCCGAGGTCCGCCAGGGTCAGCTCGGCCTCTTCGGCGCGACCGTCCTCGATCAGCTTGCGGCGCAGCACGCCCGGCAGCAGGCCCAGGCCGAGCGGCGGGGTCAGCAGCTTGCCGTCGCGCTCGACGAAGATCGTGGTGAAACAACCCTCGGTGACGAGCCCGTCGCTGCGCAGGAACAGCGCCTCCTCGGCGCCTTCCCGGCGGGCGGCGGTGAGGCCGATCTCGTAGAAACCGCGGTCCGAGTTCTTGTGACGCAGCCGCCAGTCGCCGGGATCGACGGGCAGGCGGAACACCGCGCAGGGCGCGGGATCGGGCAAAGGCGGCGGCAGGTCGGCGAGTTCGAGGCTGAACGAACCGCTCTTGGCCACGACCAGCCGCAGCTTCGAGGGCTGATCGGCCTCGAAGCAGAGCGCCTGGATCGCATTGCGCACGGCGTGGCGATCAAAGACGAAACCGAGCTCGGTGGCGCTGGCCTTCATCCGTTCGAGATGGAGCTCGAGCAGCGGTATGCCGTCGTCGGGCGTGAAGGCCATGGTCTCGATCAGATCGAAACTCTCGGCAGATTCTCGCACGAAACCCCCTTTGACCAGGCACTCTCGCCATTCGCCCGGCGCATCGGAATCGGCGACGATCGCCGAGCCCACCCCTAGCACCGCACGGCCCCCGTTCTCCCCGGGGGTCAGACGCAGAGTGCGGATTGCCACATTGAACGCGCTATCGCCAGAGGCATCGATTCTGCCGATAGATCCGCAATATGCGCCGCGGGCATCACGCTCGACCTGATGTATCAGTTCCATCGCCCGGATTTTCGGCGCGCCGGTGATCGAGCCGCAAGGGAACAGCGCGCGGATCATGTCGACCGCGCCTTTGCCCGGCAGCAGCCGCGCGCCGTGCGGCCGCGCGGGCGCGTGCCCTTCATCGGCTTCACCGTCGCCGCGCCGTCCTTGAGCGCGAAGAACAGCTCGGGTGAGAAGCTGAGCAGCCAGTGCGCGCCGTCGAAGACCAGCCCGCCATAGCCCGCGGCGGCGGCCGGGCGGATCGCCGCGTAGAGCGCCAGCGGATCGCCCGACCAGGACGCGGCCAGCCGGAAGGTCTGGTTCGCCTGGTAGATGTCGCCGGCCTGGATCGCCGCCTGCAGGGTCGCGAAAGCGCGTTCGTAGCTGCCGAAGCTCGTCTGTGGCTCGACCGGACCGATCGTGCCCGGCCCGGCGGCATGGGCTGCCAGCCATTGCGGCATGTCGGCGGCGGCAATCGTCTCGTAGCCCGCGAAGGCGCCGAACCAGACGAGCGGCCCCGCCGCGCCCGCACGCTCGGCCGCGAGCGGCATCAGCCGCGGCTCGAGCGCGAGCCCGGCTTCGTAGGCGAGATAGCCGGCGAGTTCGTGGCCTGCCGAGTGGAGTTCCGCGATCCGCGCGAGCGCCGGGGCGACCTCTTCGGGCCGCCGCGCAACGACCCGCTCGACCGGCGCGCGATAGAGCCGCGCGTCGCTCGCGCCCGTGCTGCGGGCATCGTCGAGCAGGATGAAGGGTTCCGCCATGCCGGGCCGCCTCTAGCCACGGATCGTCGCGGTTGCAAAAAGCCTCTCGCACGCGTCGGTTCCGCCCGGTATCACCCACACCACAAATCGGATGGAGCAGCGGATGAGCGAGATCTACGTCGGCCTGGGTGCGAACGGCGAGCGGCAGGTGCTCCATCTGGGGCGGGCGAACCGCCACGGCCTGATCGCCGGCGCCACCGGCACGGGCAAGACCGTGACCCTGCAAACCATCGCCGAGCAGTTCTCCGCCGCGGGCGTGCCCGTGTTCCTGGCCGACGTGAAGGGCGATCTCTCGGGTGTGGCCATGGCCGGCAGCCCGCAGTTCAAGAACGCCGCGATCCTTGAGGCGCGGGCCAAGGAGATCGGCATCGAGGGTTACGCCTACAGCGACAATCCGGCGATCTACTGGGATCTCTACGGCGAGCAGGGCCACCCGATCCGCACGACGATCTCCGAGATGGGGCCGCTGCTGCTGGCGCGGCTGCTGGGGCTCAACGAGACGCAGGAGGGCGTGCTCAACGTCGCATTCCGCTATGCCGACGACAACGGCTGGCTACTGCTCGACCTCGAGGATCTCCAGGCCGTGCTCGCCGCGACCGCCGAGAATGCGAGCGCGCTGGCGACCAAGTACGGCAACGTCACCAAGGCCTCGGTCGGCACGATCCAGCGCCAGCTGCTCTCGTTCGAGAGCCAGGGCGCGGCCTCGTTCTTCGGCGAACCCGCCTTCGAGATCGCCGATTTCCTGCGCGCCGACGACCAAGGCCGCGGCTACGTCAACATCCTCGCCGCCAACAAGCTGATGCAGAGCCCCAAGCTCTACGCCACCTTCCTGCTGTGGCTGCTGTCCGAGCTGTTCGAGGCGCTGCCCGAGGTCGGCGATCCCGACAAGCCCAAGCTCGTGTTCTTCTTCGACGAGGCGCATCTGCTGTTCGAGGACGCGCCCGACGCGCTGATGGACAAGGTCGAGCAGGTCGTGCGCCTGGTCCGCTCGAAGGGCGTGGGCGTCTATTTCATCACGCAGAACCCGATCGACATTCCCGAGAAGATCGCCGGCCAGCTCGGCAACCGCGTCCAGCACGCGCTGCGCGCGTTCACCCCGCGCGACCAGCGCGCGATCAAGGCCGCGGCCGAGACCTTCCGCATCAATCCCGATCTGAATGTCGCCCAGGCGATCACCGAACTGAAGGTCGGCGAGGCGCTGGTCTCGACCCTGCAGGACGACGGCAGCCCCTCGGTGGTCCAGCGCACCCTCGTGGCGCCGCCGCGTTCGCGGCTCGGCCCAGTGACCGATAAGGAGCGCGCGATCGTCCAGTCGATCAGCCCCTGCGAGGGCAAGTACGACACCGCGGTCGATCGCGACAGCGCCGCCGAAGTGCTGGAACGCAAGGCGCAGGACGCCGTCGCCGCAGCGCAGGTCGTCGAGGAGAAGGGCGAGGACGCGCAGCGCGCGCAACCGCGCCAGTCGCCCTCGCTGTGGGAGAAAGCGGGCAAGGCTGCGCTCGGCGCCGCCGCGGCTTCGGCCGGAACGATGGTCGCGCGCTCGATGAGCGGCAAGAAGTCGAGCGCTTCGCCGATGGCCTCGGCCGCGACCGCCGCGGTCGGCGCGGTGCTGGGCAGCGGCGCGCTCGGGCGGTTCGCGCGGGGGTTGCTGGGCGGGCTGCTGCGCTGACGGCAAGGCGGCGGCGATGACGCATGGATTTTGCCAATCACCGCGCTAAGCTGGGGCGATGATCCGCATTCTTCTGGCCTCGCTGCTGGCCACCGTTCCGGCGCAAGTTCTCGCCCAAGCTCCCGCTCCGACCGAGTCCGCGCCCTACCCCAAGGGCCAGCTCACAGATGCGGTGCAACCCCAGGACTACCGCCTCGACCTGACCCTCGATCCCGCCAGGGAGGGTTTCTCGGGCAAGGTCGAGATCGACGCGCTGCTCAAGCGTCCCAGCGCCACGATCCATCTGCACGGCCGCGACCTCACCATGCGCAGCGCCACGGCGCGTGTCGGCAACCGGACGATTCCCGGCACCTGGAAGCAGCTCGACGACACCGGCGTCGCCGCGCTGACCTTTGCCGAGACCTTGCCCGCGGGGCCGGTCATCCTGACCTTCGACTACGACGCCAAGTTCCAGGAGGGTCCCGCCGGCCTGTTCCGCGTGAACGTCGGCGGCGTCTGGCACCTGTGGAGCCAGTTCCAGTCGATCGACGCGCGCGCCGCCTTCCCCGGTTTCGACCAGCCCTCGTTCAAGACCTCGTTCACCGTCACCCTGCGCACGCCGCCGGGCCTCAAGGCGGTGAGCAATGCGCCCGAAACGGGTAGCAAGCAGGAGAACGGGCTCGAGGTTCATCGCTTCGCGCGGACCCTGCCGCTGCCGACCTATCTGGTGGCCATGATGGTGGGTCCATTCGAGACGCTCGCCGGCGAGGTCGCGCCAACGCCCCAGCGCGCGAAACCTCTGCCGCTGCGGATCGTCTCGACCAAGCAGAACGCAGAAAAGCTCGACTTCGCGCTCCAGGGCTCGAAAGAGATCGTCGCGCTGCTCGAGGACTATTTCGCCGACGGCTTCCCCTATCCCAAGCTCGACCAGATCACCTCGCCGATCATGCCGGGCGCGATGGAGAACGCGGGCGCCGATCTCTACGGCGATCCGATCCTCATCATGGACCGTGACGCGCCGACGCCGCAGAAGCGCCAGTTCGGCATGGTCGTCGCGCACGAGCTCGCGCACCAGTGGTTCGGCGATCTCGTCACCCCGACCTGGTGGGACGACATCTGGCTCAACGAGAGCTTCGCCAACTGGATGGGCTATCGCATCGGCGAGGCCTGGCGCCCCGATCTCAACATCGGCGCCGGCGCGCTGGCCGAGGGCTTCGCGGCGATGGACACCGACGCGCTGGTCGCCGGCCGGCCGATCCACCAGCCGATCGCCACCAACGGCGAGATCGATTCCGCCTTCGATTCGATCACCTACGGCAAGGGCGGGCACGTCGTGGCGATGATCGCCGCCTTTATGGGCGACGCCAAGTTCCGCGACGGCGTGCGCCGCTACATGGCCGCGCACCGCTATGGCAATGCCACCAGCACCGACTTCTTCAAGGCCATGGCCGAGGCCGCGCACGATCCGCGCATCATTCCCGCGATGCAGAGCTTCGTCGACCAGCAGGGCGTGCCGCTCCTGACCTTCAGCCGCACGTCCGAAGGCGGCTACAGCGTCCGCCAGAGCCGCTATGCCGCGCTCGGGAGCACGCCCCCGGCAACGCGCTGGGGCGTGCCGCTGTGCCTGCGCCGCGGCGAGGCGCGCAGCTGCAGCCTGCTGACCGAGGAAAACAACGCGGTCAGCCTGCCGACTGGCAACGGCCCGCTCGTGCCCAATGCCGGAGGCACCGGCTATTACCGCTTCGAACTGCCCGCGGCCGACTGGGATGCGCTGATCGCCGGCGCCGAAGGGCTGAGCGGCGGCGAGGCCCAGGCACTCGCCGATTCGCTCCAGGCCAGCGTGCTCGCCGGCCGCGGCAACGCCACGCGGCTCGCCACTCTGGCCGAGAGGCTGGTCCATCACCCCGACACCTATGCGAGCGACACCGCAACCGACGCGCTGGGCGATCTCGCAGCGATGGGCCTGATCGACGATCGCGGGCGGCGCGGTCTGCGCCGGCTCGTCGAGCGGCTCTATCGCCCGCTGCTGACGCAGTATGGCTTCGATCCGCGCGCCGGCGCCTATGCCGCCGAAGCGCCCGAGCGCGCACAGCGGCGCGTACAGATCGTCGCACGACTGGCCGGCGCCGGCCGCGACAAGGCGCTGCGCAGCCGCATTGCCGCGGCGACGCGCGCCTTCCTCGCCGGCGACGACAAGGCGCTCGATCGCGCCTGGTATGGCATCGGCTTCGAGATGAACGTGGCCCAAGGCAAGATTTCGGCCGCGAAGGTGCTGATCGACAAGGCGCTTGCCTCGGAAGACCCGGCGTTCCGCCCGGTCGCGCTGGCCGCCGCCGCCAACAGCGGTTCGAAGGACGTCGCCAACTGGCTGCTCAACGGCCTGTCGGACAGGCGCCTGCGCGCCAGCGAGAAGCACGACATGCTGCGCGGCGTGCTGCTGACCGGCCAGACGCGCGAGATCGGCTATGCCTATCTGCGCGCGCACCTCGACGCGCTGACCTCGGGCAGCAACGGGATCTTCTTCGCCTCGAAGCTGCCGCAGTTCCTCGCGCGCTTCTGCTCGGCCGAACGCGCCGACGAGTTCGCCCGCGACCTGCGCCCGCGCTTCGCCGGCAAGCCCGGTGCGCTCGAGCTCGAGCGCACGATCGAACGCGTGCGGAATTGCGGACTGCTGCGCGACAAGCGCGAGACCGCGATCTCGTCGGAGTTCGCGCGGTTCAGGTGAGCGGCAGGCTCAAGGTCGCGACGAGACCCATCACCTGGCCATCGGCCCCCCGGCGGTTGGCCAGGGTCAGCGCGCCGCCGTGCTGCTCGGCGATCGCGCGCGCGAGCGTGAGGCCGAGGCCGGCACCGCCGGTAGAGCTGTTGCGCGAGGGATCCCCGCGCGAGAAGGGTTCGAGCATCCGCTCGAGATCGGCCTCGGCGATGCCCGGGCCGTCGTCCTCGATCCAGATCACCACCTGGCGCGTCTCGCGCACCAGCGAGACCCGCGCGCGCTGGCCATAGCGCAAGGCGTTGTCGATCAGGTTGCGCAAGCCCCGGCGGAGCCAGGTCGCACGCAAGGGCAGGACCACGCGCTGCGTGTCGAGCAGCTCGACCGGCTCACCCATGTCCTCGTATTCCTCGACCACCGAAGCAACGAGCGCCGAAATTTCCGACTTCTCGAGCGGATCGCTCGGTCGGCCGACGCGGGCGAGCGAGAGAATGTCGTCGAGCGAACGAGTGATGTCCTCGATCGTCGCGGCCATCTTGGCACGTTCGGCATCGTCCTCGACCGATTCGATGCGCACGCGCAAAGCCGCGAGCGGCGTCTTGAGATCGTGGCCGATCGCGCCGAGCATCACGTCCTTCTCGTCGAGCAGCGCGGCGATGCGCGCTTCCATGGCATTGTGCGCGACGATCAGCCGGCGCACGTCGCCGGGGCCCTGCGGCGCGATCTGGCCTTCGGGGCTGCGTGTCTCGGCGAAACGTTCGAGCCGCTCGGTAAGCTCGGCCAGCGGCCGGGTGATCCGCCGCAGGATCAGCGCGATCGCCCCGACGAGGACGATGTAGATGAACAGCGTCTGGAGCAGCAGCGACATCACGATCGCGCGCTCGCCCGGTGGCACGACGGCGCGGGCGACCACCCAGCCACTGCGATCGGGCATCTGCACCGCGGCGAGGACCACCTGGGTGGGGCTCTGCTCATGCTGTGCGGCGAGCATGCGCTGCTGGCGATCGATACGACGGCGGGTGATCTCGTCGCGCGCGATCTCACGGCGCAGCACGACCACGTCGGCGGCAGCGAAATCCTGGTCGGCAAGAATCCGGCGCAGTTCGCGCGCAGCCTCGGCATCGGTCTTGTCGCCGACCTGCAGCGGCGCGGCGGCGCGGCGTTCGAGGCGGAAGCCGCCGCCGCCGTCCCGCCGCGGCCCCCCGTCGGGACCGCGCTCGCGTCGAGCGTCGGCGTCCCGCTCGCGCGGCCGGCGCTCCTCGCGACGATCCTGATCGTCGTCACGCGCGGTCATCAGCAGGCGGAAGGCGGCCGAATGGAGCAGCGCGGCCTCGCGACGTTCGGCTCCCGCGCGATAGGCGAGCACTGCACCGATGGTCTGCGCCGCGAGGAGCGCGACGGCCACCGCGAGCATCATCTGCCCCATCAGGCTGCGCGGAAGCAGGCGACGGATCACGCGGCGGTGCGTTTCACGTCGGCCGCGAACATGTAGCCGCCACCCCATACGGTCTGGATGAGCTGCGGATTGCGGCTGTCCAGTTCGATCTTGCGGCGCAGGCGACTGACCTGATTGTCGACAGCACGGTCGAACAGGTGCGCCTCGCGGCCCTGGACCATGTCGAGCAGGCGGTCGCGGTCGAGCACCTGGCGCGGATGTTCGAGGAAGGCCATCAGCAGGCGGAACTCGACCGAGGAAATGGCGACGATCGCGCCCTCGGTATCGATCAGCCGGCGCTTGAGCGGATCGAGCTTCCAACCCTCGAATTCGAACAGCTCGTTGTCGGTCGGCTGTGCGGCGCGGCCGGCGCGGCGCAGGACCGAGCGGATACGCGCGACGAGTTCGCGCGGCTCGAACGGCTTCACGACATAGTCGTCGGCGCCGATCTCGAGCCCGACGATGCGGTCGGTGGCCTCACCGCGGGCGGTGAGGAAGATCGTCGGGATCGCCTTGGCCTCGACCAGGTGGCGGCACAGCGACAGGCCGTCCTCGCCGGGCATCATGATGTCGAGCAGGACGAGATCGGGTGTCTCGTCGCGGATATGGGTGCGCGCCTCGGCAGCGCTGGCCGCCTGGGCGACGTCGAACCCCTGGCGCGAGAGGTACTCGGCCAGGGGTTCGCGCAAGGCTGCTTCGTCATCGACAAGCAGCAGCCGGATGGGCGCGGTATCGGTCATCGTCACGTTCTACCGCGCTCCGTTTTCAGTTGGCCTTGGGCGTCGCGGGAGCACCGGCGCGGTTCTGCCACTGCTCGCGCGCCTGATCACGTAGGGCCTGACGGGCGGCCTGGCGCTCTTCCTTGGTCACCGTGCCGTCCTTGTTGGCATCGGTGCGATCGAAACGCGTCAGCGCGGCCTGGGTGAATTCGGCCTGGGTCACCGCACCATTCTTGTCGGCATCGGCACCAGGGCCGAAGCCGCCGGCGCGGCCGCCGCCACGATGGCCCCAATGCCCACGACCGGGTCCGCCATGGCCGCGCATGCCGGGACCACGCTCACCGGGCGCGCCGGCAGCCTGGGGGCCACGCTGGTGGGCGCCATCGAATTCGGCGCGCGAGATCTGACCGTTCTTGTCGGTGTCGATGCGGTCGAACATCGCAGCACGACGCGCCGCGCGATCGGCCTGATCGACCTTGCCGTCCTTGTTGACGTCCATGCGGGCGAAGTGTTCCTGCGCCTTGGCCTGGGCTTCGGCGCGCGTGACCGGCGCGTCGCGCCGATCCTGCCTGGCGCTCTGCTCGGCATAGGCCGCGCCGGCCAATGCCGTGGCGGTCAGCGAAATACCCAGCGCGATCTTGCGGGTGAGGGTCATGTCAAATCTCCGTCCATTCTGGAATCAGGGGGAGACCGCGATGACTGTGAAGGGAGGGGGAAACCTCACCGCGATCTCTTGTCCTTGCTTCTAGATGCGGAATGTCGCGCGTTTATGCCGGGTTCCGGGTTTATTGTCGTCAATTGTCACAAGCCGCGTTCCTCGTTCATCCTGTCGCAACCGTCAATCGACGGCAAGCGATCGGCTGTGGTGCGAGCGCCGGGGCGGAGCTAGAAGAGCGCCATGCCGCTTCCGCTTCACGCCCGGTTCAGGGCTTCTCGGGCTAGTCCCGCCGCCATGCGCCACCCATTCGCAAGGACCGATCGCCTCGCACGTCACCGATGGGCACGGGGCCTGATCGCGGCCCTGGCCGCCTCGACGCTTCTCGCCCAGCCCGCCGCCGCCCAGTCGATCCTGCGCGATGCCGAGACCGAGGCGCTGCTGCGCGACATGTCGACGCCGCTGGTCAAGGCTTCCGGGCTCGATCCCAAGAACGTCGACGTGGTTTTGGTCAACGACCCCTCGGTCAATGCCTTCGTCGCCGGCGGGCAGGTCGTCTATCTGCACAGCGGCCTGATCAATACGGCCGATACGGCCAACGAGGTCCAGGGCGTGATCGCGCACGAATTGGGCCACGTCGTCGGCGGGCATGTGATCAGCGACGCCGGCGGCAAGGCGGCCAGCGGCATCAGCCTGCTGTCGCTGCTGCTCGGCGCGGCCGCCGCGGCGGCCGGCGGCGGCGATGCCGCGATCGGCGTGCTGATGGCCGGCCAGCAGGCGGCCATGGGCAAGTACCTCGCCTTCAGCCGCGGCCAGGAATCGAGCGCCGACGCCGCCGGCGCGCAGTTCCTCTCGACCGCGGGGATCAGCGGCCGCGGCTCGGTCGCCTTCTTCAAGAAGCTCCAGAACCTCGAGTTCCGCTATGGCTATTCGCGCAACGCCGACAGCGAGTTCTATTCGAGCCACCCGATGACGGGTGATCGCATCACCACGCTGCAGGACGTCTACGAGAAGGATCCGGCCTGGGCCAAGCCCAGCGATCCGGCTATCGAGGCTCGCTTCCAGCGCGCCAAGGCCAAGCTGTTCGGCTATCTTGCCGAGCCCGCGGATACGCTGCGCGTCTATCCCGAGACCAACACCACCGTCCCCGCGCGCTATGCCCGGGCTTATGCCTGGCACAAGGACGCGCATGTCGACAAGGCGATGGTCGAGGCCGACGCCCTGCTCAAGCAGGCGCCCGACGATCCCTATTTCCTCGAGCTCAAGGGCCAGATCCTGCTCGAATCGGGCCGCCCGACCGACGCGCTGGGCCCGCTGCGCCGCGCGACCGAGCTGACCGGCAACCAGCCGCTGATCGCCACGACCTTTGGCCACGCGCTGATCGCCACCGAGGATTCGAAAAACTTCCAGGAGGCGCAGCGCGTGCTCAAGGCGGCGGTGGCGCGCGATCGTGAGAATCCCTTCGCCTGGTATCAGCTTGGTGTGGTCTATGCCGCCAATGGCGACAATGCCCGCGCTCGCCTGGCCAGCGCCGAACAGCAAGTGCTGTCGATGCGCATGCCCGAGGCGCTGGCCAGCGCCGAGGCTGCCGAAGCTGCGCTGCCCAAAGGTACGCCCGACTGGCTGCGTGCGCAGGATATCGCGCTGCAGGCGCGGGCCGAGATTGAACGCAACCGGAAACGCCGCTAGCTCCGGCCCATGCCGCAAGCTTCCACGCGCAACCGGACGGTCCTCGCCGTCGTCGCCATCCTCCTCGCGCTCGGCGCCGGGCTGCTCGTCGGCTGGTTGTGGCGCGGCACGGCCGTACCGACCGGTGATCGCGCCGCGGTCGAGAAGATCGTTCGCGAATATATCCTCGAACATCCCGAGATCCTGCCCGAGGCGATGCAGAACCTGCAGAAGCGCGAGAACGCCCAGGCACTGTCGGGTATCCGCGACCAGGTTCATGCGCCGTTCCCCGGCGCAGTGCTGGGAAATCCGCAAGGCAAGGTCACGCTGGTCGAGTTCACCGATTACGCCTGTTCCTTCTGCCGCCAGAGCGTGGCCGAGGTCGAGCAGCTGATCGCCGCCAATCCCGAGCTGCGCGTGGTCGTGCGCGACCTACCGATCCTCAGTCCGCGAAGCGCCGACGCCGCCAAGATGGCGCTCGCCGCGGCCGAGCAGGGCAAGTATGCGGCCTTCCACCACGCGATGTTCGCTGCCGGCCAGCCGGGGCCCGAGACGATCCAGGCGGCCGCTCAGGCGGCGGGGCTGGACCTAGCGCGCGCGCAGCGGGTGATTGCCGATCCGCGGATCGAGACCGAACTCGCGCGCAACATCGATTTCGCGCGCCAGCTCGGCTTCAATGGTACGCCGGCCTGGATCGCCGGCGATCAGTTGCTTTCGGGCGCCGTGGGTCAAGCCCGCCTGGCCGAAGCGATCGAGGCCGCGAAGAAGGGGTAACCCTCCCCGGCACGGGACGTGGCAGCCCGCAGGGCTGACGAAGCGGGCTCTCGACCAAACCTGCGCTTGCCGAGAACCGCCTCCACCACCGGCTGCGCGGGCGGTCCGCCTCCCCATTCTGGGGAGGATTAGATCCCCTCCAGCCGATACAGCTCGAGCTCGCCCGCATCCTTGGGCAGCGCTCTCGGTCCCACCGAAGTGAACCGGCAATCGCCGCAATCGTCGATCAGCAGCGCCGCGGCGAAACTTTCGGTGCAGTAGACGCCGCCGACCGGCGTCACCGGTTCGATCCGCGCCGTACGGTTGACCTCGCCACCATACCAGATGCGGTTGCCCGTGATGCGGTCTGTGCCCTGCCAGATCGGGCCGTAGTGAACGCCGATGCGCATGCCTGCCTCGGCGCCCGACGGGATCAGCACCGCGGGCAGGCCTTCGAGCCGCTTCTGCAGGGCCAGCGCCAGCCGCGCCGCCACGCGCGGCTCGTCGACGATCGCATAGATCGCATCGCCCCAGGTGTTGCGGAACTCGACGTGATCGCCGAACTCGGCCAGCACTGCGCCGATCCGGCCCATGACTTCCGCCATGAACAGAGGCAGTTCGCGCTCGCCGAGCCGCGAAAAGCCTTTGTAGTCGGCAAAGAGGATCGAGCGGATCTCGCGCCGGGTACCGCCCGCGACCGGGGGATGGGTGGGAAACACGAGCTCGCGTGGCACCGGGCCGGCAGGGATCGTCACGGTCTCGCGTCCGAGCGCCTGCCACATGCCGATATCGGCGAGCGTCCCCGCCAGCCCGGTCTTCGACAGCGAGCGGAACGTGTCCGAGATCACCGCCACCTGCACGGCCGCACCGCCGGTCTGCTGCGCGCACAGCGCGGCTAGCCCCATGGCGAGGCGCGTATTGTAGGCGAACTGGTTGTCGTCACCGACATAGGCGCCCGGCGTCGCGAAATGGAGCGAGGCGGCGGCATCGATGCAGGCACGATAGCGCGGCAGCCAGGCCTCACCGCCGCAGAGCACCGATTCGGCGACGAAATCTTCCTCGGCGAAGGGCAGCACGACGTTGAGCTCGCCACCGCGCGCGAGCAGCGCCTCGGCGACGAGGATATCGGCACCGCAGGCCAGCGGGCCGAAGCCAACCCTGGCGCCGAGATCGTCGAGCGCCCCGCCGACCCGCGCGGCGAGCGCCGTTTCCTCGGCGCTGCCGGCGTTGAACATGTGGCCGCAGTAGACGACGACCGGCGGCGCGCCGTCAGTTCCCATCGCGCACCCGCAGAGCCTGGCGGATCAGCACGGTGTTCTGCTGCTCGATGACATTGGCGCGCGCCTGATCTACGCGCGGTTCATACCAGGGATACTGGCTGAACCAGGCCAGCAGCTCGGGATCCTTGAAGCGGAAGCCGTGGCGCGCCGGCATTTCGTTGAGCGCGATCCGGAGCTGGCGCGCGGTCAGCGGCGCAAGCTCCTCGGCGGTCAGCAGGCGCCGGCTCGAATCGGGGAAGACCAGCCGCGGCCAGGTTACCTTGCGCGCGGGAGCGGCGCTGGCCGACGGGGTCGGTGCGGCGGCCGCGGGGAGCAGCGCAGACGGCATGACCGGCGGCCGCGCGATCGTAACCTGTGGACTCGGCACGACATGCGCGGTGATCGTCGGACGCGGTTCGGGAACGGGGGTCGCGCTCGGATCCGCCGCGACGGCCGCGGCAGTGGGCGCTGGCGCGAGCACAGCCGGCGCAGGAGTCGTATCGCGCGGCGCGAGCAGCGCTCCACCAGCCGCGGCCAGACCAAGCGCTGCGACGCCGATCCCGGCCAACAGCGGCCAGCGCGCGAAAGGGGGCGCTTCCGCCAAGGGCGGGCGCGGCGGCGGGGTGCCGGGCAGCGGCGTCGCCCGGCGTTCGTCCGAACCCGGCCCGCAAAGCTCGTTCAGGCTGGCCTTGACCTTGCGCCAGCCTCGATGATCGGGCTCGCCGCGCCAGTCGCCGATCTCGGCGAACTGGATCTGGTTGAACGGCAGCGGCGGCATCGCCGCGTCGACCGCGGTCTGGATCAGCTTGTGCTGGTTGCGCGCCATGTCGGCCTCGGCCCGCACCCATTCGCTCTTCACCGCGTCGGCCGACCAGACGACCACCGTCGCCTTGGCTTCGGCGATCTTGTCGGTGATCACCTCGCCATAGGACTTGTGCGGCGGAAGCTCGGCGTCCCACCACACCGCATAGCCCTCGGCGATCATCGCCCGCGCGAGAACCGCGACGAGCGCCTCGTCCTTGCGCGAATAGGAAATGAACACGTCGACCATGCGGCCTCTTCCCCGTTTCCGGCCGGCTACTGGTAGCGGCCCTCGGCCTGCTGGATCAGTGCGACGTTCTGCTTCTCGATGTCGTTGAGTTCGACCGTGTCGAAGCGCGGCTGATACCACGCATAGCGGCCAAACCAATCGCGCAGCCACGGATCGGCGAAACGCCGTCCCTTGCGCGCATAGATCTCATTGCGCGCGACGCGCAGCGTCGTCGGGCCCAGCGGCGCGATCTCGGCCGAGGTGAGCAATCGCGTGCTCGAATCGGCGAAGGTCATGTCGGCCGGGTTGGGTGGCGGCGCATCCTCGGCGCCGTCGGAGACGGAGCCTGATTCGGGCGTCGCGCTCGATGTCGGCGCCGCGGAAGGGACCGGCGGCGCTGCGACCGCCGCGGTCGAGGCCAGCGTTGCGGTCGGGACAGGCGCCGCGGTCTCGCCACCGCTGCGGCCGAGCAGCACGCCTCCCGCCACGGCCAGCGCGATCACGACAGCCCCTATGGCGATCCCCGCGATCAGCCCGCCGCGCGATCGGCTCTGTGGCAGGGATGCCGCCGGCTGCGGCTGCACGCGTGGTATCGGACGCGCCAGCGGCGGCATCGCACCTTCGCGCGCGCCGCAGAGCGTGGCGAGGCTGAGCTTGACCTTGGCCCAGCCGGGATGATCGTCCTCGCCCTGCCAGTCGCCGATCTCGGCGTATTGGATCTGGTTGAACGGCAAAGGCGGCACCACCTGGTCGAGCGCGGTCTGGATCAGCTTGCGCTGGTTGCGCGCCATGTCGGCTTCGGCCCGGACCCATTCGCTCTTCACCGCGGTCGGCGACCAGACGACGATCGCCGCCTTGGCATGGGCGATCTTGTCGGTGATGACGTCGCCATAGGATTCGTGCGGCGGCAGTTCGGCGTCCCACCATACCTTGTAGCCCGCCGCCTCGACCGCGCGTGCCAGCACCGCGACCATGGCCTGGTCGCTGCGCGAATAGGATATGAACACGTCGACCATCGGCAGCCCCACCTCGGCACCAAGCCTTGGCGGGGAACGATAAAGCCCCGCAGAAGTCTCTCCAAGCAGGGATTCGCCTAAGCGGGTTTTTTCGGTAAGAGTAAGTTCATGGCCGTGCTGCCCTTTCGACCGACGCCGTTCTTCGCCAACAAGAATCAGGCCTTCTGGCGCCTGCAGTCGGCCGGCTGGGCCGGTGCGATGCTGCTGCGCGCCATGTCGAGCCTGGCCAATGCCCAACCGCCGTCGTTCCTCGTCCTGCTGCTGATCGCCACGATCACCGGCTTCTCGATCTCGCTGCTGCTGTCGGTGATCTACCGCCAGCTCATCACGCAGCGTCCGCTGATCACCTGGGGCGTGACGATGATCGTCCTCCCCTTGGCGGTCGGTCTCAACGCCTTCATCGATGCCTGGGTGATCTCGCTCTACCGCGCCGAGAGCGAGGCGAGCTTCGCCCAGCTGTTCATCGGCGTGTTCTATCTCGACCTCACCCTGCTCGGCGCCTGGTCCGCGCTCTACTACGCGATCAACTTCTACCTGCAGATCGAGGAACAGCAGGACCAGCTGATCCGGCTCGAGAACCAGGCGACCTCCGCGCAGTTGACCATGCTGCGCTACCAGCTCAACCCGCACTTCCTGTTCAACACGCTGAACTCGATCTCGACCCTGGTGCTGCTCAAGCAGACCGAGCCGGCCAATGCGATGCTGAGCCGACTGTCCTCGTTCCTGCGCTACACGCTGATCACCGAGCCGACCGGCCGCGTCACCGTCGCGCAGGAAATCGACACCCTGAAGCTCTACCTCGACATCGAACGGATGCGTTTCGAGGAGCGGCTGCGCACCACCTTCAACATCGATTCCCAGACCGAGGCGGCGCTGCTGCCCTCGCTGCTGCTCCAGCCCTTGGTCGAGAACGCGATCAAATATGCGGTCGGCGCGCAGGAAAGCGGCGCCGAGATCACCATCACCACGCAACTCATCGGCCAGAACCTTCGCATCACCGTCTCGGACACCGGCCCGGGCTTGCAAAGCCCCAGCGCCTC
>SECS01000096.1 GCA_004211435.1 Novosphingobium sp. | reverse complement strand
GAAACGCGCCTGGGTCAGTTCGAGCGTCTGGCGGAAGGCGGCCTCGGTCTTGCGCGCGACCTGCAACCGTTCCTGGTCGGCGGCCATGGTCAGCCAGGCGGTGGCGACTTCGGCGACAAGCGCGATCTGGCTCGCCTTGCGGTTTTCCTCGACCGCGAAGAACTGCTCCTGCGCCGACCTGGCCAGATTGCGCACCCGGCCGAACAGGTCGATCTCCCAGGCCGATACGCCGACCGACGCTGAATAGATGTCGAAGCGTCCGGCGCCCGCGCCCACACCGCCGCCCTGAACGTTGCCTAGCGGCGACTTCTGATAGGTCGCGCCGCCGGTCGCGCTGAGGCTGGGGAAAATGTCGGCACGTTGTACGCGGTATTGCGCGCGGGCCTGTTCGACCCGGGCCAGGGCGAGCCGGAGATCGCGGTTGTTGGCCAGCGACAGTGCGATGACCTCGCGCAGCCGCGGCTCGGTGAAGAAGACCTGCCAGGACGTGTCTGCCAGCGCGGCCGCATCGCCCGTGTCGGCGGCGGGGCGATAGGCCGGACCTTGCGGCGTCTCGGCGGGGACGGGCAGGGCAGGGCGGACGTAGCGCGGCGCGAGGTTGCAGCCCGCCAGAGCGAGCGCCGTCGTCACAAGCAGAAAGTTGCGGATCGGCATCATGGCTCAGGCTTCCTGTGGGTGGGCGTGGTCGCCGCGGCCCCGCTCGCTTCGGCCTCGGACCGATCCTGGCGGAACAGGCGTTTGACGACGAAGAAGAACAGGGGGACGAAGAAGATCGCGAGGATCGTTGCGGAGAGCATGCCGCCGACGACCGCCCACCCGATCGCGTTCTGGCCGCCGGCACCGGCACCGTTCGAAAGCGCCAGTGGCAGCACGCCGAAGACGAAGGCGAAGGAGGTCATCAGGATCGGCCGCAGTCGCAGCTTTGCGGCTTCGAGCGCGGCTTGCGCAGCCGGCATGCCCGCACGCATCTTCTCCTCGGCGAATTCGACGATCAGGATCGCATTCTTCGCCGAGACGCCGATCGTGGTGATCAGGCCGACCTGAAGATAGATGTCGTTGTTGAGACCCGCGAGCGTCGCCGCGATCATCGCGCCCACCACGCCGAGTGGCACGACCAGCAGGACCGCAATCGGTACCGACCAGCTCTCGTAGAGGGCCGCGAGGCACAGGAATACGATCAGCAGCGACAGCGCATAGAGCAGGGGAGCCTGCCCGCCCGAAAGCTTCTCCTCGTAGGAAATGCCCGTCCATTCGAAACCGATGCCAGGCGGGAGCTTTGCCGCCAGTTCCTCCATAGCGGCCATGGCCGTGCCGGTGCTGAGCCCGGGAGCCGGCGAACCGGCGATCTGCACCGAGGATACGCCATTGTATCGCTCGAGCCGGGCGGGGCCATAGGTCCACTTTGTCGTGGCGAAGGAGGAGAAGGGCGTCATCGCGCCGCCCGAGCCGCGAACGAAATAGTTGCCGAGTGCCTCGGGGGTGATGCGGAACTCGGCGTCGGACTGCGCATAGACGCGTTTAACCCGGCCCCGGTCGATGAAGTCGTTGATGTAGCTGCCACCCATGGCGACCGCGACGGTGGCGTTGATATCGGCCTGCGACAGACCGAGCGTCGCCGCTGCGACCTGATCGATCTCGAGCTTGACCTGTGGGTTGTCCTCGATGCCGTTCGGCCGGACCTGGGCCAGGCGCTTGTCCTGCGCGGCCATGTCCAGCAACTGGTTGCGGGCTTCGATCAGCTTGTCGTGCCCCAGATTGCCCATGTCCTTCAGCTGGAAGTCGAAGCCGCTGGCGTTTCCGAGCTCCGACACCGCGGGCGGGGCGAAGGCGATGATCTGGCCAACGTTGTAGCCCGCGAAATGCTGATTGGCGCGGCCGGCGACGGCAGAGGCGGTGTTGTCCGCGCCGGCGCGTTCGGCCCAGGGGCGCAGCTTGACGAAGGCGATCGCCACGTTCTGGCTCTGGCCGACGAAGCCGAAGCCGCTGACCGAGAATACCGCGGCGACATTCGCCTTCTCGGTCTCGAGATAGTATTTGCGCATCGTTTCGACCGCGCGCTCGGTCTCCTCCATGGTCGAGCCGGGCGGCAGGGCCACCTGGGTGAACATCATGCCCTGGTCCTCTTCGGGCAGGAAGCCGCCTGGCAGGCGGATGAACAGCAGCGCCATGCCGGCGACGATCAGTCCGTAGACCACCAGCGAGCGCACCCAGCGATGTTCGATGCGCCTGAGCCCGCCAGCGTACTTGTCGAGGCCGCGATCGAAGGTCTTGTTGAACCAGCCGAAGAAGCCGCCGCGCTCGCCGTGGTCGTGCTTCGAGGGCTTGAGGATCGTCGCGCAGAGCGCCGGCGTGAGGATCAGGGCAACGAAGACGGAGAGCACCATCGAAGAGACGATGGTGATCGAAAACTGGCGGAAGATCACGCCGGTCGAACCGCCGAAGAAGGCCATCGGCAGGAACACCGCGGACAGCACCAGGCCGATCCCGACCAGCGCGCCGCTGATCTCTTCCATCGACTTGTAGGCGGCTTCCTTGGGGCTCAGGCCTTCGTCCTGGATCAGGCGCTCGACGTTCTCGACCACGACGATCGCGTCATCGACCAGCAGGCCGATCGCGAGGACCATGCCAAACAGGGTCAGCGTGTTGATCGTGAAGCCCGCGGCCAGCAGGATCGCGAAAGTGCCCAGAAGGACGACGGGAACGGCGATCGTCGGGATCAGGGTCGCGCGCCAGTTCTGCAGGAACACGAACATGACGATGAAGACGAGGATGATCGCCTCGACGAGCGTGTGCACGACCTGCTCGACCGAGAGCCGGATGAAGGTCGAATTGTCGACCGGGAAATCGACCTTGATGTCGGCGGGAAAGTTCTTGGACAGCTTGGCGACTTCGGCCTTGACCGCCTCGACGGTATCGAGCGCATTGGCGCCGGGGGCCAGTTTGATGCCCAGGCCAACGGCCTCCTTGCCGTTGAACTTGGCGAGGAAGCTGTAGTTGTCGGCGCCGAGCTCGACGCGGGCCACGTCGGCCAGCCGCACGATAGCGCCGTCGCTGCCGGCGCGCAGCACGATCCGCTGGAACTCCTCGGGCGTGCGCAGACGGGATTGCGCGGTGACCGTGGCGTTCAGTGCCTGGCCTCCTACCGTCGGCAGGCTGCCGATCTGTCCGGCCGAGACCTGGGCATTCTGGGCTTGGAGCGCGGCCGTGACGTCGGGCACGGTCAGCCCGAGATTGCCCATTTTCAACGGGTCGAGCCAGATGCGCATGGCATAGGGCGCGCCCATCAGCTGGATGTCGCCGACGCCGGTTACACGGCTGATCGGATCCTGAAGGCTCGACGCGGCAAGATCGCCGACGTCGATCTGATCGTGCGATCCATCCTCGGAATAGAGCGCGACGACCATCAGGAAATCGGCCGTGCTCTTGGCGACGCTGAGGCCGGCGCGCTGGACTTCCTGCGGCAGGAGCGGCGTCGCCTGGGCCAGCTTGTTCTGCACCTGGACCTGCGCGATGTCGGGATCGGTGCCCTGCTCGAAGGTCAGGGTGATCAGCAGATTGCCCGCGGCGTCGCTGTTCGACGAGAAGTATCGCAGATTGTCGATACCCTTCATCTGCTGCTCGATCAGCTGGGTCGTGGTGTTCTCGAGAGTCTGGGCATCGGCGCCCGGATAGAGCGTGCTGATCGTGACCGCGGGGGCGGCGATCGGCGGGAACTGCGCGATCGGCAGGCTGCGCAGCGCAATCACGCCCGCCAGCATCACGATCACGGCGAGCACCCAGGCGAAAATGGGGCGGTCGATGAAAAAGCGCGACATGGCGGATCAGCGGCCCTTGGCCGGGGCGACCGTGATCTGGGTCGGTCGGCTCGGCGTCACGACGGCGCCGGGCTTGATGCCCATGAGGCCTTCGACGATCAGGCGGTCGCCCGGCTTGAGCCCCTCGGTGATCACCCAGTTGCTGCCGATCGGCCGCTCGGCCGTCACCTTGCGCTGTTCGACCTTGTTCTGCGCGCCCACGACCAGTGCGGTCGCCCGGCCGCGCGGATCGCGGGTGATGCCCTGTTGCGGGGCCAGGATCGCGCGCTGGCGGACGCCTTCCACGATCTGCGCGCGGACGAACATGCCGGGCAGAAGAAGGCCGTCGGCATTGGCGAAGGTCGCGCGGAGCGTGACGCTGCCCGTCTGGGGATCGACCGCCACTTCGGAGAACTGAAGTCGGCCTTCGGCGGGATAGACGGTGCCGTTGGGCAAGAGCAATTTGACCCGCAGGCTTTCCTGGCCGGCATTGCTGAGCCCGCCGCGGGCCATGGCCATCTTGAGGTCGAGGATCTGCGCAGCCGATTGGGTAACGTCGACGAAGACCTGGTCGCTGCGCAGGATCGTCGCCAATGGATCGGCCTGGCCCGCCTGGACCAAGGCGCCGGCGGTGAATCGCGAACGGCCGATCCTGCCGGAGATGGGCGCGCGGATGCGGGCGAAATCGAGCGTGACGCGCGCCGAATCGACTGCCGATTTTTGCGCTGCAACATCTGCCCGAGCCTGGCGTGCCGCAGCCTCCGCATTGTCGAGTTCCTGCCGGCTGACGGCATTGATGCCGATCAGGCTGCGATAACGCTCTGCCTGTAGGCGGGTGGAATCGATGGTCGCCTGAGCCCTGGCGAGATTGCCGCGGGCCGTGCCCAGCGCCGCACGGTATGGCGCATCCTCGATTTCGTAGAGGACCTGCCCGGCTCGCACCATGGCGCCTTCGGTGAACAGGCGGCGGCGGATTATACCATTGATTTGAGGTCGAACTTCCGATGTTTCCAAAGCCGATATGCGACCTGGCAGCTCAGCCGTTAGCACGACGTCCTGCTCCTGGACCGTCACCACGCCGACTTTCGCCGGGGGCGGTGCAGGCGGCTGCTCGGCGCTGCAGGCCGCGACAAGGGCGAGCATGCCAAGCGGGAGCACGCGAACGCGGGTCATCATCTCATTCACCTGAAATAGTCGATGGCAACCGGAATGAACGTTCATTCCGGTTGCGTGCTCCTAAACGGGGCGGCTATGATGTGCAAGACCAGTTTGCTCGTTCCGGAGAGGGTTTTTTGCATTGCAGCATAAGGTGTCGGTCAAGGAGAGGGTTGTCGCTTCGGCTAAGCGATTGTTTTCCGAGCGAGGTTTTCATCGCACGGCGATGGCCGACCTGGCGCTCGACGCGCAGGTCAGCGTCGGCGCCATCTATCGGTCCTTCGCCAGCAAGGCTGACATCATCCGCGACATCATCCGGGCCGACACAGACGGTACGCTGGACGAACTGCGCGCCAACATCAGCGCCGTGCGCAGCGGTACGACGAGGGGGCATGACGCGATCGAGCAAATGGTCCTGGAATGGGCTTCGCCACAGCAGGACGACGCTCTCTACCACGAGATAGTCGCCGAGGCGCATCGTAGTCCCGAGGTCGCGCAGATGGTGACTTCGACCTGCGGCGAATTTCGCGAACTTCTTCGTGAACTCGCAACGCTCCTCAAGCCGGGCCTGACGCAGGCCGAAGTCGAGGGCGTGGCCGAATTGTTGCTGGCCTGTCTGTTCGGCATGGGCAACCGAGAGTTCACGGCTCCGACGCTGAGCCCCGAGCAGACAGCTGCGATCGTGACGCGCATCCTGTTGCAAGGCGTGAGGGCGGAATAGTCCGGCGTGGAGGATCGCCGCCCAACAACTGCGAGAGGCGCTTGCAGCAGGAAACGCGATGCAGCTGCTTGATCGTTGGGGCAAGCCGATCGGAAAGCGTATGGGATTTGCTAGTCCTGCCGACTAGGCGGTCGTCCAGATTATCGTGATCGCTTGCCGATAGCGGGCCTGCATTCAGGATCTGCAGCGAGGATAAAGAAAATACGCCGCAACAGTTTCGGTAACGAAGCGAGCTTCTGGAATGTTCTGATACCGGGAGCATCGCATCAGCTGCATCGCTGCGATCGGCATGGCCAGCTGCACTTTTAAGTATCGGCGACTGTCTTTTTTTCTTCACGAATATTCAATCCAGTCGTCATCGATGACCCCTAGCGCCCTTAACGGAATGTTAACGAAGGGCGAATCGACGTGACCAAGCTGACCAGCACCGGGACTGCCGCGACCGAGAATTTCGACACGCTTGCGACGTCTGGACCCGCCGGCACTCTGCCCGGTGGCTGGTTCTTCGCCGAAAGCGGAACCGGCGCGAACGGGACCTACGGGGCAGGCACCGGATCGAGCAATGCCGGCGATACCTACAGCTTCGGTGCCGCCGGCAATTCCGATCGCGCATTCGGCACGCTGCTCAGTGGTGCGGTAACGCCGACGATCGGCGCCGAATTCGTCAACGAGACCAATCAGACGCTCACCTCGCTGTTGATTGCCTACACCGGTGAACAATGGCGCCTGGGTGCGGTTGGCCGTCAGGATCGTCTCGGTTTCCAGATCAGCTTCGATGCGACCAGCCTGACCACGGGGACCTGGACAGACGTCAATGCGCTCGATTTCGTGTCGCCTGTGCAGGCCGGCACCGTCGGCGCGCTCGACGGCAATGCCGCCGCCAACCAGACCGCCATCTCGTCCACGATCGCTCTCGAAAGTCCGCTGGCCGCAGGTGCCAAGTTCTGGATCCGCTGGTCCGACTCCAATGCGACAAGCTCCGACGACGGTCTCGCGATCGACAACTTCTCGATCACGGCCAATCCCGGGCCGGTCGCTCCGACCCCGGGCGTGTTCGGCATCGCCGCCGGCGCGGCGGCCGAAGGCGCTGGATTCGTCGAGCTCAAGGTCACGCGCAGCGGCGGTCCGGCCGGCGCGTCCACGCTCGACTATCTGGTGAGCGCGGGAACGGCCAGCGCTGCCGATTTCGCCGGTGGCGCGCTGCCCCAGGGCCAGGTCTCGTTCGCCGACGGCCAGACCGAGGCGACGATCAAGATCGCGGTGGTCAACGACAGCGTGACCGAAGCCGATGAGACCTTCACGGTCACGCTCGCCAATGCCACGGCCGGCACGATCGGCACCGCCGCGGCGACGGGCAAGATCCTCAACGACGATGCCCAGCAGATCGCGATCTATGAGATCCAGGGCGAGGCCCATAAGTCGACCTATGCCGGGCAGAGCGTGACCACCACCGGTGTGGTCACCGCCGTCGCGAGCAACGGCTTCTACCTGCAGGACAAGACCGGTGACGGCAACGCGCGCACCTCCGACGCGATCTTCGTGTTCACCACGACGGCGCCAACCGTGCAGGTCGGCCACGAAGCCACCGTGACCGGCAAGGTCGAGGAGTTCCTGCCCGGCAACGCCGCCACCAACCTCACCACCACCGAAATCGTCGCGACCGCGGTGTCGGTGGCCAAGGATGCGAACGGCACCGCCGTGGTCAATGCCTTGCCCGCGACCGTGCTGATCGGCACCAGCGGCCAGCTGCCGCCGACCGACGTCTTCGACGACGACAATTTTGCCGTCTACGATCCGCAGAACGACGCTGCCGACTTCTTCGAATCGCTCGAAGGCATGCGCGTGACGGTCGAAGCGCCGATCGTCGTCGATCGCACCAATTCGTTCGGCGAGACCTATGTCGTCGCTTCGGGCGGCGCCGGCGTGACCGGGCTCAACGGCCGTGGCGGCATGACCATCTCGGGCAATGCCAATGGTTTCGACGACTACAACCCCGAACGCATCCAACTCGACGATTCCAGCCTGTCGGACTTCAAGGGCAAGTATACCCAGGGCGACGAGCTCAGCGACGTCACCGGCATCGTCAGCTACGATTTCCAGTCCTACGAGCTGCTCGTGACCGGCGCGGTCACCGTGACCAAGGATGCGCCGGAGCCGACCCGCGAGATCACGACGCTGGTCGGCGATGCCACCCATCTGACCATGGCGACCTACAACGTCGAAAACCTCGATCCCGGCGACAACAAGTTCACCATTCTCGCGCGTGACATCGCTTACAACCTGCGCGCGCCCGACGTGATCGCGCTGCAGGAGATCCAGGACAAGGACGGTGCGGGCAACGGCAGCGATCTTTCGGGATACGTCACCGCCCAGGGCCTGATCGATGCGATCAAGGCGCTCGGCGGCCCCGACTATGTCTATATCGAGATCACCCCGAGCGCTGCCGGCACCACGGGCGGCGAGCCCGGTGGCAACATCCGCAACGGCTTCCTCTACAACCCCGGCCGCGTCGACTATGTCGAGGGCAGCGCCGAGCTGATCACCGGCGCGGCCTTCGCCAACAGCCGCAATCCGCTGGCCGCGACCTTCGAGTTCAACGGCGAGGAAATCACTGCGATCTCGGTCCATTCGAGTTCGCGCGGCGGCAGCGATCCGCTGTTCGGCGCGACCCAGCCGCCGGTCAACGGCGCCGAGGCCGCGCGCATCGCCCAGTCGGAGGCGATCCGCGACTATGTCGAGGATCTGATCGGCGCCGATACCGCGGCGCGCGTCGCCGTGCTCGGTGACTTCAACGGCTTCTACTTCGAGCAGTCGCTCGAACTGCTCGAAGCCGGTGGGCTGCTGACCAACCTCCACCGCACGCTGCCCGAGGAAGAGCGCTACTCCTACCTGTTTGGCGGCAATGCCCAGGCGCTCGACAATTTCCTGGTCAGTGGCACGCTCTACAATTCCGCGCAGTTCGATGCGGTTCACATCAATTCCGAGCAGGCCGACACCGCCGCGCGCGGCACCGATCACGATCCGCTCGTCGCCGCGTTCGAGATCAAGGGCGAGACGCCCGCGACGCCGCTGACGGTCGACCTGTCGACCTACGTCCGCACCGGCCGCTACGACTTGCCGACCACCAGCGCTGGCGTTCCGACGAGCAACAAGCTCGCGACCGAAGCTTCGGCGATCACCTACAACTGGGACAAGGACACGCTGTTCGTCGTCGGCGACGGCACGACCGCGATCGTCGAGATCAGCAAGACCGGCCAGCTCATCGGTTCGATGACCCTGGCCGCCGGCGCCTTCGACGACATCGAAGGCCTGGCCTACGTCGGCAACGGCAAGTTCGTCATGGTCGAAGAGCGCACGCGCAGCGTCATCAGCTTCGAATACACGGCCGGCGGTTCGCTGGTCCGCACCGATACCCAGGTGGTCAAGCTCGGCACGACGACGGGCAATGTCGGTCTCGAGGGCGTGACCTACGATCCCGCAACCGGCGGCTACATCTTCGTCAAGGAAAGCGATCCGCAGGGCATCTTCCAGACGACGGTCGATTTCGCCAACGGCACCGCCAGCAACGGCTCGGCGACCACCGAGAACGCGACCAACCTGTTCGATCCCGCGAAGCTTGCCCTGGGTGACATGGCTGACGTCTTCGCGCTGGCGAACCTGTCGACGATCGGCACGTCGGAGCGCGGCAACGTGCTCGTGCTCAGCCAGGAATCGGGCAAGATCCTCGAGGTCGACCGCGCGGGCAACGTGCTCTCGTCGCTGACGATCATCGGCGACGCAGGCAACAGCGCCAACCAGCAGCAGCATGAAGGCCTGGCGATGGACAAGGAGGGCAACCTCTACGTCGTCAGCGAGAACGGCGGCGGCGATGCCAGCCATCCGCAGCTCTGGGTCTACAAGCCGTCGACCGTGCCCAACGCGGCGCCGACGGCGATCACGCTGACCAACGCCGCGACCGAGCTCGTGGAAAACACCAGCACGGCAACGCGCCTCAAGGTTGCCGACATCACGGTGACCGACGATCAGCTCGGCAACAACGTGTTCACCGTCACCGGCGCCGACGCGCAATACTTCGAGGCCGATGCCTCGGGGCTCTACGTCAAGGCCGGCACGGTCCTCGACTACGAGACCAAGAACAGCTTCTCGGTCACGGTCCAGGTCGACGACGCGGCCGTCGGCGGCTCGCCTGACGCCACGGTAAACTACACGCTCGCGCTCAAGGACGTGGTCAACGAGGGCAGCGGCGGCAATTCGGGCCTCTACATCTCCGAAGCCGCGCCCTGGTCGAGCGGCAACAGCCCGGTCGGCGCCGACTGGTTCGAGATCACCAACGGTGGCACGAGCGCGGTCAACATCGCCGGCTGGAAGATCGACGACAGCTCGAAGGCCTTCAGCTCGGCCGTCGCGCTCAACGGCGTCACCAGCATCGGCGCCGGGGAATCGGTGATCTTCATCGAGAGCAGCACGCCTGCGGCGATCGATGCCTTCATCAACACCTGGTTCGGCGGCGTGAAGCCCGCAGGTCTGCAGATCGGCACCTACAGCGGCAGCGGTATCGGTCTCAGCACCGAGGGCGACGCGCTCAACCTCTACGACACCACGGGCACGCTCCAGGCGAGCATCACTTTCGGTGCGGCGGACGCCACCGCGCCCTATGCCACCTTCAACAACGCCGCCGGCGTCAATGGCTCGGCCGTTACGACCCTCAGCGAAGTCGGCAAGAACGGCGCTTTCGTCGCCGCGCAGGACAGCAACGAGATCGGCTCGCCAGGCTCGGTCGGTCGCCTGATCGTTTCCGAGGTCGCGCCTTGGTCCAGCGGGAACAGCCCGGTCGGTGCCGACTGGTTCGAACTGACCAACACTTCGGCGTCCACACTCGACGTAACCGGCTGGAAGGTCGACGACGACTCCAAGGACTTCACCAAGGCAATCGCGCTCGACGGCGTGACCAGCATCCGTGGCGGGGAGTCGGTGATCTTCATCGAGGTCAGCAGCGCCGCCACGGCCGCTGCAACCGTCAGCAAGTTCGTCGACACCTGGTTTGGCGGCACTCTGCCGACTGGCCTGCAAATCGGCACCTACAGCGGCAGCGGGATCGGCCTCGGCGCCGGCGGCGATCAGGTCAATATCTTCGACGCGAGTGGCAAGCTCCAGGCGAATGTCCTCTTCGGTGCCTCGCCGAGCAGCGCGCCCTATGCGACCTTCGACAACACCGCCGGCCTCAACGGCACGACGATCACGCAGCTGAGCGCCACGGGCACCAACGGCGCCTTCAAGGCGATCAACGACGCCAACGAGATCGGCTCGCCGGGCGGCGTCACGCCGCCGGCCGCGTCGAACAAGGCGCCGACCGCGATCGCCCTCGCCAACGCCACGACCGCGATCGAGGAGAACACCAGCACCGCCACGCGGATCAAGGTGGCCGACATCAACGTCACCGACGATGGCCTTGGCACCAACCAGCTCAGCGTCACCGGAACCGATGCGCAGTATTTCGAAGTCGACAACACTGGCCTCTACATCAAGTCCGGCACCACGCTCGATTACGAAGCCAAGCAGAGCTACGCGGTCACGGTCTCGGTCGACGACGTCACGGTGGGCGCCACGCCCGACGCCAGCACGACCTATACGCTCGGCCTCACCAACGTCGTCAACGAGGCGCCGCAAGGCAAGATCGCGATCACCGAGGTCGCGCCCTGGTCGAACGACAACAGCCCGTTCAAGGCCGACTGGTTCGAGCTGACCAACACGAGCACGGTCGTCGTCGACATCACCGGCTGGAAGGTCGACGACAACTCGAAGGACTTCACCAAGGCGCTCGCGCTCAACGGCGTCACCACGATCCAGCCGGGCGAGTCGGTGATCTTCATCGAGGGCGCTCCCGCGATCGCCGCGCAGTTCGTCGATACCTGGTTCGGCGGCACCCTGCCGGCCGGCCTCCAGATCGGGACCTATACCGGCAGCGGTATCGGCCTCGGCGCGGGTGGCGATCAGGTCAACATCTACGACGCCTCGGGCAAGCTGCAGGCGGACGTCACCTTCGGCGCCGCGGACGGCACCGCGCCCTATTCGACCTTCGACAACACCGCCGGCCTCAACGGCACGATCACGACGCTGAGCGCCGTGGGTGCCAACGACGCCTTCAAGGCGATCAACGACGCGAACGAGATCGGTTCGCCGGGCGGGGTCGCGCTGAACAAGGGTACCGTCGCCGACGGCTATCTGAGCGGCGCGACGGTCTTCATCGACGCCAACGGCGATGGCTTGCTGACTGCCGGTGAGGCTTCCACCACGACCGACAGCCAGGGCAAGTTCACGTTCTTCAGCAACGCCACGGGCACGATCCGTGCGGTTGGCGGCGTGAATACCGACACGAACCTGCCGAACAACTTGGTGCTCTCCGCGCCCGACGGCGCGACCGTGGTCAACCCGCTGACCACGTTGATCCAGACGCTGGTGGATAGCGGCAAGACCGCGGCCCAGGCCGAAGCGGCGGTGAAGCAGGCCTTCGGGCTCGACGCCGGGCTCGCCCTCACGCAGGTCGATCTCGTCGCAGGGGCGGCCACCCCGGGGTCGCCGGCGTTCGAAGCGCAGAAGGTGGCCGCATCGGTCGCCGAAGTGCTCAATACGGTGAAGGACAACCAGGGCAACGTCGCCGACGCGCTCATGGCGCTCGGTGAACTCGCCAAGAACGGCCAGTCGGTCGATCTGACGAAGACCGAGGTTCTCGCCGCGGTCATCGGCGCCGGCCTGCCCGGCGCGGCTCCGGCGGTGCTCGAACAACTGGTCCAAGAAACGCAGGACGTCACCCAGGCGATCGACGAGGCCCAGGATCTCGGCGACATCACCGATGTCCAGGAGAACGAGGCGCCGGTCGCGGTGAACGACGCGGTCAGCGTCACGGTCGATGCGACGACGGGCAACCTCTGGTCGCAGTTGCTCGCCAACGACACCGATCCCGACGGCGCTTCGACCTTGCGGATCAAGGAGGTCAATCTCACCGGCACGCTCGGCACGGTGGTATTCGACGCGGCGACGCAGACGCTGACCTATGCGGCCGACGACGATGCCTTCGACGCCATTCCGAGCGGCGGATCGGCCACCGACACGTTCACCTACACGGTGACCGACGAGTACGGCGCGATCCACGCGGCGCAGGTGGCGGTCACGGTGAACGGCAAGCCCAACACCGCGCCGACCGATCTGGCGATCAGCCATGCCGCGGTCGCCGAGAACCTGGCTGCGGGTACGGTGGTCGGCACTCTGTCGGCCAAGGACACGGTTGGCGACGTGCTCACCTACAGCCTGACGAACAACGCCGGCGGCCGCTTCGCGGTCGACGCGACGACGGGCGTCGTCACCACGACCAAGGCCTTTGACTACGAGACCGACAAGACCTTCCAGATCACCGCGCAGGTTCGCGACAAGGCGGATGCGATAATCGCGAAGACTATCGAGATCGCGGTCGACAACGTCAACGAGGCGCCCACCGCCAAGGCCGACGCGATCGAGATCAACGAGGACGCCACTTCGGGCAATCTCTGGTCGCAGCTGATCGGCAATGACATCGACCCCGAAGGGTTCGCGACGCTGTCGATCAGCGCGGTGAGCACGTCGGGCACCAAGGGCACGGTCCAGTTCGATGCGGTGGCCAGGACGCTGTTCTACGTCGCCGACGATGAGAGCTTCGACGATCTCGACAATGGCGCCAAGACCAGCGACAGCTTCAGCTACACGGTCACCGACGGCCAGTTCACCAGCACCGCCACCGTCCAGGTCTCGGTGGCCGGCGTTTCGGATGGCGCGATCCGTATCGGCACCTTGCGCGCCGATACGCTGACGGGCACTTCGGGCGAGGATCTCATCGGCGGCCTGCTCGGCAACGACACGCTCTACGGTCTCGACGGCAACGACAAGCTGTGGGGCGGGCTGGGCAACGACAAGCTGTTCGGTGGCAACGGCAACGACATGCTCTCGGGAGACTTCGGCAACGACGAGCTCGATGGCGGCGCCGGCGATGACATGCTGTTCGGCGATACCGGCGACGACAAGCTGACGGGCGGCACCGGCCGCGACACCTTCGGCTTCAGCCTGTTCGGTGGCAAGGACACCATCACCGACTTCAATGTCGCCGAGGACAGGCTGATGCTAGGCTTCGGCGTCTCGGTGTCGAAGACCAAGGTCAGCGACGTCAACGGTGACGGCAAGCAGGATCTGACGCTGACCCTGGGCCTGCTCGGCCTCAATGGCACGGTCACGCTGCTGGGCGTGAAGGACTATTCGCTGGTCCAGATCGACCGCGGTGACACCTTCATCAGCCAGTCGCCGTTCTAAATGCGTCGGCCCGGTTCGCTCGGCATCTTGCCGGGCGAACTGATGTGGACGCCTTCGGCGGTATAACCTAGCACCATGATCGCAGCGAAGGTGCGGTGATTGGCCTGCTGGAGGGGGGCATCATGTCGCCCATCGAGCGGCCGCCGCCGATGCGCACGACGTCGGCCAGTCGGGTGCTGCCTCCCACTCAGAGATGATCGATCAGCAGGACAATGTTGCCGGCGGCTGCCAAGTGCTCGGCGGTGCTGTAGCCCTCGTGCCCTGCGTCGCTGCGGGCGGCAACGCGTCCGTGACGTCGAACGAGGCAGATGGTGCCGGGGACGGAATCGAAGAGGAAGGGCAAAGTATTGATTTTGCTTTGTCAAGTCTTCGGCGGGGCTAGGCTCTTTCCATCAAAAATACCATCGCTTTGATTTTTATCCTCGGTTCGATGCCTCTTAGAGACGAAGCGTTTACGAGGTTAGACCAATTGAGTTGGTTGACCAAAAAGGCTAAGGCGGTGCGCGGGAACCAAGGGAGCGTGACGTGACCCCCTGATTTTCCTCCACGCATGATTAGAGTCCGGCCTGAAGGAAGGACGGATGATGAAGCGATTGAGGTTCACGGAAGAGCAGATCATTGGCGTGCTGAAGGAGGCCG
>SECS01000232.1 GCA_004211435.1 Novosphingobium sp. | reverse complement strand
TTGGGCGGGCCGCCGAAACCCTTGGGCCTCGGGGCGAACCAGACGACGACGGCGCAAAGGAAGAACACCGCGGCGGTGATCCAGAACACGTGATCTACCGCCAGGGTGGTCGCCTCGCGATCGACCAGGTTCGCGATATAGGCTGTGGCGCCCTGATCGCTGAAGCCGGCGCCCGACAGCGTGCGCAGGGTCTCGTCGGGCTGGAGCTTGCCGGCGATCTCGCTGCGCGCTTCCTGCTGGGTGTTGCCCTGGACCGACAGCACCAGCGCCGTGGCGACGCCGACCGCCAGGGTGCGTACGAAGTTCTGGATGCCCGCGGCCGTGGCGGTCTCTTCCATCGGCACCGAGCCGAGCGAGATCGTCGTCAGTGGCAGCATGAAGAAGCTCATGCCGAAGCCTTGGATCAGTTGTGGCGCGGCCAGGGCCCAGAAGTCGGTCTCGCTGGTCCAGGTCGCGCGGACCAGCGCCATGCAGCCGAGCCAGGCGACTGCGAGCGAGACCAGCAGCCGCGCGTCGATCCCGCGCGCCAGGGCCTTGGAGGCGAGCTGGGACGTGGTCAGCGCCGTCAGCGCCGTGCACGAGGTGACGAAGCCCGCGAGCATCGCCGGATAGCCCATCGAGCTCTGCAACCACTGCGGGATCAGCACGATCGAGGCGAAATAGGCGCCGAAGCACAGCGACAGCGCGATCACGCCGAAGGTGAAACCGCCATGGCGGAATACACGCAGATCGACCACCGGATGCTCGTCGGTCAGTTCCCAGATCAGGAAGGCGATGAAACCGACCCCGGCCAGGCAGGCCAGTGCGACGATCAGCGGATCGTCGAACCAGTCATGCTCGCGGCCGATGTCGAGCATCAGCTGCAGGCTGCAGACCCAGGTCAGCATCAGGCAGAGGCCGACAACGTCGATCGGCAGCTTGCGCGTCGGCGTTTCGGCCGGCGGCAGCAGCGTGCGCGCGGCAATGACGCAGCCCATGACCAGCGGGATGTTGATGAGGAAGATCCAGTGCCACGAGGCATTGTCGCTGATCAGCCCGCCGACGTTCGGCCCGAGCGCGGGGCCGAGCATGGTCGTCATCGCCGCGAGCAGCATGGCCTTGGGCCGCTGTTCCATCGGGAAGATGCGCAAGAGCAAGGTCTGCGCGAGCGGCATGACGAGGCCGCCGCAGAGCCCCTGGGCGACGCGGCAGACGACCATCATCTCGAGCGTGACCGACGAGCCGCAAAGCAGCGAGAACAGGCCGAAGCCCGTCATCGCCAGCAGGTACATGCGCAGCGAGCCCCAGCGTCCGGCAAGCCAGCCGGTCAGCGGCACGGTGATCGCCTCGGCCACCGAATAGGAGGTGATCACCCAGGAGCCCTGGTTCAGCGAGACGCCGAGGCTGCCGGCGATGTGCGGCACCGAGACATTGGCCACGGTCATGTCGAGCACGACGATGAAATTGCTGAAGGCGAGCACGAAAGCCGCCGGCCAGAGCAGGTTGGGCGACAGCAGCGGCTGCGCCAGGGTTGCGGGCTGACTGGCCATTGCCGGTTCCTGCGGTGCCTACTTCCGGTAGGCGAGGGGAACCCAGGCCGACATGTCGACCTCGTCGGTCACCTTGAAGGGCGCGCCCTTGCCGGTCATGAACAGCTTTTCCATCTCGGGCCGGGTGAAGGGCCGCGAGCCGAGGCGGCCGAACACGGCGATCTGGCCGCCGGTCTCGTCGACCCCGCGGTCGCGGTCCAGGCCCTTCGACAGCGCCAGCGCCGGCGAGGGGGTCTTGGCCCAGGCGATCAGTTCGGGCTTGGGCGCGGGCGAGAAGCCGTAGAAGTTCGGCTGGCTCGACGGCGAGGTCAGCTGGAGCACCTTGAGGCCGTTCCGCCCGTCGGCGACATAGGCGAAGAGCGAGGCGTTGGTCGAACCGACGATCACGTCCTCGGCGTCGTTGAGCTGCCCGTCGAAGGTGACCTTCTGGTAGATCGTCGGGGCGTGCGGGCGGGTGATGTTGACGATCACCAGGCCGTCGCGCTTGGCCGCGACATAGGCATAGGTGCGGGCGAGATAGATGCGGCGGGCGTCGGCCAGGGGCACCGTGGCGGAGGGCTGGTGCACGGGGCTCGCCAGCTTGGTCACGTCGAACAGCTCGAGCCCGTTGGCCGTGGTGACCCAGAGGTAGCGGAATTGCACGGCGGTCGCGCGCGGATCGCTGAGCGGGGTGACGCTGGTGATCTCGGGGGCTAGGCAGGTCTCGTCCTTGCCGATCTCGCAGGGCGTTTCGCGCGACCAGGGCTTGGTCAGGTGGACCGTGACCAGCGCCCTGTCGGTGACGACATAGGCATAGTCGCCCGCCAGGGTGATATGCCGCGCGCCGGTCAGCGCGCCGTCGGGATTGAAGGTCAGCGCGCGCTTGAGGTCGTTGTTGCGGAACTCGCCGTCGGCGAAGGTATCGACGTTGACCGCGATCAGGCCTTCGACGCTGTCGGTGACGAAAGCGTAGTTGTAGATCGGGCTGAACGGCTGTTCCTGGTTCATTCGGCGCAGCTCGGGCGTGCTGCGCGTCGGTGCGATCGCCTGGTTGGTCGGGATCGCCATGCAGGTGGCGTTGCTGGTTCCGACGTGGTTCTTCTGGCCGAGCGGCGAGAACGGCGCCGAGACGATGGCGTCGGAGAACCCCTTGTTAGCGATCGAGGCGATGTCGTAGACCTTGAAGCCGCCGCGGCCCTCCGCAACGAACATGTATTCGCCGCGCATCTGCAGGCAGCCGACCTTGTCGCGGGTGGACTGGACGACATTGCGGAACTGCTCGAGCGCGTGGGTTTCGCCCGAGAGCTTGCGGTCGAAATTCTTGCCGCGCGTCCAGTTCTTGAGCTCGCGGCCGTTCTGCTCGACGTGGAGCTTGTAGAAGTCGGGATAGGCGTACTTCTGCAGGTAGGAGCCGATCACCGCTTGCGGCTCGTCCCATTCGGTGACGCGCACCGCCTCGAACCCGCCTTCGAGGCCGGTCCAGGCGTTCATGCCGACGAAGTTCACGAAATTGGTGCCGAGCAGCATGACCTGCGCCATGATCGCGTTGTTGTCGTCCTTGTCCGACAGGTGGCAATCGGTGCAGGTCTTGGTCTCGTTGAGCCGCACCGTGTGCGGGAAGTGCGGCGCGAAGGCCTGGCTCGAGAAGCCGATCGCGCTGATCGGCGGCTGCTGGATGTAGATACGCTCGCGGTTGACGTTGGTCGAGGACAGCACCAGCGCCGAGGTCGAGCGGATCGGTGCGGTCTGGTTGCCCTTGGTCGTCATGTGCTTGCCGAGCTGGAACATCTCGTCGCGCGCCACCTGCGGGTTGTAGGTCGCGAAGTTTCGCGTCTCCTCACCCTCGTAGTGGTGCATCGTGGTCTTCCAGTTCGCCTCGAT
>SECS01000006.1 GCA_004211435.1 Novosphingobium sp. | reverse complement strand
CGAGAGCCCAGGCTGTGGCCGACGATCACCGCGGGGGCGAGATCGAGAGCTTCGACCAGCGCGTTGACGTCGGCCGCCCAGCGCGCGATCGAAAGGTTTCCATCGGCACCGCCCGAACGGCCGTGGCCGCGGAGATCGAGCGTCAGAACGGCGAATGCCCGTTCGAGCGCCGCAGTCTGGAGCGCCCAGTCACTGCCGGCGCAACAACCGCCGTGGATCAATACCACGGCCGGCCGGCCTTGACCGGCCAGCCTATAGTCGAGACGCGTGCCGTCGAGGGTCAAGCCTGGCATGGCGCCCCCAGGCATTGACTTGCGACGGGCCTGCAGGTGATCTCTCGGCGTGCAGGAACGGCGATCACGTCCGCCCGCTGCGGGAGATGCCAAAGGTGCAAGTCCAGTTCGATCCGCGGATCGTTCCCGATCCCTACGCGCCTCTGGCGGCCGGACCGGCGGACGCGCGGGGTTCGTTCGAGCGCCAACGCATGCGGCGCGCGGCGATCCTCGCGACGACGCGTCGCGTGCTTGCGCAAGGCCCCGAAGGCTTCACCCTGCGCCGGGTCGCCGACGAGAGCGGCGTTACCGTCCAGACCTTGCGCAACGCCTTCGGCAAGCGTGACGAATTGCTCGTCACCGCCATCAACGAGCACACGAGCGCGGTCTGGCATGCGCTCGGTGGTTTCTCGCGCGGCGCGACGCTGTTCCTCGATCTTGCCGAGATGTATTTCCACTGTGCCGCGGCGACGCCAAAGTTCCTGCGCGCGATGGTCACCTCCGCCGTGGGCAGCGCGCAGCCGCTCGCCGTGCTTCAGCGCCACGGCTCCGCCATCAAGCTCGCGCATCTGCGTCGACTCGTCCGCGAAGGCAGCGTTCGGCCGGGCGCGGATATCGAGGCGCTGGGCGCGCAGATCACGCGGCTCAACACCTTCATGATGTACGAATGGGCCGCGGGCGGCGCGGCGCAGGAACTGCGCGAGCAGATGGTCGCGGGCAACCGACTGCTGCTGCTGGGCGCCGTCAGCGCGACCGCGGCGCCGCAGCTCGAAGCCTGGCAGATGAGCGCGGCGGCTTAGTCCTCTCATGTCGCGTCGTCAGCATTGCGGAAGCGCGTCTCGAACTCGGTGAAGGCGTCGAGCCCGAGCAACTTCATGATCCCGCCGGGAGCGGTGATTTCCGGCGGCACTAACGCGCGATAGGCGGCTTCGCCGCCGCTGCGGCGCAGTTCGACGAAAGAGCGGTAGAGTGCGTTGACTGCGGCCTCGATCGGCCCGCCGGTCAGCCCGAGCACGCGATATCCGATCGCGGCCATGTCGGCGGCGGTATAGCCGTGGGGGATCAGCACGCCCTTGACCGGCCCGTCGATCGCGCCCGCCAGGCGGGCGTAGACTTCCATCTGGTCGTCGGGTGAAAGCGCCGTGATCGGCCGGCCGTCGACCAAGAAGCAGATCGGCATGGCCAGATCTGCGCCGGCCGCCAGGTAGCGATTGCAGCGCTCGATTAGCGCGTCGAAGCCGAGCACGTCGGCATCCGAGCGGGCAATGATCATGAAATCGGAATCTCGCCGCGCCGCGAGGGCGGCACCCAGCCGTGCGAGTTGTTCTTCGACGCTCACGACCGATCGCCCCTCGAGCGCGGGGCAGCGCTTGGGACCCTGCTGATCCTCGATCTGGATTCCGGCGATCCCCGCATCTTCCATTTCGCGAACCAGCCGCGCCACGTTGTGGACGCCGCCGAAGCCGGTCTCGCCGTCGCAGGTGATCGGCAGGTCGACCGCGCCGGTGATGCGGCGGGCCTGATCGACCAGTTCGCTCAAGGTCAGCAGGCCGATGTCGGGCCGACCGAGCAGCGCTGCCTCCACCCCGAAGCCGCTGATCGCCAGCGCCTCGAATCCGGCATGCTCGGCCAGGCGGGCCGACAGCGCGTCGTAGCAGCCCGGCATCACGAGGCAGGCGTGTTGCGCCATCAGCGCGCGGAAGCGGGCGCCGGCGCTCATGCGACGAGCTCCGAGAGGTCGGTCAGCGTTTCGAGCGCACGCAAGCGCTCGAGCAGGGCCGGGCCTTCGGCGACCTGCCCATGGCGCGCGCAGTCGAGGAACTTGGCGTCGAGATCGGCGTCGCACAGCGGCAGCCGGGCGTGACCGCGCGGGTAGCGGATCGGGCCGGAGTCGAGCCGGCCACCGTCGCGCGTTTCGATCCGGACGCGGTCGAACCTCGCGAGGCCGGGTTGCTCGGGGCATTCGTCGTCGACCAGCTCGGTCTCGGTCAATGCATATAGCGCGGCGATCTCGGGGCGGTGGATATAGTCGTCGGAGAGCTGGGCGAAACCCACCGCGCGGTCGGTCAGTGCCGCGGCGACATTGTGGTTCAGGCTGAAACGCGCCTGGGTACTGGTCTCGGGATGGGGGAAGCGCAGAGTGGCGGCGGGCGCCCGGCCAAGAGCGACCGTGATGCGCGCCACGTCCTCGGGGCGTAGCCGTTCCTGGATTGCGAGATCGATCGCTCCGTCGATGGCGCGGTGCGAGGCGTAGCAGACCGGATAGCGCTTGACCGAAAGGCCCTCGCTCAGCAGCCGCAGGTCATCGGCCTTGGCGGCGAGGCGCAGCGGGCCGTCGACATCGACCGCGCCGCCGGGTGATATCGCGCGCAGGAAACCGTGCGGACTTTCGAGCGCGGTCGGCGAGCCGGTGAGGCCGGCGCGGGCAAGGCTCACGGCCTCGATCGCGCTCGCGGCGGCGCGGCCGGCCTGAAGCGGCTTGGCGGGGGAGCCGAAATTGGCGATGAGCCCGCCAGCGAAGCTCGCCGCCATGGCGATCGCGTGGATCGCAGTCTCCGCGTCGAGCCGGTTGAGCGCGGCCGCGGCTACGGTCGCGGCGACCGTGCCGAGCATCGCCGTGGGGTGCCAGGCACCGAGATGATAGCTGCCGCTCTCTCGCCGGCCGAGCTCTGCCCAGGCCTCGTAACCCAGCGCATAGGCGCGCAGCGCGTCGCCGCCCGAACGGCCGAGCCGCTGGGCTTCGGCGAGGATTGCGGGTACCAGCACGACGCTCGGATGGCCGTGCACGGCGACGTCGTCATAGTCGAGCACGTGGCCGGCCATGCCGTTGAGCAGCGCGGCGTCGCGCGCCGCGAGGCGACGACCGCCGAGCAAGGATCGTGCTTCGACGCCTTCGACCAGACTTTCCGCAAGCAGGCCAACCGGCGGTTCGCACCAGCCGGCCAATGCAACGCCGATCGTGTCGATGAAGGCGCGCGTCGCGGCATCGAGCGCGGGGTGGCCGGGCGGTACGGCGGGGCCCTGCGCGGCCAAGCGCGCCAGTCCCGCTGTCAAACCCGTGTCGGCCACCGTCGTCTCCCGATCCATCCTCGTTCTGGGTCATCGCGGCTTGCCGGCGGCATGGCCAGAGCGACACCGGGGTTTTATTTGCTACTTTCGCCGGAAAGCAAAGTGATGGCCCGCCGAACGCGACCCGATCCGCTTAGAGGGAGCCTCAACAGGAGGTTTTGCGATGCCGATCACGATCATGCCGGTGCAGGGGGATTTCGTCGCACGCGTCACCGGTGTCGATCTGCGCCAACCGCTGTCCGCCGAGGACCGCGACGCGATCGTGCGTGCCTGCGATGCCTTCGGCGTCCTCGTCTTTCCCGGGCAACTGCTTGAAAAGGAGGAACTCGTCGCTTTCGGCCATGCCTTCGGCGAGGTCGACACGACGTTGCAGACGAAGCTTCTCAACCACGTGCAGAACCGGCTCGGCATGGACACGATCACCGACATCTCGAACGTCGATGCCGAAGGGCAGGTGGCAGGCCCCGAGCACTGGCAGACGATCACCACGATAGGCAACCGCTTCTGGCACAGCGACGGCTCGTACAAGCATCAGCCGATCCGCTACTCGATCCTCAACGCGGTGACCGCGGTCGAACGGGGCGGCGAGACGCAATATGCCGATCTGCGCGCGGCCTACGACGATCTCGACCCTGTCACGCGCGACTGGATCGCCGACAAGGTGGGCCAGTTCTGGTCGCACAACACGCGCGACATGCTCAAGATCCCCGATACCGAAGCAGAACGCGGCGCCTTTCCCAAGGCGCGCTGGCCCCTGGTGCGCGTCCATCCGGGCTCGGGCCGCAAGGTCCTGTGGTGCGACAGCAAGACCTATGCGATCGAGGGCCTGCCGCTGCCCGAGGGGCGCGCATTGGTTCACGAGCTGATCGAGCACATCGGCCAGCGCGAGCATGTCTATAGCCACCACTGGACGTCGGGCGACCTGGTCATGGCCGACAACCGTTGCACCGTGCATCGCGGTCGACGGTTCGATCACAGCGAACGTCGGGAGATGCGCCGGGTCGAAACGACCGACGATTCGCTCTCGCTTGGCGAAGCGGCCTAGTTCACGACCGCTTCGAGGATCCGGATCGTTCCCGCGTCGGCGTCGATCTCGGCGCGGATGCCCACGGGCAGGCTGACCTGGTTGGCGACGTGGCCGAACGGCGCGCCCTGGAACGCTGGCACGCCCAGCGGCTTGAGGTGGTTGTCGAGGATCTCGGACAGGCTGAAGCCGATCCCCGGGGAATCGTCGGTGCCGCAATTGGTGCACTGGCCGAAGACCACGCCTGCGACCTTGCCGAGAAGGCCGCTGAGCGCGAGCTGGGTCATCATCCGGTCGATCCGGTATTCGGCCTCGTCGACCTCCTCGAGGAACAGGATCGCGCCGGTCATGTCGGGCATGTAGGGCGTGCCGACCATGGCCGCGAGCACGGCCAGGTTGCCGCCGAGCAGCCGGCCCGAGGCCTTGCCGCTGCCGAAGGTGCGCACGCGGCCGCGACGCGGAACCAGGCGATCCTCGCCGCCCGCGGGCATACGCCAGGTCGGCGTCTCGGCATCGAACACCAGGCGCTTGAATGAATCCCAGGAAAGCGTGCCCCAACTGCTCGACAAGGTCGGGCCGTGGATCGATGGGCAGCCGGTCTTCGCGGCGAGGGCGAGATGCAGCGCGGTCACGTCGCTGAAGCCGACGAGCAGCTTGGGATTGGCGCGGATCGTGTCGAAGTCGAGATAGGGCAGGGTGCGGGCCGAGCCCCAGCCGCCGCGGACCGCGAAGATCGCGCGCACATCACGGTCGGCAAACATCGCGTCGACGTCGGCTGCACGCTCTTGGTCGGTGCCCGCGAGATAGCCGTAGCGCTTCATTACGTGCGGCGCCGGTTTGGGAACGAGGCCCATGGCGCGCACGGTGTCGAGGATCGCCTCGAGGTCGAAGCGGTCCACGGTGAAGCCGGCCGGCTCGATGAGTCCCACTGTGTCGCCCGGGCGCAGCCGCGGCGGCTTGCGCGTGAGGGGCGCGGGCGCGGCAGCCGGAATGCCGGTGGACGAGCTTACGGCTGCGGCGCTCAAGGCTGCCAGCGCGGTGCGTCGATCGAGCATGACGTAGGAGTAGCAGCAAAGCTCATGCCTCGCGACGGCAATCGCCTTGGCGTTTCCCGGCATTTCCACCGCTAGCACATTGACGTGAGCCACTGTGTATCGCATCAGCGCGCGATATCGCCGATGGGTGGGATCGCGCGCCGTTCGAACGTCGCGGACAGACAGGGGGATTTCGAAGTGCCTTCAACTTTCGTGCGCAATGTTCTGGCGCTCGCCTGTGCGGCACTGGCCGTTGGCGGTTGCCATCGCGCGGCCCAGCCGATCGAAGAGGCCATGGTTGCCAACGGCGACGAGTGGCCGAGCTGGGGCCGCACGGGCCACGAAACGCATTATTCGCCGCTCGACGAGATCGACGCCGACAACGTCGGCGATCTCAAGCTCGCCTGGCATTTCGATCTGGAGCCCGGTTATACGCCGACGACGCCGCTGATGGCCGAGGGCAAGGTGTTCATCACCACCGGCCACTCGCTGATCCGCGCGCTCGACGCGGTCAGCGGCAAGGAGCTGTGGCAATACGACGCCGGCACGCGCGCGCGCGCCACCTCGCCGCTGGACATGTCGTGGGGCAACAAGGGCATCGCCTATTCGGAAGGCCGCGTGTTCCTCGGCACCAGCGACGGCTATGTCGTCGCGCTCGATGCCAAGACCGGCAAGGAAGCCTGGAAGGCGCAGGACTTCCCCACTGACGATCTGCGCACGATAAGCGGTGCGCCGCGGGTGTACGACGGTAAGGTCATCATCGGTCACGGCGGCGCCGATATCAGCCCGCTGGAGGGCTTCGTTTCGGCCTATGACGCCAAGACGGGCAAGCTCGCCTGGCGCTTCTACACCGTGCCGGGCGACCACGACGATGCCACCAATCGCAAGGCCCAGGAGGTCATGCGCAAGACCTGGCCGAGCGGCTGGAAGAACCCCGACGGCACGCGCCGCGGCGGTGGCGGCACGATGTGGAACGCCTTCAGCTACGATCCCGAGCTCAACCTGATCTTCCTCGGCGTCGGCAACGGCTACCCCTACAACCAGAACCTGCGCAGCCCGGGCGGCGGCGACAACCTGTTCCTGTCGTCGGTCGTCGCGGTGAATGCGAACACCGGCGAATATGTCTGGCACTATCAGGTCTGCCCGGCCGAGCAGTGGGACTGCACCGCCACGACCGACATGACGCTTGCCGAGCTCGAGATCGACGGCAAGCCGCGCAAGGTGCTGATGCAGGCGCCGAAGAACGGCTTCTTCTACGTGATCGACCGCAAGACCGGCCAGTTCATCTCGGCCGAGAAGATCGCCAAGGTCACCTGGGCCGATCGCATCGATCAGAAGACCGGCCGTCCGGTCGAGAACCCGGGCATCCGTTACAACGGCAAGCCCGGACTGTTCGAGATGTGGCCCGGGCCGACGGGTGCGCACTCCTGGCAGCCGCAGGCCTACAGCCCGCTCACGGGCCTCGTCTACGTTCCGGTGATCGAGCAGGGCGCGGTTATCGGCGACATGGCGCCCGGCGAGAAGGGGCTGTCTGCCGGCATGGGTGTGACGCTCTTGCCCGAAGCTGGGCTCAAGGAAGGTGCCCACGCCTGGCTGCGCGCCTGGAACCCCGTGACGCAGAAGCTCGCCTGGCAGAAGGAGCTTCCGGGCTCCTGGCCTGCGGGCGTGATGACCAGTGCGGGCGGTCTCGTGTTCCAGGGACGCATGGATGGCAAGTTCGTCGCCTATGATGCCAAGAACGGCGCTGAAGTCTGGTCGTTCGACGCGCAGGCGCCGATCGTCGGCGCACCGATCACCTGGCGCATGAACGGCAAGCAGTACGTCACCGTCATCACCGGTGCCGGCGGTCAGGGCGCGGGCATGCAGAGCCTGGGCAACCAGGAACTCAACACCGACTATCGCCTGCCACGCCGCGTGCTCACGTTCGCGCTGGGCGGCACCGATACTCTGCCCAAGCTCGATTGGCCCGAGCCGACGCCACCTGTCGATCCCGAGTTCAAGCCTGATACGGCGCGGGCTCAAGCGGGGGCTATCCTGTTCGGCACACGTGCCTGCCTGGTCTGCCACGGCTGGAACGCGGTCGCTTCGGGGGCGGCGCCCGACCTGCGGCTCTCGCCGGTGATCCTCGACGCTGCGGCCTTCCGCACGATCGTCAAGGAAGGCGGACTCAAGCTCAACGGCATGCCGCAGTTCCCGGACTTCTCCGATCAGGAACTCGAAACCCTGCGCTTCTTCCTGCGGACCCGTGCGAGCACGTTCCAGGCCGAGCGCGCGGCGATGATAGCGAAGCGCGCGGCGGCGGGCGGCTCGAACGCCAAGGCGGCCGACTATGCCGGCAAGTGGAACATCGTGGTCCAGTCGCCGGTCGGCGCTACCCCTGCCGTGCTCGAACTTGTCGCCAGCGGCGACACGCTGCGCGGCAAGGTCTCGGCCGAGCAGGGCACGGTCGACGTCAGCGGCAAGGTGGAGAAGGGCCGCGCGACCTTCTCGGGCAAGGCCAGCATGCCGATGCCGATCACGGTCGGCTACGATCTGACGCTCAAGGACGGAAAGCTGATCGGCGAGAGCTCGAACGGACCCTTCGGTACTTTCCCGGTGACTGGCACCAAGGCTCCCTGAATTCGGCCTTTTTCTGCGATTTTCATCGTCCGCGCGTACCCCGCGCGGGCGATGAGGCGCGCCTGTAGACCAAGGTCGTAGCACTTGCTTGGTTTAGGGCTAGTATTTCCACGTGGGTTTTGTCATCAAACGACAACCATGTGTCGCGGAATGTGAAGCACGCGGTTCGTGGTTAATGTAGGGAACCAGCAAGCCCGGGCAGTAGCTCGGACGGCTTCCAGCATGCGAGGTGCGCTCGAATGTTGATAACGTTTTGTCTTGTGGCGCTTTTTATCGGTTCACATGAGGTGCGACGTTTTGGACTGCGGTCCCCTGCTGGAAGATTAGCTGGATAGCACGCCTGCCCCCCAGGTTGCCGTCCCCGGTCACGCTAGTTCGAGAAGATGTGAACTTAACGATGTACGATCTTGTTTTCACTATCGATCAAGACGTGAAGCGTCGCGCTTCGCTTTCCTTCTTCCTGAACAACCACGGCACCTTTGCCGAACCGTTCGAGACCATCGACGAGTTCATCGGCTGCTGGCCCAAGTCGGGCGTGATCCTGATCCATGACGAGGGCAACGCGGTTGCATCGCTCATGCATGAGATCTGCAGCCGCCACACATGGCTGCCCGTCGTCGCCTATTCCGAGAACCCCGATCCCTCGCGGATCGTCGAGGCGGTTCTCGGCGGCGCCATCGGCTATGCCAACTGGCCCGGCTGCGGCGATGCCCTGCTCGACGCCATCCGCAACGCCGGCACCCGCTCGGGCGCGGCGATCGCCGCCGGCTCGCGCAAGACGATGGCGCTCAGCCGGATCGAGAAGCTTTCCAAGCGCGAGCGCGAGATCCTGGCCGGTATGGTCGAGGGGCTCAGCAATCGTTTGATCGGCAAGCACCTGTCGATCAGCCCGCGCACGGTCGAGCTGCATCGCGCCAACCTGCTGAGCAAGATCGGCGCCCGCCACAGCGCCGAAGCGATCCGCCTGGCGATCGAAGCTTCGCTGCCCGCGTTCGAGCCGGTCGTCCTCGACGCCGCCTGACGCATCGATCCAACACAGAAAAACGGCGGTTCCGCAAGGAGCCGCCGTTTTTCTGTGCGCTGACGATGCGTGAAAAGCACCGTCGCCCAAACGCCGAGAGCGCAGCGCCGTGACCGGGGCTCCCATGCCGCCCGGTTACGGAGCTGCGCTCTGCGTGCGCGATATGTCTGGTTGCGGGCGCCCGGTACGGAGGCAAATACGTACCGGGTGCGTCGCGTCAGTTCGGCTTGATCTGCACCTTGTCCCCGGTCCCGTCGGCTTCTCCGCCGATCTGGTCCCAAGGCTGCTCCTCGTCGTCGGTTTCTTCGACCGCGAGGAGTTCGTAGAGGCGGGTGCGGAGCACGTCGACGCCGATCGACGACATCGCGCTGTCCGGGCAGTCCGCCTGGAGGATTGCGGCAAGCGAGCGCTGCTTCTGCGCGATCAGGTCGATCGTCTGTAGCTCTTCCGTGTGGCGCTGGACCACGTCGGCATTGCCACAAAGGATCGTCCCCAGCGTCTCGATGTCGAGGCTGAGATCGAGCAGCACGTCAGCGATCGCCCGGATGTGGGGCCCGCTCAGAAGGGGCCCGCCCGAGGGGGTGGGAACCTCTTCCATCATCATGCAGCGTGCGCCAGCTCTTCGGCGTCGGCGTTGAGCGCCTGCAGGTTGAGCACCATGACCATGCGGTCCTCGATCGCCGAGAGGCCTTCGAGGAAGGGCACGACGCCATCCTGCGACATCGCCGGCGGCGGCTGCAGCGTGTCTGCGGCGATCGTGACGATGTCGCTGACCGAGTCGACGATCAGGCCGCGGGCCTGGCCGGCATACTGGGTGACGATGATCGCGTGGCGCGGCGTCGCCTCGGTCGGTTCCCAGCCGAGACGCGCAGCGAGATCGACCACGGGCAGCACGGTGCCGCGCAGGTTGACCACGCCGGCGACGTAGTTCGGGACGCGCGGCAGGCGGGCGGTCGGCGACCACGCGCGGATTTCGCGGATCGCCATGATGTCGATCCCGAAGAGCTGGTCCGCCACCTCGAAGGTGATGAGTTCACGGTGCATGGGTCTGTAATCCTCTGGGATCAGTGAGAGACGCGGCGGACTGCCGCGATGAGCTTCTCGGTGTCGAAAGGCTTGACGATCCAACCGGTCGCGCCAGCCTGGCGGGCGCGAGCCTTCTTCTCGTCCGAGCTCTCGGTCGTCAGCACCAGGATCGGCCGGTCGCGATGGCGGCTGCCACCACGCAGGCGTTCGATCAGGCCGAAGCCATCGAGCCGAGGCATGTTGATGTCAGTGATGACCACATCAGCCTCGTTGCTCGCAAGCCACTCTAGGGCCTCGATGCCGTCTTCAGCCTGCACCACGTCAAAGCCGTTGGTGCTCAGCGCATGGTTCAGAAGCGCTCGCATGGATGCGCTGTCGTCTACCGTAAGTACCCGCGTTGTATCGGTCATGGGTTTGCCTCGTATAATCCTTTAAAACAGTTCGACGTCACCGGAGGAGACCTGCGGCCGCGCGACCGGTCTCTCTGGTGGCGCCATCTGAGCGTCCACGTTACGGCAGCGCACCTGGCCGGCGGCCGGTCGAAAATCGACGCGCCGGGCAAAGCTGCCGCCAAGATCGAAACGCATCAGCGGTATGCGTTCGTTCTCGAGGAACGAGCGGGCGAAGTCGGCATTTGCGCTGCCGATCGCCTTCATTCCGGTACGCAGGTTGGCGCCACCATAGAGGTGGGCCTTTATGCGACTCTTCAAGGCTCCCCAAGCCAACATGTCGTTGATCAGCATTTCCATGAGGTAAACGCCGTAGTGGACGTCGACCGCATCGGTGCCGCGACTGGAGGGAGGCTCGGCCAGGAGGAAGTGGTTCATGCCACCCACTCCGGCAATCGGATCGACCAGGCAGGCCGCGACGCAGCTGCCCAGGACGGTGTTAAGTTCGACACGGGGGTCTGTGCTGACGCGCACCTCGCCCTGCATGACCGTGACGCGGATCGCGTCCGTCGGCCCCCTGGGCTTGTCTATGGGACTCATGGAACTCATTTTTTATGCGGCCTTCCCGAGAGCGTAGGTCGCGATTTCGCCGATCGGTGCGATCACGCCGGCGGCGCCGAGCGAGATCGCCGCGCGCGGCATGCCGAAAACGGTGCAGGTGGCTTCGTCCTGCGCGATCGTCGCCGCGCCGGCCTGCGACATGGCGAGCAGACCGCGCGCGCCGTCGCTGCCCATGCCGGTCAGCAGGGCGCCGACGGCGCGGGGACCGACGGTCTGCGCGACCGAGCCGAACAGCATGTCGACCGAGGGCAGGTGGCCCGAGACCGGATTGCCCGGACGCAGGCGCGCGTAATACTTGCCGGCCGTGCCGCCGACGGTCAGGTGACGGTCGTCGCCGGGTGCCAGATAGCAATGGCCCGGCTTGAGCGGCATGTCGGGCTCGGCGAGCATCACGGTCGCCGGCGAGCTGATGTCGAGCGTCTTGGCGATCGCCGGGGCGAAGCGCGGGTTGACGTGCTGGACGATGACGGTCGGCGGACAATCGGCCGGGAAGTTCGCGAGCACGGTCTGCAGCGCTTCGACGCCGCCGGTCGAGGAACCGATGGCGATGAGGTCCGGGCGGTGCGCACGGATCGCGTTGTTCGTGCGTGCCGCGACGGGAGCCGGGGCGCTCGCGCCACCGCGGTTGAACTGGACCTGCGCGGCCTGGCGGATCATGTCGCCCAGCTTGGTGCGGGCGCCAGTGCGCAGCGCGGCGTCGAGATCGGCCTTGGCATAGCAGTCGATCGCACCGAGCGTCAGCGCTCGCGCCGTCGTCTCCGCGCCCTGCTGGGTCGAGCCCGAGACGATGATCACCGGCGTCGGACGCAGGGTCATGATCTTCTCGAGGAAGTCGAGCCCGTTCATGCCCGGCATTTCGATGTCGAGCGTGACGACATCGGGGTTGTGGACCTTCATCAGCTCGCGACCTTCGGCGGCATTGCCCGCCGAGCCGACGACCTGGATGTCGGGCTCGGCCGAAAGGCACGCCGCGAGGATCGCGCGCATGGTCGCGGAATCGTCAACAATAAGAACCCGGATCGTCATGCCGCGCTTCTCTGATAGATGGTTGGACCGACAGGCTGGAGCTGCGCGGCGGCGGGACCCGTGACGCGTTCGCTATGGCCGATGTAAAGAAAACCGCCAGGAACGAGCGCTTCCGCGAAGCGGGAGATCAGCCGTTCCTTGGTCGGGGTATCGAAATAGATCATCACGTTCCGGCAGAAGATCACATCGAACTGCCCCTTCATCGGCCACTGGCCGTGAAGGTTGAGCGTGCGGAAGCGAACGAGCCCGCGTGCGGTCTCGTCGAGCGTCGCCATACCGCTGGACACCTTGGTCCAGGGCTGACGCAGCTGTGCCGGCACCGCTTCGATATCCTCGACCGGATAGGTCGCGGCCGAGGCCTTCTTGAGCGCGTGCTGGGCGATGTCGCTGGCGAGGAAGCGGATGTCCGAACCGGCGATGCGACGGCCGGTGGCCTTCTCCTCGCCAAGCAGGGTCATCACGATCGACCAGGTTTCTTCGCCGCTCGAGCAGCCGGCTGACCACAGGCGCGCGGGCTGGCCGCCCTGTACCTGCTTGAGCAGCTTGGGCCGCGTGGTCTGCGCGAAATGCTCGAAATGGTGCGGCTCGCGATAGAAGAACGTGTGGTTCGTCGTCAGCGCGCCGATCGCCCGAGTCTGCTCGGCCGGGTTGTTGCGGATGTGGTCGATATAGGCCGCGAATGTGCCGCAACCCGATTCCCGGACCAGCGGCGCCCAGCGCGAGTAGACCAGCATGGCCTTGCCCGATTCCAGCACGATGCCCGCGCTCGAATAGGCCAGTTCCGAGACCGTCTTGAAGTCGGCGGCGCTGTAGATGTCGGGGCTGATCCCGGGCATCGGTTCCGCAGTGGCGGCGGCGAGGCTCATGCGGCCTGCCTTTCGGGTTCGATCATCGCGCCGCCGACGAGGCCGTCGACGTCGAGGATCAGGGCCACCTGGCCGTCACCGAGGATGGTCGCGCCGGCGACGCCGTCGACCGCACGGAAGTTGGTGTCGAGGCTCTTGATGACGAACTGGCGCTGATCGCAGATGTCGTCCACCAGCAGCGCGGCCTGGCCGGCAGCTTCGGTGTCGACGACGATCAGCACGCCGCCATCGGGGCCGCGCGAGGCGCCGCTGCCGCCGATCGTGTCGCGGACCGAGATCACCGGGATGAACTTGCCGCGCATGTTGAACATGGCGCGCTGGCCCAGACCCTGGACTTCGCCGTCCTTGGGACGGAGGCACTCGACGACGTGCGCGAGCGGAACGACCATCGATTCCTGGCCGACCGCGACGATCATGCCGTCCGAGATGGCGAGCGTCAGCGGCAGGGTGAGGGTGAAGGTCGTGCCCTTGCCCTCTTCGGACTCGATGGTGATGCGACCGCCGAGATCCTTCACGTTCTGGCGCACCACGTCCATGCCGACGCCGCGGCCCGAAACGCTGGTGATGCTCGCTGCCGTGGAGAAGCCCGGTGCAAAGATCAGGTTGTCGATTTCCTCGGGGCTGAGCTGCGCTTCGGGGGCGAGCAGGCCCTTTTCGACCGCCTTGGCGAAGACGCGGGCACGGTTGATGCCGGCGCCGTCGTCGGCGATCTTGATGAGGATGCGGCCCGAGCGGTGCTCGGCCGAGAGAGTCAGCGTGCCGTCGGCGGGCTTGCCCGCGGCGAGGCGCGCCTCGGAAGGCTCGATGCCGTGGTCGACCGCGTTGCGGATGAGGTGGGTCAGCGGCTCGCCGAGACGTTCGATGACGGTCTTGTCGAGTTCGGTGCTCTCACCGATCAGGTCGAGGCGGACGTGCTTGCCGGTCGACGAGGCGAGTTCGCGCAGGATACGCGGCACGCGGCTGAACACGGTGCCGATCGGCTGCGCGCGGATCGACATCGCGCTTTCCTGAATGTCGCGCGTCAGCGATTCGAGCAGCGTGATCTCTTCGTTGGCCTGGATGCCCTCGTTCGAGATGCGCTGCGCCATCATCGCCTGGGCAATGACGAGTTCACCGACCGAATCGATAAGCTTGTCGAGCTTGGCGAGATCGATGCGGATCGAGGCGCCGGCGGCTGCGGCGGCAGCCGCGGCATTGGCAGGCGCCGCCGCGGCTGCAGGAGCCGGGGTCGGAGCTGGCGCAGGAGTCGGAGCCGGAGCGGCTGCGGCCGGCGCGGCCACGGGGGCCGGAGCCGCCGCGACCGGAGTGGGCGCGGGCGCCGCGACGACCGGGGCCGGTGCGGGAGCAGCGGCAACAGGAGCGGGTGCGGGGGCCGGTGCGGGAGCCGGTGCGGGAGCCGGAGCGGCCACGGGGGCCGGTGCGGAGATCGGAGCGGCGATCATCGTGGGCGGGATCGCTGCGGTTTCACCGAAAGCGATGCCGACGTCGTCACCGACGAAATCGAAGATGTCGCGGACTGCGATTTCGCTGACATCGCTGGAGCACTGGAAGCTCCAGCCGAGATAGCCCTGCGCGGGATCGAGCCGGTCGAGCGGCGGCAGCTTTTCGACGTCGCAGGCGATGCAGGTCGCGCCGAGGCTGGCCAGTTCGCGCAGCAGCAGCAGGGGTTCGCCGCCATTGAGCATCGAGCCGTGGTGCGGACGCAGGTGAACGTGCAGGCCCGGGGCTTCTGCGGGTTCAGGCTGGGCCACGACTGCAGCTTCGGCCGGCGCGTCGCCGTCCATGCTCGGCATGTCGCCGAACATCGCGTCGAGATCGAGCTCGTCGAAGGCGTCGCCGAAATCCTCGTCTTCCTCATCGGACGACGCGGTTTCGGGCTCGGCGGCGGACGCGGGGGCCGTTTCGGCGACCGGAGCCGGTACAGGCTCGGGCGCTGCAGCCGGCGCGGCACCGGCATTGGCATGCTGGGCCGCCGTCAGTTCCTGGATGAGCTGCACGTCGTCAGGTGCCGCACCGCCATCGCGGGCGGAATTGACGTGATCGCTCAGCGTGTCGAGCGCGCGCAGCAACAGGCCGGTCAGCGGGGTGATGTCGACCAGGCCGTCGCGAACGTCCGAGAGCAGCGTCTCGAAGGTATGCGTATAGGCGGCCAGCGCGGTGAAGCCGAACGCGCCCGCGCCACCCTTGATCGAGTGGACCGCGCGGAAGATCGCGTTGATCGTGTCGTCGTCCTGCGTGCCCGACTTGCAGGCGTCGAGGCCGGCTTCGGCGGCAGCGAGCGATTCTTCGCACTCGACGAAGAAGATCTGTTGAATTTCCTCGGCGGTCACGCGCGTGCCTCCTCGAAGAGCTCATGGGTCAGCCCGGTCAGGCTGGCGGCATCGCGGAGCGCCGGCGACGGATCGATCGCAACGCCTTCGGTGCTGCGGCGGGCACTGACCAGCAGTTGCAGCAACGCCTGGCTGACATGCGTCACCTGGCTGCCGTCAACGCTGAGCGGGGCGCCCATGGCCGCCACGAATTCGGGCAACAGCGTTTCGACCGTGGCGCGGTCGCACCGCGCGGGAAGGGAAATTGCAGACATTCGGGAAAACCCTTTCGCCGATCGATCTTAGAATTCGGCCCAGTCGTCGAAGTCCTCGACGGGGGACGACTTGATCGCGAGATTGCCGTGAACGGCCGGCATTGGCGAAGCGGCGGGGCGCGGCGCCGGCTTGACGGGCAGGGCGGCGACGCGCGAAGCGCCGTAACCGCCTTCGCCGGTCGAGAAGCGCGCGACCAAGGCGGTCAGCTCGTTGGCCTCGTCGGCCAGGCTGCGCGAGGCGGCGGTCGATTCCTCGACCATCGCCGCGTTCTGCTGGGTCATGCGATCCATTTCGCTGACCGTCGTGTTGATCTGCTGGAGATTGAGCGACTGCGCATTGGCGTTGTCGGCGATCTCGGTCATCAGGCCGGTGATGTCGCCGACGCCCCCGAGGATCTTTTCGAGCAGGGCGCCGGTTTCGGCGACGAGCGTCACGCCGTCTTCGACCTGGCGGGTCGAGGCGGTGATCAGGGTCTTGATGTCCTTGGCCGCGTCCGCCGAGCGCTGCGCGAGCAGGCGGACTTCGTTGGCAACGACCGCGAATCCCTTGCCGGCATCGCCGGCACGCGCCGCTTCGACACCTGCGTTGAGGGCGAGGAGGTTGGTCTGGAAGGCGATCGAATCGATCACGCTGATGATCTGGCCGATTTCCTGCGCGGACTTCTCGATCGCGCCCATCGCCGTGGTGGCGCGCGCGACGACCTTGCCGCCCTCGGTCGCTTCCTGGTGCGTGGCCGAGATCGTGCGCTGCACGACGGTGGCGCGCTCGGCGGTCAGCTTGATGTTGTCGGTGACCTGATTCATCGCCGAGGCCGCTTCCTCGAGGTTCGCCGCCTGGCGCTCATTGCGGTTGGCGAGGTCGTCGGAGGCCGAACGGATCTCGGTGGCACCATTGTGGACGCTCGACGCCGAGGCGCGGACCGACTGCATGGTTCCCGCGAGCGAGGCGACCGCTGCGTTGAAGTCCTTGCGCAGCTCTTCGTAGGCGCTGGGGAAGGGTTCGGTGAGCTGGAAGTCGAGCTGGTTCTGCGAAAGCTTCTTGAGGCCACCGCTGAGGCCGTCGGTCATGCGGCTGTCTTCGGCCTTGTTACCGTTCTGGAGCGTCAGGGCATTGTCGCGGAAGGTCGCCATGGCCTTGGTCATCCGGCCGACGCAGTCCTTGTGGTCTGTGTAGCGGATCGGGCTGCTGGTATCGCCCGCGGCGAGCGCTTCCATGCGCAGGACCGTGTTGACGTAGGGCGTGCAGATGCGCGACGAGGCGACCATCAGCGTGATCGCGGTGCCCACGAGCGCGGCACCGGCGGCGCCGATCAGGGCCGGGCTTCCGCCGGCGAGAACCGTGGTGGCGACACCGACGCCCGCCAGCGCCGTCTGAACGCCCAGAAGGGCCTTGAACTTGGCCCGGATGGGCGAGTCTTTCTCGAACCAGTTAAGCATCTCGCCTCCAGCAGTCGCGGATATGTCGCGTGGCCATTTCCCGCATCGGGCGGGCAATCGTGGCGAGGCTGGATTAACCATCTCCGGGTGAATTCGGGGCTTAGCGGCACCCTGGTATTTCTACTATTTTATATCAGCCGTTTACTATAACTTACCCATCTATGAGCCGCATGAGCCTGGTAAGTCCGGGCAATCAGCGGAGGTAAACACGGTCCTATGTCTATGAACGACGCACGCGTCCTGGTGGTCGATGATTCAGCGGCCATGCGCGCGCTGTTTTCCGACGTGCTCGACCAGGCCAAGAACGTCCAGGTCGTGGGAACCGCGGTCGACGCCAATGACGCCCGCGACAAGATCGCGTCGCTCCGTCCCAACGTGATCACGCTCGACGTGGAAATGCCGGGCATGAGCGGTATCGAATTCCTCGAAGAGATCATGTCCACCAATCCGCTGCCGGTGGTGATGCTCTCCTCGCTGACCCAGGCGGGTACCGAAATCTCGCTCAAGGCTTACGAGCTGGGCGCGGTCGAGTGTTTCCCCAAGCCGCTGAAGGCGACGCCCGAGCAGTTCAACAAGCAGGTCGGCAAGCTTGGCAAGATCGTGCTCGCCGCGGCCAACAGCAACGTCAAGGACAAGAAGCCCAAGGTTACCGGCCCGGTCGTCGAGAAGTTCGACTGGAATGGCCGCATCGTCGCGTTCAGCGCGTCGATGGGCGGTGTCGAGGCGCTGACCGATCTGCTCGCCGGCTATCCGGGCAACTGCCCGGCCACCGTCGTCGTGCTGCAGACCCAGCCCGAACTGGCCGAGACCTTCATCAATCGCCTGAACAAGGACCTCAAGTGCTCGGTCCGGGCGCTGGTCGATGGCGCTCCGCTCGAGGAAGGCGTGGTCCACATCGCCGCCGACCCGAACAACCACGTCGTGCTCGAGCCCGGCTCGCCGCCCAAGCTGCGCCTGCTCGCGCGTGATCCGATCGAGGGCGTCCGTCCTTCGGCCAACCTGCTGTTCGGCACGATCGCACGTGCCGCGGTTCCCGCGGTCGGCGCCGTGCTTTCGGGCATGGGCACCGATGGCGCCAAGGGCCTCAAGCTGCTGCGCGACGCCGGTGGCAACGCTTTCGTCCAGTCGCCGCAGAGCGCAGTCGTTGCGGAATCGCCGAATGCCGCGATCGCGGCCGGTGCGGCCGAACGCGAAGTGCCGATCGACGCGCTCGCCGCGGCAACCCTGGCCTGCTGCAACAAGGCCTGATCGCTCGGCCGGTTCGTCCGGCTGGGCTTCGAAGTAAACGCAATAGCGGTGCGATTATTCGCGCCGCTATTCGTCGTGTGTTCGATCTCTGCGAGACGACTTCAAAGTGTAAAGAAATATCTCGTTTTTCCTAACGACTATATCGCAAATGCACGCGGTCCGAATTTATCGGGGATAAAGTGCCTCGTGTCATTTCTGGCATGAAACCAAATGGGGGTCGTGCGGATGACTGATTCGAATTCGCGACAATCGAACGGATATTATGGGTTCGCTGCGAACCCGGTCCATTCGCACGCCTCGTCCAGCAGAACGGTGACCGCGTGAACAGACCCGACAACCGCAGCGGCCAGCGCGTCATGACCGTATTCAAGGCGGCGCGGGTCGGCGCGGCCTGTGCCGATGACCTTGGCCTGATCCGCAACATCTCCGCCGAAGGCCTCATGGTCGAGACGCGGCTGACGCTCGCCATCGACGAGCCCGTGGTCATCGAGATCCAGTCGGGCAAGCCGATGCAGGGCCGTGTGCGGTGGTCCAAGAACGGGATGACCGGCATCCAGCTCTCCTCGGCGATCGACATAGCCGAGGCGCTGCGCACCAGCAGCCCCGGCGACGTGATCGATCGCATCCGCCCGCCGCGGTTCGACCGAGCGGTCGAAGCGACGCTGCAGTACGAGGGGCGTCACTGGCCGGCGATCACGCAGAACATTTCGCTCTCCGGTGCGCAGATCGTCACCGAAAGGGCGCTGCTGCTGCCGCGCAATGCGCATGCGGCGCTGCGGGTCGAAGGGCTCGGCATGCTGGGCGGCGAACTGCGCTGGCGCCGCGGCAACAACATCGGCATCCGCTTCGAGCATCCGCTGCCGCTACGCCATTTCCAGCAGTGGCTTCATCAGTTCGGCGAGCAACGCGTCCCCGCGGCCCTCCCGCAAAGCGTGCCGGCTCCGGCCATGCGCTCGATCTAGTCGACGAGTTTCGCGATGAAGCCCAACTTTCGCGAAGATTTCCTGGCGCAGGGTCTTGTCCCCGAGCGCCAGGGATCTGACCTCACCATCTGGCCGACGACGCCGTCTGCCGGGGAGCAGCCGCTGCCGATCGAAGCGGATCTCGCCGCGTTCTATCAGGAGGCGCTGAACGAGGCGGCGATCGTCGACATCACCGATCCGCTCGGCACGATTCTGTCGGTCAACGATCGGTTTTGCGAGATCACCGGTTATGCGCGTGGCGAACTGGTCGGCGCCAACCATCGCATGCTGCGCTCCGACGAGCATGACTGGACGTTCTTCCGGCACATGCAGCGCGAGATCATGCTGGGCCACGTGTGGCGTGGCGAGATATGCAACCGTGCCCAGAACGGCGATCTGTTCTGGGTCGACACCACGATCGTTCCGCATCGCCGCCGCAACGGCCAGATCGAGCGCTTCATCGCGATCCGCTTCGACGTGACTGCACGGCGCCAGGCCGAAGAGCGACTGCGGCGCCTGGCGAACGTCGATCAGGTCACCGGACTGCCCAACCGCAATGCCTTCATGCGCAGCGTCGAGGACATCATCGCCGATACGCGCGCCACGCCGGGCCGCATCGCCGTGGGCATTCTTGACGTCGATCACTTCAAAGAGATCAACGACTGCCTTGGCCATGGCGCTGGCGATACGCTGTTGCAGGAACTGGCTTTGCGCCTGCGCGCTGCGATGGGTCGCAACGACGAAGTCGCACGGCTCGGCGGCGACGAATTCGGTATCATCCTGCGCGATTGCGCGTCCGAGGATGCCGTTCGCCAGCGCATCGCCGGTATCTTCAAGGTTTTTGCCGCACCGGTATCGGTCTGCGGCAGCGAGCGGCAGCTGTCGGCGAGCCTCGGCATGGCCATGCTGCCCGTCGAGACCGCCGGGCGCAGCGAGCTTCTCAAGAACGCCGACATCGCGCTGCACGAGGCCAAGGCCAATGGTCGCGCCCGCGCCGAGCTGTTCGGCGAGGAGATGCAGGAAGAGGTCCGTCGTCGTGCCGAACTGCGCAGTTCGTTCGAGCGTGGCCTGCATGTCGGCGAGTTCGTGGTGCATTACCAGCCGATCGTTGCGCTCGAGCCGGGTGCGCCCGTGGCGATGGAAGCCCTGTTGCGCTGGAACCATCCCGAGCGGGGGCTGATCCGCCCGCCACAATTCATCGAGGCGCTGTCCGACGAGCACCTGGCAACCCAGGTCGGCGGATACGTACTCGATTTGGCGATCCGCCAGATCGAAGACTGGTACCGGGCAGGCGTGCGCTTCGGATCGATCTCGATCAACGCAACGCTCGGTGATTTCCGGTCGGGCCGTTATGTCGACACGATCCTGGGCGCCGTCGCCGGTGGCCGCATCGGGGTCGACGACATCCGTGTGGAGATCAACGAGGACGTTCTGATCGGCCGCGGCGGCGATTGCGCGCGCACTGAGATCGAGCGCCTGCACCATGCCGGCATCGCCATCGCTTTCGACGATTTCGGCACGGGCTTCGCTTCGTTGCGTCACTTGCGGGACATGCCCGTGCAGATCATCAAGATCGACAAGAGCTTTATCCGCGCCATCGATACCGACAAGGCCGATCGCGCGATCGTCAAGAATCTGATCGAACTCGCGCATCAACTCGGCAAGACGGTCACCGCCGAGGGTGTCGAGACGCGCGACCAGGCCGCGGTGCTGCGGGAGCTTGGCTGCGATCGTATCCAAGGTTTCCTCGTCGCGCCGGCAATCCCTGCCAACGAGATCGAGCAGATCCTGCGCTTGCCTTGCGCTGCTGCGGACTACGACTTGATCTGAGACCGGCCTAGCGCTGGCAGTGGCGGACCCAGTCGGCGAAAGCCGTCAGAAAGCGCGCGACGCCCTGGCGCGTGCGTTCGTCGGTCAGGCGGCCCTCTGCGTCGAACTTCTCGTTTGCGCGGAAAACGAGCACTTCGGGTTGGGGCATGCAGTAGCTTTCGGTAAAGGTGAAAGCCTGGCGCAACTGGCTCTGTCCGCGCGCGGTGCCCGTGATCCCCGGCGAAGCACCGAATATCGCCACTGGCTTGCGAGCCAGGACCGCGCCGCGTGGCGGGCGCGAGGCCCAGTCGATCGCGTTCTTCATCACCCCCGGCACCCCGTGGTTGTATTCGGGCGTGGCCATGATCACGCCGTCCGCCGTAGCGATCGCCTGTTTGAAGCGGGCCACGCCTTCTGGATCGCCCGCCTCTTCGACGTCGCCATCGTAAAGCGGCACTTCGGCTATGTCGAAGACGGTCACGGCCATATCGTTCGGAGCAAGCTCGACCGCGGCCCTGACCAGCGCGCGATTGTACGAGTCACGCCGCAAGCTGCCCGCAAAGGCGAGCACATTGAGACGGGACGTTTCTTCGGTTGCGGGCACGCGATCCTCCACGGTTGACGGCGCCACCCTGGCGGGTGCGGCTTCGCGCCGTCAAGCCGCGGAGAGGCGCTTACTTGGTGGGATTGGCAACGTCCTTCGCGGCGCTGCCGACATCCTTGGCAGCATCGCCGACATTTGCCGCGGCATTGGCGACGGCATTGTCCTTGACCGCTTCGCTGTCGCTCATGCGGCTGAAGAAAACGATGCCCACGACCAGAGCAACCACGAGGACGAGCGCTATGACCCAGCCCGAGCCGCCGCCGCGGCTGGGGGTTTCGACGATTACGGTGCGATCTTCAGCCATGTCGGATACTCCGTTGAACATGCGGCCTCAGAAACGACCAGAACCGGCGCGGGTTCCGCGTCGTGCGCAGGGCTTCCCGGAACACTCAGGCGCGCGCGGACTTTCCGCTGGGAATGTCGAAACCGCAGGGGGCGCAAGCCATGGCCGCATTTCCCGTCGATCGCCTCGTTTTCACACCGCCGATGGTCGACCTGTCACGATCGCCGCTGGCCGGGCATCTCGCGGCCGAGACTTATGTGCTGGGTGCGTTCAATCCCGCGCTCACCCGGCTGCCCAATGGCAATCTGCTGATGCTCGTGCGGATCGCCGAGGCGCTGCGCGAACCCATCTTCGATGACAAGGTTCATGCGATTCGCTGGGACGAGGGAAAATATGTCCTCGACGGCTGGCCGCTAGAAGACGCGGACACCGCCGATCCGCGCAAGTTCATGCTTCGCGACGGCGGCGGCTGGAAGATCATGGCGCTGACCTCGCTGTCGTGGCTGCTCCCGGTCGAGATGTCGCCCGATGGACTCACGGTGGTCACGATCCACTACGACCGGGCCGTCGCGCCGACCGGATCCTGGCAATGCTATGGGCTCGAGGACGCGCGGATCAGTCGGGTCGAGGGCCGGTATTGGATGACGACCTGCTCGGTCAGTCCCGAGCGGCATTCGACCACGCTCTACTCTTCGGACGATGCCTTGGACTGGATCTTCGAGGGCATCGTGCTCGATCACCAGAACAAGGACATGCTGATCTTCGAGGGCCTGATCGGCGGCAAGTTCTGGGCGCAGACGCGGCCGCTCGGCGATCTCTATTTCGCCTATCCGCCGGGCAGCGAATGGCGCGCGGGGCCTTCGATCAATCTCGCCTCCTCGCCCGATTGCCGCCACTGGCAGCCGCATCTCGAACCGGGCATCCGGCCCCATGCCAATACGGTTGCGACCGCGCGGATGGGCGGGGGGACGCCGCCGATCCTGACCGATATCGCAGGCCAGCGCGGCTGGCTGACCTTGTGGCACGGGGTCGAGCCGAGCGGACTCGTTGGCGTATACCGCACATATTGGTCGCTACTCGATGCCGAGAACCCCGCTCGCACGATCGCGACGAGCCACGATCCGCTGCTCGAAGCCGATCCTGCGCTGACGGCACCGATCGACGATCTGATCTATATCCGCGACGTCGTGTTCACGACGGGCATCGTCGAAGCGGGCGATCATTTCATCGTCGCCTCGGGTGAGGCAGATCTCGCTTGTCGGATAACGCACATTCCGAAGGCCCACTTCTGACACCCCGTTGCCAAAAGCCGATGTTGCAGTGCAATAGGCTCGCATGCGCATCGCCATCGTCGATGAAAGCGCCGCGCGCGCTTCGGTGATCCAGGAAGGACTCGCGTCGCTCGACGACTGCGAGATCTTCGTGGTGACCGAACGACGCGGTCTCGTCGCGCGGATCGGCGAGATCGCGCCTGACATCGTCCTCATGGACCTGGGCAATCCGTCGCGCGACGTGCTCGAGGAATATTTCGCGGTCAGCCGGGCGCTGGCCCGGCCGATCGCGATGTTCGTCGACGAGAGCGACGACGAGACGATCGCCGCTTCGATCGACGCCGGAGTCTCTGCCTATGTCGTCGACGGTCTCGCGGCGAACCGCATCAAGTCGCTGATGGACGTCGCAGTGCGGCGGTTCAACGCCTTCGCGCGGCTGCAGTCGGATCTCGACGAGGCGCGAGGGCGGCTCGCGGATCGCGAAGCGATCGACAAGGCCAAGCGCATTCTCATGGACAGCCGCGGCCTGCCCGAGCCCAAGGCCTATGCCGAAATGCGCAAGGCGGCGATGGACCAGGGCAAGAAGATCGCCGAAATCGCCGACGCCATCATCACGGCGCACAAGCTCATGGGAGGGAAGTGATGGCCGAGGAACTGACGATCGGCTTCCTCCCGCTCGTCGATGGCTGCCTGCCGATCCTCGCGCGCGAGCATGGCTTCGCCGAGGACGAGGGGGTTTCGCTGAACCTCGTCAAGGACGTGTCCTGGGCGACCGTGCTCGACCGGCTGCTCTATGGCCACAGCGATGCAGCGCATATGGTCGCGCCGCTGGCGATCGCGACGACCCTGGGCCGCGGACGCCCGGCGCAGCCGCTGTCGGTGCCTTTCGTGCTGGGGCTCAACGGCAATGCGATCACGCTGCGCTCGGACATCGCCCGACTCGTGGGTGCGGAAGGCAAGCTCGGGGATCCGGCCAAGGTCGGTGCGGCGCTGGCCGAAGTCGTGCGTGAGCGCGCGGCGGCCGGCAGCCCGCTGCGCTTCGGCGTGGTCCATCGCTATTCGAGCCACAACTACATGCTGCGCTACTGGCTCGCGGCCTGCGGCATCATGCCCGACCGCGACGTCGAGATCACGACGGTGCCGCCTCCGTTCTGCGCCGACGCGCTCGAAGCGGGCGAGGTCGACGGCATCTGCGTGGGCGAGCCGTGGAATTCGGTCGCGGTCGAGCGCGGGGTGGGGCAGATCGTCCTCGCCACGGCGCAGGTCTGGCGGCGTGGCGTCGAGAAGGTGTTGGCGCTGCGCGAACCCGTGCTCGCCGAGAAGCGCGGCACGGTCGAGCGGCTGATCCGTGCCATGTGCCGCGCGGGCAAGCACTTCGTCGATCCGGCCAACTGGGAAGCCAATGCCGCGATCCTGGCCCGGGCCGAATATCTCGACGGCGATCCCGTGCTGATCCGTCGCGCGATCTCCGACCAGCTACTGCTCGCGCGCGGCGGCGAGATCGTCGAATATCCCGACTTCATGTTCCAGTACCGCGAGGCGGCGAACTTCCCCTGGGTCAGCCAGGCCGAGTGGCTCTACACGCAGATGGTGCGCTGGGACGGGTTGACCTTCGATTCGGCGAACGCCGAAAAGGCGGCTCGCGTCTTCCGTCCCGACGTATACCGCAGTGCACTAATCGGCACCGGGGAGCCCTTGCCGGGGGCCAGTTCGAAGGTCGAAGGCAGTCTTCGGCAGAAGACCTCCGTCTCGACCCAGCAGGGTACGATGACTTTGGAAAGTAACGCCTTTTTTGACGGGCGCGTATTCGATCCCAGTCATCTTGCCGAGTACATCGCACAGCTCGGCTGAGATCGTTTCATGCTGCATTGCAAAAAGACCTTTACCAAGTCCCTGCGAATCGGTTAGCCTTCCCTTCAGCAGCCAAGCCGGCCGCCGCCCAAGGACGGGCGGACTAGAGCGCCACTGGGCTTCAACGAAACATTGCGTGGCAACGTCGCCGCCCGAATTGGTCCCTTACGAGGAACCAAGTCGAGGCGGCTTTTTTGCGTTGTCCGCACGAGCGGAGCATAGGCCCCATGGGCACGGTGAAGTCAGCGCAGAATCAGCGAAAGGGCGAGCGCCAGCGCCAGCCCCAGGCTGACCGTCTGCCAGAACCGCACCGGATTGCGCTCGATCAGCGGCACCGGACGGCGTTGCCGCACTTCGAGCGATCCGCCGCGTTCGAGTGCGCGCAGCAGGTCGATCACGTCGTTGAACCGCGCTTCGCGATCGGGCTGGATTGCGGTCAGCACCGCGTCGTCGAGCCAGGACGGGATTTCGGCCCGGTGCTTGGAGGGCGGTGTCGGCCGGCCGAAGCGCGGCCGCTGGAACGCTTCCTGTTCGCCGAACGGCCAGTGTCCGGTCAACCAGCGGTAGAGCGTCACGCCGAGCGCGAACTGGTCGGTCAGATCATCACCGGCATTTCCGGAGAATTGCTCGGGCGCCATGAAACCCGGCGTGCCGGGGATCTCGTCGCCGTGGAAATCTTCGACCCGCGGCAGCCGCGCGACGCCGAGGTCGATGAGCTTCAGTCCGCCCCCATCCTCATTCTTGGCGCTCGTCAGCATGACGTTGTCGGGCTTGATGTCGCGGTGGACCACCTCGAGCCGATGCAAGGCCGCGACCGCGCGGGTCAGGCGGATGGCATGTTCGACGGCGAGCTTGAGCGGCGGCAGTCCTCGCTTGAGCCGATCGGCCATGGTCTCGCCGGTCAGCAGCGGCTGGACGCAGTAGAGCGCTGTCTGCCTGTCGGGGCGAACCGGATGCGCGGCCAGCACGAAAGGACTGGCGACGCGCTGGGCCAGCAGCAGTTCGCGGGCGAAGGCCAGCCGGATCGCGCGTTCGCTGAGCGCATTGGGTCGCGGGAACTTGAGCACGACTTCACCACCGGCTTCGGTGTCCTCGGCGACGAGCAGGATCGCGTATCTGCCCTCGCTGAGCACGCGGTCGATGCGGAAGCCGTCGAAACTGGTGCCAGGCGCCGGTGGGGCGACTGCCGGCAGAGCCGACAGGCCGGCGAGGATGCCCTCGTGGTCCGGCGCGGGGAGGCGGACGACGTCGATCAGCACGGCCGTGGCATTGTCCCTGCCGCCAGCTTCGAGCGCGGCCTCGACCAGTTCTTCTGCCGTAGCTTCGGCGGACTTTTGCTGCCCCAGGATCGCGGCAATGCGCTTGTCGCTGAGCGGCCCATGGATGCCGTCGCTGGTCAGCAGCAGGCGGTCGTGCTCGGCCAGTTCGATCGTCGCGTGATCGAGCCGCAGTTCGGGCTCGATGCCCAGCGCGCGGATCAGCACGTGGCGCAGGTCGGGCTCGGGACGGACGTGGTCCTTGGTGAGGCAGGTCAGCTTGCCGCCTGCGAAACGCCAGGCGCGGCTGTCGCCGACGTGGACCAGGTGCGCGCGGCGCCCGCGCAGGGCGAGCGCGGTGAAGGTGCTGGCCGAATTCTCCATGTCGTCGCTGCGCGCCATGCCGTTGAGCCAGCGGTTGTAGGCCGCCAGCGGTGCCTGCATCGCGCGCGCCGGCCCCAGCGTGTCGGGCATTGCGTAAAAGCCTTCGATCAGCGCGCGCACCGCCAGCTCGGCGGCGACGCGGCCGCGCTTGCCGCCGCTGACGCCGTCGGCCACCGCGGCGATGACACCCTGCCGCATGCGTTCGAGCGCAGTGCCCATGTGGACGCCGCCGAAGTCCTGGTTCTCTTCGCGCGGCCCGCAGGCGCTCGCGAAGCCCGCCGCCAGCACAAGCTGCCCGTCCGCCTGACTCGCATCCCGCAATTTCTTCGCCCCCTCACGTGTGCGTGCACCACGCCCGCCCGCGTGAGGATCGGTTTCACTTCCGTCTCGTCAAGTCCGAAGGGGACATGCCAATGAGTACGCTTGCCATGAAGGAGGGTGCCCGCATGGATTCCGGGCCGAATGCCAGCCAGAGCTTCTGGAAAGCGGGCCACCGCCCGACCCTGATCGCCTCATTCCTCTATTTCGACGTCGCCTTCATGGTCTGGGTCATGCTCGGGCCGTTGGCGCCGATCATTTCCCAGGAACTCGGGCTCGACCCCGCGCAGAAGGGCCTGATGGTCGCCGTGCCGACGCTCGCGGGCGCGGTGCTGCGCATCGTCAACGGCCTGCTTGGCGACCGCATCGGCCAGAAACGGACGGGCGCGATCAACCAGCTCATCGTCATCGTCGGCTTGGCGGTTGCCTGGCACTTCGGGATCTCGACCTATGAGGGCACGCTGGCGATCGGCGTGATCCTGGGCTTTGCCGGCGCCAGCTTCGCCGTGGCGCTGCCGCTTGCCAGCCGCTGGTATCCGCCCGAGCACCAGGGCAAGGCCATGGGTATCGCCGGCATGGGCAATTCGGGCACCGTGCTTGCCGCGCTGTTCGCGCCGCTGCTCGCCAAGACCTTCGGCTGGAACGAGGTCTTCGGCCTGGCGCTGATCCCGTTGATTGCGGTCTTCGTGTTTTACATGATTGCCGCCAAGGACAGCCCCGACCAGCCCGCGCCGCAGCCGCTGTCCGCCTATGCCGCCATTCTCAAGGAGAAGGACGCCTGGTGGTTCATGCTGTTCTACTTCGTGACCTTCGGTGGCTTCGTCGGCCTCTCCAACTCGCTGCCGACCTACTATGCCGACAGCTTTGGGCTGACCCCGGTCATCGCCGGCTACTGCACGGCTGCCTGCGTGTTCACCGGGTCGATGTTGCGCCCGATCGGGGGCGCGCTGGCCGATCGCTTCGGCGGCATCAGGACGTTGACCGCGGTCTATGCCTTCGCTGCGATCGTGCTGGCGGGCATCGCTTTCGCCGGCGCCTCGCTGCCGCTGACGATCGGGCTGTTCCTGGCCGTCATGGGGACGCTGGGTGTGGGTAACGGCGCGGTCTTCCAGCTCGTCCCGCAGCGCTTCCGCAAGGAGATCGGCGTGATGACCGGCCTCGTCGGTTTCGGCGGCGGTGTCGGCGGCTTCTACCTCGCCTCGTCGCTCGGTTTCGCCAAGAAGCTGACCGGCAGCACCAGCCCTGGCTTCCTGGTTTTCGCCAGCCTGGCCGTGATCGCGCTGCTTGGCCTGACTCTGGTCAAGAGCCGCTGGCGGACGACTTGGGGCGCCGCAGTCCAGGGCGTGCGCATCTAAGCAAGAACGACCTATCAAAAGACGAGCCCGTCACCCTCGTGAGAGCGAGGGTGACGCGGCGGGGGAGGAGCCTGACGCGCAAAGAACCGTCAGGAAGGGATCACACCATGAGGAAGTTCATAACGGCGGCCGCGCTGGCGGCGCCGCTGGGTCTTGTGCAACCTGCGCTTGCGGCTCCGGCACCGAAATTCGGTGACCCGGTGAAAGTCGGAGACGGCCTGACGCTCGATCCGATCGTCGACGCGCGGTTGCGCTGGGAACACGTCGACCAGCCAACGACGCCCACGTTCACGGGCGAGGCCGATGCCGTCACCCTGCGCTTGCGCGCTGGTGTCGAACTTAGGCATGCCTCGGGCTTTTCGGCCTTGGTCGAGGGCGAGGGCACCCTGGCAATCGGTGCCGACTATAACGCGTTTCCGTTCGCCGTTGCGGTCCGCCAGCGGCGGCCGCAGTTCTCGGTGGTCCCCGATCCCGAGAACATCGACCTCAACCGCGCGCAGATCCAGTACAAGAGCAAGGCGGCGACGCTCACGCTCGGCCGTCAGCGAATCAACATCGATGACCAGCGCTGGGTCGGCTCGGTCGCCTGGCGACAGAACGAGCAGACCTTCGACGCGGTGCGCGCCGAGGCCAAGCTTGGCCCGATCGCGGTCGACGCGACCTATGCGATCAGCCAGCGCACGATCTTCGGCATCGACGCCGGTCGCACCGCCGACTTCGCGCCCGGGGCCGGACCGCGCCAGGACTACGACGGCGATTTCGTCTTCCTCAATGCCACGGCCAAAGCCGGCCCGGTCAACCTGCGCGCCTTCGCCTATCTGCTCGACTACGACCCCGCGTTCTTCCGCGCCAACTCGTCGCAGTCCTACGGCGGCAAGGCGACGGGCTCGTTCCCGATCGCACCCGAGCTGAAGCTCAATCTCATGGCCTCCTATGCCCGGCAGAGCGATTACGGCAGCAACCCCGTCGCCTATGCGGCCGACTACATCGCCGGCGAGGGCGGCCTGGCGATCGACAAGCTGACCTTGACCGCCGGCTACGAAGAACTCGGCAGCGACCGCGCTGCCGCCGCGGGCGCCAGCCGCGCGGTGCAGATGCCGATGGCGACCCTGCACAAGTTCAACGGCTGGGCCGATCTGTTCCTGACGACCCCGGCCAAGGGCCTGCGCGACACTTACGTGGGCGCCGCCTACAAGTTCGACGGGATCAAGGCGCTGCCCGGACTCAACGCCGCGGTGATCTGGCACAATTTCGACAGCGACGTCGGCGGGCTCGATTTTGGCGACGAATGGAACGCCTCGCTGGGCTTCAAGCTCGGCCAAGTCGCCGTCCTGGCCAAATATGCCAATTACAAGCGCCACGGCGCTGCCGATTTCGCCGGCGACCAGGATACCGAGAAATTCTGGCTCCAGGCCGAGGTGTCTTTCTAGTTCCTCCCCAGGAAGGGGAGGGAGACTGGCCGCTCCGTGGCTTGGTTTCTCTCCCCATAACCGGACGAAATTGCTGCACTGCAAAAAAGACTTGCTCCCGGCGCGCAGAATCGGTTAGACAGAGGGCAAGCGAGATAGCGCCGCCCAACGTCGGGCGGACCAGCGCAGCCGCTTTTCATTAGACAACGCGTGGCAACGGAGCCGCCCGAATGATCCCAAAAGGATCGATTCGAGGCGGCTTTTTCGTTGTGCGCGTTCGGTACGGAGACCTGACGTGAATGCGCCGATGACCTTCGGAAACGACAACCCCGGTAGCGGCACCCGCGAACGCCTGGTCGTGATCGGCAACGGGATGGCCGGCTGCCGTGCGGTCGAGGAAATCCTCGCGCGCGATCCGGGCCGCTACTCGATCGCGATCTTCGGCGCCGAGCCGCGGGTGAACTACAACCGCATCATGCTCTCGCCGGTGCTCGCGGGCGAGAAGGCCTTCGACGACATCGTCATCAACACGGCCGAATGGTACGAAGAGAACGGCATCGACCTGATCTCGGGCGACCCGGTCGACCAGATCGACCGTGCGACGCAGACCGTCATCGCCCGCTCAGGCCGCGTCGAACCGTACGATCGCCTGCTGATCGCCACGGGCTCCGATCCCTTCATCATTCCCGTCCCGGGCCACAAGCTGCCCGGCGTCGTCACCTTCCGCGACCTCGACGACGTCGACAAGATGCTCGCCGCGGCGGAGAAGGGCGGTTCCGCCGTCGTGATCGGCGGCGGTCTGCTCGGCCTCGAAGCCGCGCACGGTCTCAACCTGCGCGGCATGTCGGTCACGGTCATCCACCTGATGCCGACCCTGATGGAGCGCCAGCTCGACGAAGCCGCCGGCTACCTCCTCAAGACCGAGCTCGAAAGCCGCGGCCAGGTCATCCTCACCGGCGCCGACACGGCCGAAATCATGGAAAAGGACGGTCACGTCGCCGGCGTGAAGCTCAAGGACGGCCGCGAGATCCCCGCCGACATCGTCGTCATGGCAGTCGGCATCCGTCCCGCGACGGCGCTGGCCAAGTCGGCCGGGCTCGAAGTCGAGCGCGGCATCATGGTCGACGACCACATGGTCACTTCGGACCCGGCGATCATGGCCGTGGGCGAATGCGTCCAGCACCGCGGCACCTGCTACGGCCTCGTCGCGCCGCTCTGGGACATGTGCCGCGCGCTGGCCGATCACGCCACCGATGCGCCGACCGGCTACCTCGGCTCGGTCACCTCGACCAAGCTCAAGGTCTCGGGCATCGACCTGTTCTCTGCCGGTGATTTCTCGGGCGGCGATGGCGCCGAGGACATCGTCATGCGCGACGCCTCGCGCGGCGTCTACAAGCGCGTCATCGTCAAGGACAACAAGCTAGTCGGTGCCGTGCTCTACGGCGATACCGCTGACGGCTCCTGGTATTTCGACCTGCTCAAGAAGGGTGAGGACGTCTCGGACATCCGCGACGCGCTGATCTTCGGCCAGGCTTTCGCGTCCGGCGGAGGCGCCCTCGCGGACCCTAATGCCGCCGTTGCCGCCCTCTCGGACGATGCCGAGATCTGCGGCTGCAACGGCGTCTCCAAGGGAACCGTGGTCAAGACCATCCAGGGCGGCGCCTGCAGCCTCGATGCCGTCCGCTCGCAGTGCAAGGCCTCGGCAAGCTGCGGTTCGTGCACGGGCCTGGTCGAGAGCCTGCTCAAGATCACCTTGGGCGACGACATCCAGTCTGGCCCCAAGACGGTCTGCAAGTGCACGAGTTTCAGCCACGACGACGTGCGCCGCCTGATCATCGAGAAGGACCTGCGCGCGATACCTCAGGTGATGCAGGAACTGCACTGGACCACGCCCGACGGCTGTTCCTCGTGCCGTCCGGCGCTCAACTACTACCTGCTCTGCGCCTGGCCCGGCGAATACGAGGACGATCAGAAGAGCCGGTTCGTCAACGAGCGCATGCATGCCAACATCCAGAAGGACGGCACCTATTCGGTGGTCCCGCGGATGTGGGGCGGGCTGACCAATCCGCGCGAGCTGCGCGCGATCGCCGACGTGGTCGAGAAGTTCAACGCGCCGATGGTCAAGGTCACCGGCGGCCAGCGGCTCGACATCTTCGGCATCAAGAAGGAGGACCTGCCCGCGGTCTGGGCCGATCTCAACGCCGCGGGCATGGTCTCGGGCCACGCCTACGGCAAGTCGCTGCGCACGGTGAAGACCTGCGTCGGCTCCGAATGGTGCCGCTTCGGCACCCAGGATTCGACCGGACTCGGCGTCAAGCTCGAGCAGATGACCTGGGGCTCCTGGATGCCGCACAAGTTCAAGATCGCGGTTTCGGGCTGCCCGCGCAATTGCGCCGAGGCAACGATCAAGGACTTCGGCGTGGTCTGCGTCGACTCGGGCTACGAGCTCCACGTCGGCGGCAACGGCGGCATCAAGGTCCGTGCCACCGATTTCCTCACCAAGGTCGCGACCGAGGAGGAGGCGATGGACGTCTGCGCCGCCTTCACCCAGCTCTATCGCGAGCAGGCCTGGTATCTCGAGCGCACCGCCCCCTGGATCGAACGCGTCGGGCTCGATCACATCAAGGCGGGCCTGTTCGACGATCCCGAGGCCGTCGCCAAGCTCGCCGCGCGCTTCCGCTACTCGCAGCAGTTCATGCAGGACGATCCCTGGGCCAAGCGCGCCGCGGGCGAGGATTCCGAGCTGCACCAACATCTTGCCGAAGTTCGGCCCCTGGAGTTCGCACAATGATCGGAGACTGGCTCGATATCGGTCCGACGGACCAGATCGCCCCGGGCAACGCCCGCACCCTGCCGGTGCGCGGCGGCGAAGAGATCGCGGTGTTTCACACGATGGACAACCAGTTCTATGCGCTCGTGAACAAGTGCCCGCATAAGCAGGGCCCGCTGAGCCAAGGGATCGTCCACGGCAATGTCGTGACCTGCCCGCTGCACAACTGGAACATCTCGCTCAAGACCGGCGAGGCGCTCGGCGACGACGAAGGCTGCGTGCCGACGATCCCGCTGCGCGTGGACGCGGGCCGGATCTACCTGCTGCGCGAGGCCGTCGTCGCCAAGCGCGCGGCCGTGGCGAAGGCGGCCTGACCCGATGCGCGAGATCCGCACCACCTGCGCCTATTGCGGTGTCGGCTGCGGCATCCGCGCCGAGGTGACGGGGCGCGAGGTCGCGATCAAGGGCGATGCCGAGCATCCGGCGAATGCCGGCAAGCTCTGCTCGAAGGGCACGCATCTGGGGGAGACGGTCAGCCTCGAAGGCCGGCTGCTCTACCCAGAAGCCGGCGGCAAGCGCGTCTCCTGGGACAAGGCGATCGATCGGGTCGCCAAGCGCTTCACCGATACGATCGCGCGCCATGGACCGGACAGCGTCGCCTTCTACGTCTCGGGCCAGTTGCTGACCGAGGACTACTACGTCGCCAACAAGCTGATGAAGGGCTTCATCGGCAGCGGCAACATCGATACCAATTCGCGGCTTTGCATGTCGAGCGCGGTTGCCGGCCACATCCGCGCCTTCGGCGAGGACGTCGTGCCCGCGACCTATGCCGATTTCGACGAGGCCGATCTGATCGTGCTCGTCGGCTCCAACACGGCCTGGTGCCATCCGATCGTCTACCAACGGATCATGGCGGCGCGCGCCTCGCGCGGGACCAAGATCGTTGTCATCGATCCGCGCCGAACCGAAACCTGCGAGGACGCGGACCTGCACCTGCCGCTTCGTCCCGGCAGCGACGTCGCACTGATGAACGGCCTGCTCGCACACTGCCGCGACAAGGGCCTGCTCGACGCGGGCTATCTCGAAGACTGCGTAAACACGCCCGACGGCTTCTGGGACGCGCTGGGAGAGGGCAGCGACCTCTGGTCGACCGCTGCCGCTTGCGACCTGCCGCCGGCCGACCTGCTCGCCTTCTACGAACTGTTCGCCGCCAATCCGCGCACGATCACGCTGTTCAGCCAGGGGATCAACCAGTCGGTCCGCGGCACCGACCAGGTCAATGCGATCCTCAACCTGCACCTCGCCACCGGCCGCATTGGCAAGCCCGGCGCGGCGCCGTTCTCGATCACCGGCCAGCCCAACGCCATGGGTGGGCGCGAGGTCGGCGGGCTCGCCTCGACTCTCGCCGCGCACATGGATTTCGCGCCCGAAAACGTCGAGACCGTCCGCCGCTTCTGGGCCGCGCCGCGCATGGCGAGCAAGCCCGGGCTCAAGGCGGTCGACCTGTTTCGCCAGGTCCGCGAAGGGCGGGTCAAGGCGATCTGGATCATGGCGACCAACCCCGCGGTCTCCTTGCCCGATGCCGGGCTGGTGCGAGAGGCGCTGGCGACCTGTCCCTTCGTCGTCGTGTCCGACTGCATCGCCGATACCGACACGGCCCGCTTCGCCCATGTGAAGCTGCCTGCGGCCGGCTGGGGTGAAAAGGACGGCACGGTCACCAATTCCGAGCGCCTGATCAGCCGCCAGCGCGCGCTGTTCCCGCTCGCCGGCGAGGCCAAGCCCGATTGGTGGATCATGACCCAGGTCGCCCAGGCAATGGGCTGGACCGAGCATTTCGCCTATGACTGCCCGGCCGACATCTATCGCGAGCACGCGCGCCTTTCGACCTATCAGAACGGCGGCAAGCGGCTGTTCGACATCGGCTATCACGCCGCGATCTCGAACCCCGCCTATGACGCCATGGAGCCGTTCCGCTGGGGGGGCGTGCCCTTTGCCGATGGCCGCTTCTCCACGCCGGACGGCAAGGCGCGGCTCGTTCCGGTCGAGCAGATGGTGCTCGACGCGCCGCTGGCGAAGTTCCCGATGACGCTCAACACCGGCCGCTATCGCGACCAGTGGCACACGATGACGCGCACCGGCCTTTCCCCCAAGCTCTCGCAGCACCGCCGTGAGCCGCTGGTCGAGATCCACCCCGCCGACGCGGACGAACGGGGCATCGCTGCCGACGATCTCGTCCAGGTCTCGACCCCGGCCGGCGACTCGGTGTTCCGTGCACTGCTGTCCGAGGGACAGCGCCGCGGCGAGGTGTTCACGCCGATTCACTGGACCGATCGCCAGTCCACCGGCGGGCGTACCGGCCTGCTGCCGCGGTCGCTGGTCGATCCGGTCTCGGGGCAGCCGGGCTTCAAGTCCACGCCCGCGCGGCTCGAGAAGCTGGCGCCCGAATGGCGCGGCTTCCTGATCGCGCGCGACGTTCCCGACGCGATCCCCGCCGCCTATGCCACCAAGATCCGCGTCGCCGCGGGTTGGCTGGTCGAAGTCGCCGGCGACGGCGATCCCTCGGTGCTCGCCAAGGCCGTGCTGCCCAAGGGCGAGCGGATCGAGACGGTCGACCAGGCCCGCGGCGGCCTGCGCGTCGCCGTTCTGCAGGATGGCCAACTCGTCGCGGCTTTGTTCATCACCCGTAGCGGTCGCACGCCCTCGCGCGAGTGGCTGATCGCGCAGCTCTCGGCCGCGGGCATGGCTTCGGCGATCGAACTGCTCGCCGGCCGCCCCGCCACGCCGCAGGCCGATCGCGGCCCGATCGTCTGCGTCTGCTTCGACGTCGGCATGAAGACCATCATCGAAGCCGTTGCGACGCAAGGACTCGTCTCCGTGGAAGCCGTGGGCCAGGCGCTCTCGGCCGGTACAAATTGCGGCTCGTGCCGTCCAGCAATCCAGCGCCTGATCGGCGAAACCAAGGAGGCCGCCCATGCGTGAACCGACCCCCATCGCAGCGGGTGAAGTCTGGCTGGTCGGCGCTGGACCCGGCGACCCCGAACTGCTCACGCGCAAGGCCGAGCGGTTGATCGGCGAGGCTTCGGTCGTGTTCTACGATGCCCTCGTCGGTCCCGAAGTGCTCGACCTCGCAAGGCCCGGTACGCGGCTGGTCCACGTTGGCAAGCGCTCGGGCCGCCATTCGAAGGACCAGAAGACGATCGACGCGCTGATTGTCGAAGCCGCGCTCGCCGGTGAGCGCGTGGTGCGGCTCAAGGGCGGCGATCCCTCGATCTTCGGCCGTGCCACCGAGGAACTCGATGCCTGCCGCGCCGCCGGCGTGCCCGTGCGTATCTGTCCTGGTGTCACCGCGGCGAGCGCGGCGGCTGCGGGGATCGGCGCTTCGCTGACCCTGCGCGGGCTCGCACGCAAGCTGACGTTCGTTACGGCCCATGCGCGTGCCGGCGAGGACCTGTCGCTCGACTGGTCCAGCCTCGCCGATCCCGAGGCGACCCTGGCGATCTACATGGGTAAGGCCGCGGCGGGCGAGGTCTCGCGCAATCTGATGACCGCCGGCCTGCGCGGCGATACCCCGGTGGCGCTGGTCGAGAACGCCAGCCTGCCCAGCCAGTCGGTGCTGCTCACGCGGCTCGATCTGCTCGGGCTCTCGGCCAAGGCGGCGCTCGGCGACGGGCCGGCGCTGATCCTGGTCGGCCAGGCGCTCGCGGTCGCGGGTGAGGCCCAGACGCTTGCGGGAGCCGCCCGAACGCTGGCATGATCGTGGCATCTTCCGCCAGGAGAAGCCGGTGCGCCTTCACGCCTATTTCCGCAGTTCGACGAGCTATCGCGTTCGCATCGGTCTGAATCTCAAGGGCCTCGATTACGAAATCGTACCGGTCGACATCGTCGCCGGCGAACAGCGGCAGGACGTCTATCGCGGAAAGAACCCCTATGCCGGCGTGCCCGCGCTCGAGGTCGACGGGCGCGTCTATGCCCAGTCTATGCCGATCCTCGAATGGCTCGACGAGCGCTATCCCGAGCCGGCCTTCCTGCCCGGCGATGCCGACCGGCGCTTCGCCGTGCGCGAGCTCGCCTATGCCATCGCCACCGAACTGCATGGGCCGCTGAATTCGCCGGTTCTCAAGTACCTGGAGACCGAATTTGGCCAGGACCAGGAGGGCGTGCGCCGCTGGTATCACCACTGGCTGGCCAAGACTCTCGGCGGGGTCGAGGCGCGGCTCGCCGAACTCGGCGTCGGCGACTTCCTCGGTGAGGCGCCGGGATTGTTCGAATGCGTGCTGATCCCGCAGCTCTACAATGCACGGCGCTTCGGTTTCGACTTGTCGGCAATGCCCTGGATGCACCGCATCGAGAGCGCCTGCCTCGAACTGCCGGCCTTCATCTGCGCCCATCCCGACAATCAACCCGACGTCCGCTGAAGCTCCGATAGGTCGAGCAAATCCAGCAGCTTGATGCGGGCTTCTCGCACGAAATGCCAGACTTGTGGATCGTCGAGATCGGCGGGCGCGATCGTCTCGGGCCAGTGCTGCGCGACAACGGCCTCGATCGCTGCGATCCGCGCTTCGTCGACCAGGAAGCGCGGATCGATCGTGGCCGGATCGGCGACGACGCGCAGCCGCAGGCAAGCGGGACCGCCGCCGTTGGCCATGGATTCGCGAACCTCGACCGGGATCAGGCGGCCGATCGGGCCGTTGCTGGCCACCAGGGCTTCGAGCCAGGACCAGACGCGGGGATTGGCGCGGGCTTCGGTGGGCAGAATCAGCGCCATGCTGCCTTCTGGCAGGGTTACGAGTTGCGCGTTGAACAGATAGGAGGACATGGCATCGGCGAGGCTTACCGCCGCGGCTGGAACTTCGATGATCGCGACTTCGGGTAACTTCTCACGAAGCGCCGCATAAAGCGCTGTCGGATCGACGAAAGCCTCTTCGTGGGCGAAGAGCACCCTTTCGTTCGCCACCGCCACGACGTCGTTGTGGAAGGCACCCGCGGCGATCGCTGCGGGCGACTGCTGGGCAAAGATCACGCGCGTCGGATCGAGACCATGCAGCCTGGTGACGGCCTTGCTCGCTTCAGGGTGCTGGCGTGCGGGATAGGGGCCGCCGGGTTGGCCGTAGACGAAAACCTCCATTCCCAAGGCGTTATGGTTCGAACACAGGCGCATATGGTTGGCGGCGCCCTCGTCGCCGAATGGTGGCGTGACAGGGGTGTGGACCACGAAATGGCGTGTGTCGGCGAAGGCGAGGCGAAGCTGCGCGAGGGTGCCCGGCCATTCGTGGCTGCGGTGGGGCATGGTCACGAGGTTGGCGACGGTCAGGTGGCAGCGGCGATCGGCGGTGTCCGGCGCGGGGGAAACCGTTGCGGCATTCGCGGCCCACATCGCCGAGGCCGAAAAAGCATTGGCGCGCAGGGCCTTGTCAGCGCTTTCCATCGTGCTTCCGAGGCAGGCGAGCCAGTCTTCGTCGGGGCGATCGAGCGGCACGAAGATCCCCTGGACGAGCCCGAGTGCGAGGTTCGCGCGCATCTTGGCCAGGCCCTGTAGCGCGGCTTCGCGGGGATGGGCGCGCTTGCCGGCATTGGCCGTGGCGGCGAGGTTGCCGAGCGCGAGGCCGGCGAAATTGTGGCTCGGCCCGACAAGCCCGTCGAAGTTGATCTCGACCAGGCTCATCGCGGAACGTAAGTCACGGAATCACCGACGGAAATGCCGAGTGCTTCGGCCGCGCCGGGGTTCAGCTTGACACCTGTCGTTGTTGCCGCAATCCGGCCGCATGAGGCGCGGAATGCGCCCAGATGCCCGTGCGCGACCAGGCATTCCTCACCCTCGTCGCTCAGGCCGACGATCTCGGCCGTGCGCGCGGCCTTGATCGTCGCGATCCCGTCGGTCGGCGCGGTCATCGTCGGGCCGCCGTCGAACACGTCGACGTAGCATTCGTAGCGGAAGCCCTCGTTCTCCAACATGCGCTGCGCGGCGCGGCCCGACTGGTGCGGCTTGCCGATGACCGCGAGCGCGGTCTCGGGCAGGAGTGCGGTGTAGATCGGGTGCTTGGGCATCAGGTCGGCGATGAACTGGTTGCCGTGGACCGCGTTGAAATCGTCGGCCTCGCGGAAGCTCATGCCGAAGAAGCGGCCGGCGAGACCATCCCAGAAGGCCGAGCCGCCGGTTTCGTCGTGCGCGCCGCGCAGTTCGGCGATGGTCCGGTCGGCGAAGCGCGCGCGGTGCATCGCCATGAACAGGTAGCGGCTGCGCGCGAGCAGCGCGCCGGTGCCCGCGGCGCGTTCGCCGGCGAGGAGGAACAGTCCGCCGACCTCGCTCGCGCCGTCGAGATCGGTCGAGAGCACGAGCGTCTCGGCGCGGATCGTGCGGTCGAGCTCCTTCGAATATTGGGTGAAGGTGCTGATCCGGTACGAGTAGAACGGCCAGCGCGAGCCGATCCGAGAGAAGATCTGGCAGGTGCCGCGAACCTTGGCACTCGCGGTGTCCTCGAGCACGAAAAGGAACAGGTCGTCGGCCAGGGTTTCCTCGTCGCGCGAGAAGGAGGCTTCGGTCCGCGCGAGCTTGGCCTTGAGGGTCGGCCGGTCGGGCGGCAGGTTGGTGAAGCCGCCGCCGGTGCTCTTGGCCATCTGGTAGAGCGCGGGCAGGTCGCCGGCTCGCGCTGCGCGCAGGACGAAGCTCATGCCAGGCCTCCCCTATCGAGCCGGTGGAGCACGAGCGCGGTCAGCCGCGCGCGCGGAACGAGCGAGGCCATGTCGACATACTCCTGCGGTGAATGGATGAAATCGCCGCGTGCGCCCATCGTGTCGAGCACGGGGACACCGTAGGCGGCGATGTTGTTGCCGTCGCAGACGCCGCCGGTGTCGTGCCAGGCAAGGGTCTCGCCGAGATCGGCGGCGGCGCGCGAGACGAGGTCGAACAGGCGCTCTGCCCCCGGATCGATCGGCTTGGGCGGGCGGCCGAAACCGCCGTGCACCGCAATCGTGACGTCGTGCTCGGCGGCGACCTCGGCGACGAAGCGGTCGATCAGCACCCGGGCTTCGAGCGCCTCGTCGGGGCCGCGCGGGCGCAGGTTGAAGCGCAGCACCGCGCGCGCCGGGACGATGTTGTTGGGGCCGCCACCGTCGATCCGGGCCGGATTGATGCTGAGCGCCGCATGTCGTGCGCGGTGGAGCCGCAAGGCGAGATCGCCCGCGGCGACCACCGCGTTGCGCCCGGCTTCGGGATTGCGCCCGGCGTGTGCGGCTCGGCCGGTGACGACCGCGGCGAAATTGCCCGATCCCGGTCTCGCGCGCGCCATGCCGCCGCCCGGCAGCGCGGGTTCGTAGGTCAGCGCCGCGAGCTTTCCCGGTGCGAGTTCACCGATCAGCCGCGCGGACGAGGCCGAGCCGGTCTCTTCGTCGCTGTTGATCAGCACGTCGTAACCGAGCCGCGGATTGCTTGCCTCGAAGGCCGCGAGCCCCGCGAGCATCAGCGCGAGGCCGCCCTTCATGTCGGCCGCGCCCGGGCCGTTGAGACGGTCGGCGTCGAGCCAGGTGCTCGCCTGGAACGGATGGTCGGCGGGATAGACGGTGTCCATGTGCCCGGTCAGCAGCACGCGGCGTGTCGCGTCGGGCCGCACGCACAGGACGAAGTGACGGCCGTGCGGGACCGGGGTGAGTTCGCCGTCGGCGGCGATGCTCTCGACTTGGGCGGGCTCTTCGAGCGAGATCGTGCCGGGCAGGGCGGCGAAGGCGTCGGCGAGGCGCCCGGCCAAGGTCGCCAGCCCGACAAGGTTGGCCGTGCCGCTGTTGATCGCGGTCCAGTCGAGCACTTGCCTCTCCATCTCTTCGCGCGCGATCGGCTCGATCAGGGCCGCCTCGTCGCGCGTCATGCGGTGAGCATCCCGGCCAGCGAGTCCCGGTTGCCGGTGGGCAGGGCCGCCTCGAAGCTCGCCACCGGATAGGCGCAGTAGTCGGCCGCATAGAAGGCGCTGGGTCGATGGTTGCCGGAGTCGCCGAGCCCGCCGAAGGGCATGGCCCCCGAAGCGCCGGTGGTCGGCCGGTTGCGGTTGACTACGCCGGCGCGGCTCTCGACGACGAAGCGCTGCCACAGCGCAAGATCGGCGCTGACCAGCCCCGCGGCGAGGCCGAACCGCGTGGCATTGGCTGCGGCGATCGCAGCGTCGAAGTCGGCAACGCGCGTGACCTGAAGCACGGGCGCGAAGATCTCCTCGTCGGGCACGGTCAGCCCGGTGACGTCGAGCAGGGCCGGGGCGACGAAGGTCGCGCGGCGATCGGCCAGCGGTTCGAGCAGGCGGATTGGCTTCGCGCCCAGCGCGACGATCTGGCCGACCTGCTGTTGCGCGCGCGCCGCGGCTTCGGGCGAGATCAATGGCCCCATGTAGGGCGTGGGTTCCTCGTCCCAGGCGCCCAGGCGCAGCCGGTCGCGCAGCGCGGCCACCGACTCGATCACGGCATCGCCAAAAGCGTTCCGTGGCAGGATCAACCGTCGCGCGCAGGAGCAGCGCTGGCCGCTCGTGACATAGGCGGACTGCACGACCAGCGCGGCGACCTCTTCGACGCCGAGCGCGCCTTCGGCTCCGTCCCAGACCACCAGCGGATTGTTGCCGCCGAGTTCGAGGGCGAGAATCACTTTGGGCCGATCGACGAAGATCCGCCGGAAATGCGCGCCGGCCGTGGCCGAACCGGTGAACAGCAGCCCGTCGATGTCTGCCGCGACCAGCGCTGCGCCAGTCTCCTTGCCGCCCTGGACCAGCGATAACACGCCCTCGGGCAGGCCGGCGTCGGACCAGGCCTGAGCCATGGCCTCACCCACGGCAGGGGTAAGTTCGCTCGGCTTGAAGACGACCGCATTGCCCGCGAGTAGCGCGGGAACGATGTGGCCGTTCGGCAGGTGGCCGGGGAAATTGTAGGGGCCGAGCACGGCCATGACTCCGTGCGGGTGGTGGCGCAGCACGGCTTCGCCGAAGGTCGTCGCGGTGTGCTTCTCGCCTGCGCGATCGGCTTGGGCGGCGATCGACAGATCGACCTTGCCGATCATCGAGGCCACTTCGCCGCGGCCTTCCCACAGCGGCTTGCCCGTCTCGTGCGATATGAGGCGGGCGAGGTCGTCGCTGCGCTTCTCGAGTTCGCCGCGGTAGGCGCGGGCGACGGCGAGGCGCTGCGCGAGCGGCGTCGAAGCCCAGGCCGCATGGCTGAGGCGCGCGGTGTCTACCGCACGGGCGACCGCTTCGGGCGTGGCGGCAGGGCCCTCCCAGACCACTTCGCCCGTGGCCGGATCGAAGGATTGCAGCATCGCATGCATCATCCTCCGATGTAGGGATTCCACAAGCCCCTTCCAGGAGAACGGCGCCGCGGCTGCGGTGGACTGTCCCGTGATGGCGCTAACGGGTTGTATCGGCGGTGTTTCCGCGGTTGCACACAGGCCAGGGCTGAAAGATGATGTAGCGGCTTGTGTGCTATGGGAACTTTTCCCTACGGCGCGCGATTAGGCGTTTGATGTGCGGGGCTCGAACGGTCTCGCCCATGCGGGTTCGATGGGGGTTATGCAGCAGCGGGTCAGCGACAGATTTGCGTTTCTGCGTCGCAGTACGGCGCGGTTCGATGCCTGTGCGGGCGTCGTCGCGGCCGCGCTCGCGCTGACGGCTCTGCCCGCCTGGGCACAGGATGCCGCTTCCGCTCCCGCCGAGACCACGCTCGAAGCCGGCAAGCTGCCGGTGCCCGCGGCCCCGCCCGAGGCAAACCTGCCCGCGGTCGATCCGGTGATCTCCGACGATGCCTTCAACAAGGCGATCCCTTCGCTCGACGTTGACGATGATCCCGAACTCGGCCGGCCGCTCGAATCGATCGAGGCATTCGAACGCGCCATGGCGGCCAAGCAGGCTGGCGCCAAGCCCAGCGAGGGCCAGGCACCGCCCGCGGGCAATCCGGCGCTGGCCGACGGCACCGCGACCGAGCAGATCGGCGACGCGCCGGTCACCGACGCCGAACTGTCGAAGCCGCTGCCGCCGCTCGACCAGTTCCAGGTCGAACCGGTCCAGTTCGCCGAGGCCGAGGAAAACGACAGCGCCGCCGCGGTCGTCTACCGGGTTGAGGTCAATGGCCTCGACAAGGCCGATGCCGAGACCGAGACCGACCTGCGCGACCTGTTTGATGATCTGTCTGCGCTCGGCGACGGCAAGGGCAAGGCCGCGAATGCGGCGATGGTCACCGCGCGTCTGACCGAGGACGAGGTTCTGCTCGAACGCATTCTTGCCTCCGAAGGCTGGTTCGGTGCGCGCGTGCGCACCCGGCTCAGCCGCGGCGGCACCAACGAGAATGACCGCGAAGACGAGGATGGGGGCGAGCCTGCGACCCAAGGTGCGAGCGCCAGGGCGGCCGCTTCGGGGCTCACTGCGGTGCTCGATGTCACGCCGGGCAAGCGCTACGCGCTCGGCACGATCACGATCCAGGCGGCGCCGACGATCCCGGCCGGCCTCGTCGAGAAGAATTTCGCGCTCAAGGTGGGCGAACCGATCGTCTCGCAGCGCGTCCAGGGCGCCGAGGCGCAGATCGCCGTGGCGCTGCCGCAGGAAGGCTATCCCTTCGCCGAAGTCGGCGAGCGCGACGTCCTGCTCGATCGCGAGACGGGACAGGGCGACTATACCCTGCCGGTCACCATCGGCCCGCGCGCGCGCTTCGGCGATATCGCCACGACCGGCGACCTCGCCTTCGATGCCAAGCATGTCGGCGTGCTGACGCGGTTCAAGCGCGGCGAGCTCTACGACAGCCGGAAGGTCGACGACCTGCGCCAGGCGATGGTCGCGACGGGGCTGTTTTCGTCGGTGGCGATCGAACCGCAGCGGACCGGGCAGAAGGTGGAAGGTCAACCCGCGGGCGACGATGCCGAATATGTGACGATGATGGTAACCCAGGACGCGGGGCCGCCGCGCACGATCGCGGGCACCGCCGGTTACGGCACGGGCCAGGGCTTCCGCGCCGAGGCGAGCTGGACGCACCGCAATATGTTCCGACCCGAAGGCGCGCTGATCGCGCGCGGCGTGCTCGGCACGCAGGAGCAGGGCGCGGGCGTGACCTTCCGCCGTTCGAACGCCGGTCAACGCGATCGCACGTTCGAACTGACGGCCGAGGCACTGCGCAGCGATTACGATGCCTACAACGCCTATACGGGCCGACTGGCGACACGCATCTATCGCGATTCGACGCCGATCTGGCAGAAGAAGATCACCTATGCGGTCGGCGCCGAAGTGCTGGCGACGGGCGAAGAGGTCTACGATTTCGCCGTCGGTGATCGCCGCCGGCGAACGTTCTTCATCGGCGCGCTCAGCGGCCAGCTCGGGCTCGATACCAGCGACGACCTGCTCAATCCCACGAAGGGCTTCCGCCTTACCACGCTGATCCAGCCCGAAGGTTCGCTCCAGGGTGGTTTCACGCCTTATCTGCGCGCGCGCATCGATGCTTCGGGCTATTATCCGGTGAGCGACGATTTCGTCCTGGCCGCGCGAGTCCGCTTCGGTACGATCCAGGGCGCGGCGCGTGACGACATCGCGCCATCGCGGCGGTTCTACGCGGGCGGCGGCGGTTCGGTGCGCGGCTATGGCTTCCAGATGCTCGGGCCGCTCGATCCCAACGGTGATCCGATCGGCGGGCGCTCGGTCAACGAGGCTGCTGCCGAAGTGCGCTATCGCTTCGGCAACTTCGGCGTGGTCGGTTTCGTCGACGTCGGCCAGGCCTATGAGTCGACGATGCCCAAGCTCTCCGACCTGCGCTACGGCGTCGGCATCGGCGGACGGTTCTATACCAATTTCGGACCGATGCGGCTCGACATCGCGACGCCGATCAACCGGCGTCCGGGCGAGGCGCGGGTCAGCGTCTACGTCTCGATCGGGCAGGCGTTCTGATGGCCGGCGAGCAGGATCCTCCCGTGGACGACGGCACGCCCGAAACGACGCCCGAGAGCCCGCCCGTCGAGGCCGAGGCGACCGAGACCACCGAGGTCCGCGTAGAGCAGCGGACCAACTGGCCGCTGCGGATCGTCAAATGGGTGGTCGGCCTCGTCGTCGGCCTGGCCGCGCTGGTCGCGCTCGGCGTCTATCTGCTCGACACCGGGCCGGGACACCGCTTCGTCTCGGACCAGATCGAGAAGCTGCAGTTCGAGAACGGGCTCAAGATCAAGGTCGCGCGGATCGACGGCTCGATCTACGGCGCGATGACCCTGCGCGGGCTGTCGGTCGGCGACCAGAAGGGCGAATTCCTGTTCTCGCCCGAGATCAAGGTCGACTGGCGGCCGTTTTCCTATCTCAGCAATCACGTTGACCTGCGCGCGCTGACCGCGCAGCGGATGGTGCTGCGCCGCGCGCCCGAGCTCAAGCCCTCGACCGAGGAAGGGCCGCTGCTGCCCAATCTCGACATCGACATCGGCAAGCTGCGCGTCGATCGCTTCGTCGCCGAGGCGCCGGTTTCGGGCGAGCGCCGCATATTCCTGCTCGACGGCCGCGCGCATATCGCCGCGGGCCGCGCGCAGGTCTGGTTCGACGGTTCGGCGGTCGGCGGCCAGGGCCGCGCCGGCGGCGATCGGGTCAAGCTCGTGCTCGACGCGGTGCCCGAGACCAACAAGCTCAATTTCCAGCTCTCGCTCGACGCACCCCAGGGCGGTGTGCTCGCCAAGCTCTCGGGCCTGACCCAGCCGCTGTCGGTGCGGATCGACGGCAAGGGCGACTGGAAGGTGTGGAACGGCAAGTTCGACGCCGACCTCGGCGGCGCGGAATTCGCGCGGCTGGCGCTGACCGCGCGCGACGGCACCTTTGCGATCAAGGGCCCGGCCCGCTTCGCCCGCCTCGTCAACGGCGCCACCGCCAACCTGCTCGGTCCGGCGAACGCGATCGACCTGACCGCCGTGGTCAAGGCGCGCAAGGCCGACCTTTCGGGCACGCTATCGGGCGATGCCATGGGCCTGTCGGTCGAGGGTGGGGTCGACCTTTCGGACAACAGCTTCGCCGATTTCCAGGTCGGTTTCGCGCTGCTCAGGCCCTCGGCGATCGCGCCGAACCTCTCGGGCCAGAACATGCGTGCGCGGCTCACGCTAAACGGCGCCATGGCCAGGCCGACGGTCGCTTACGTGCTCAACGCCGACCGGATCCAGATGAACGACATGGGGCTCGAGCGGCTGACCGCCACCGGCGAGTCGCGTGTCGATGCCGATCGCATCATCATTCCCGTCGCCGCGCGCGTTGCGCGGATCACCGGGCTCGACACGGTCGCCGGCGGCAGCCTCGCCAATGTCCGCCTCGACGGCGATCTCGCGATCGACTGGCCGCGGATACTCTCGGACAACATGCGCATCCGCTCGGACCGCATCGACGCCGGCCTCGTGCTGATCGCCGACACCTCGAAGGGGCTCTACACTGGCGCGATCAACGGCAAGATCGACAACTACAAGGTCGAGAGCGTCGGCACCTTCAACATCGAGACCAATGTCGATCTCAAGACCGTGCCGCAGGGCTTCGCCATGGTCGGCAAGGTCCGCGCGCGCTCGACCAAGCTGAGCAACGAGGGCGTGCGCAATTTCCTCGGCGGCAATCTCACGGCTTCGGCCGGCGTTGCCTATGGGCCCGACGGGATCATCCGCTTCAACACTTTGCGTCTGGAATCACCACAGCTGCGCGTGACCGGCGGCGACGGTTCCTATTCGCCGAGCGGCCAGATCGTGCTCAACGCCCAGGCCGTCCACCGGCAATACGGCAAGGTCGGCGTCAAGGTTGCGGGCACGGTCAGCAATCCGCGCGCGAGCGTCGTGGCCGAGCGGCCGGGGCTGGGCATCGGCCTCGCCAATCTCGAGGCGCAGATCACCGGCGCGCCGGGCGGCTATCGCCTCAAGGCCGAGGCCGACACCGACTACGGCCCGCTGACCGCCGACGTCGTTCTGGGCTTGGGCAAGGTCACAACCGTCGAGATCGCCAGCGCCAACCTCGGTGGCATCGACTTCGCCGGATCGCTGCGGCAATTGCCCGCAGGGCCTTTCGCCGGCCAACTCACCGCCAGGGGCAACGGGCTCAACGGCCTCGTCCGGCTCGGCGCCCAGGGCAAGTACCAGGAAGCCCTGATCAACCTGCGCGCCGAGGATACCGTGCTGCCCGGACCCGCCAGCCTGGCGATCGGCGCGGCGATCGTCGACGCGCGCGTGGTACTCTACGACAAGCCTTGGATCGTCGCCGATGCGCAGATCGCCGACACCCGCATCAACGCGCTGTCGATCCGCGAGGCGCGCGCGATCATCGATTACCGCGACGGCCGCGGCCAGGCCAAGCTCGTCGCGCGCGGCTATACGGGCGTGCCCTTCCGCATCGCCGCCAATGCCGATCTCCAGCCCAAGCTGTGGAAGGCGATGATCAACGGCACCGTCCGCGGGCTCGCCTTCAAGACGACCTCGCCGGCGCGCGTCATCCCGAGTGCCAAGGGCTACGAACTGCTGCCGACGCGGATCGACTTCGGCAAGGGCAACATCCGCCTCGCGGGCACCTACGGCCCAGGGCTAAAGGTCGAAACCCGGCTCGACGCCTTCGACATGAGCCTGGTCAACGCCTTCATGCCGGCGATCGGCGTGGGCGGCAGCGCCACGGGCAGCCTCGACTTCGAACAGGCCAGCACCGACGCCTTCCCGCGCGCCGACGCGCGGCTCTCGATCGACAACTTCACGCGCACGACCTCGGTCTCGATCTCGGAGCCCGTCGACGTCAACTTCGTCGGCAAGCTGCTGCCCGACGGCGGCGAGGCCAGCGCCGTGTTCCGCGAGCGCGGCACGGTGATCGGCCGGATGCAGGCCTCGCTGCGGCCGCTGCCGCCGGGCGCCGGTGCCTGGACCGACCGGCTGTTCGGCGCACCGCTCGGTGGCGGCATCCGCTACAACGGCCCGGCCGACACGCTGTTCTCCTTCGCGGGCCTGTCGAACCAGCGGCTCTCGGGACCGATCGGCGTCGCCGCGGACTTCTCGGGCCGGCTTTCCGCCCCGGCGCTCACCGGCGTCATCCGCGCCAACAGCCTGACCTACGAGAACCAGATCTACGGCACCAAGCTGACCAACATGGCGCTTTCGGGCCGGTTCACCGGCGACCGGTTCGAGATCGAGAAGCTGACCGCCAATGCCGGAGCCGGCACGCTTGCCGCCTCGGGCTTCGTCAGCCTGGCGGCCGAGGCCGGCTATCCGATGGACGTCTCGGTAACGATGAACAACGCCCAGCTCGCGCGCAGCAACGCCGTTTCGGCCGCGGCAACAGGCCAGCTCCGCCTTACCAAGGCCGCGGGCGAGACCGCATTGCTCCAGGGCAAGATCGCATTGCCCGAGACGCGCTACGAGATCATTCGCCAGGGCGCTTCGCAGGTGCCCGAGCTGACCGGCGTGCGCTTCAAACCGAACCGGCGCCAGCGCTTCACCACCGAGGAGCCGCAGAAGGCCGCGCCGGGCCTGTTCAGCAACATCCGCCTCGACCTGGCGCTGTCGGCGCCGGAGCGGCTCTATGTCTCGGGTATGGGGCTCGAGTCCGAATGGGGCGCCAACTTCCGCGTGACCGGCACCAGCGCCGTGCCGAACCTGACCGGGGAGGTCGAGCTGATCCGCGGCACCCTGGGCTTCGCCAACCGCAATTTCGACCTGACCGAGGGCCGCGTGACCTTCACTGGCGGGCGCACGATCGATCCGATCGTCCAGATGACCGCGAGCGACGACATCGAGGACGTCACGGTGAACGTCAACGTGGCGGGTCGCGCCTACAACCCGCAGATCACTTTCTCGTCCTCGCCGGGCCTGCCGCAGGACGAGATCCTCAGCCGCATCCTGTTCGGCTCGTCGGTCACCTCGATCTCGCCGATCCAAGCGGTCCAACTCGCGGCCTCGCTCAATTCGCTGCGCGGCTCGGGCGGCGGGCTCAATCCGATGGGCAAGCTGCGCTCGGCCACGGGCATCAGCCGCCTGCGCATCCTCTCGCCCGACGAGGCGAGCGGTCGCGGCACGGCGCTGGCGGCAGGCCAATACATCACCGACGACATCTACGTCGAACTCGTCACCGACGCGCGCGGATTCACCGCCACCCAGCTCGAGATCAGTCTGACCAAGTGGCTGTCGCTGCTGAGCCAGGCGGGCGGCTCGGGCGTGACCAATTTCAACCTGCGCGTGCGGAAGAACTACTGATGCGCGCTCTGGCGGTTGTCGCGCTGCTCCTGCTGGCCGGTTGCCAGAAGAGCTTCGATGAGCGTTACGAAGAGGCGCAGAAGAAGATGACGAGCCAGGCCGCCTCGATCGACCAGGAACTGGCGACAAAGGCCAGTGAGGCGGCAATGGGGGAGGCGGTCGCGAGCGAGGCTGTCGTGGTTGCGACCGCAGCAGCTAATCCAACCCATTCCCCGTCGCCCCTGCGAAGGCAGGGGCCTAACTAAGCTCTCGTCCTGAATGGAAGGCGTGTGAAGGCGCGGTCAGTTGGGCCCCTGCCTTCGCAGGGGCGACAGAAGAGTTTTGCGACGGATAGAGTTTGCGAAAGGCAAGCTCGGGGTTGGGATACCTGGTCCTACAAATTCGCCGTCTGGATATGCTCGTACAGGTCGCGCCAATCGGGATTGGCCCGTCGGATCAGTCGCAGCTTCCACTGCCGTTTCCATTTCTTCATCGCCTTCTCGCGCAAGATGGCGGCCTCGATCTCGTCGTGCCATTCGGCATGGACCAGCCGCGTCAGGCCATGCTCGACGCAAAACTGCGATCCGCGGCCTTCGCGATGCTGCGTCACGCGCGTTGCGAGGTCAGCGGTCACGCCGATGTAGAGCGTGCCGTGAGGACCGTTGGTCATAATGTAGACCCAGCCGCCTTTCATGGGCGGAATATAGCGTGGTGCTAGAGGGGGCGTGGCGGAAGAAACTCCACTCCTGATCCGATTTATCGGCTTATCCGCCAACATCCGTCACCCTTGCGAAGGCAGGGGCCCAACTGACCGCGCCTCAACACACCTTCCGTTTCAGGATGAGAGCTTGGCTGGGCCCCTGCCTACGCAGGGGCGACGGGTTTAGTTTTGGGCAGATGGGTGGCGACGGGAGCCGGACGGCAGCGCAACTCACTCCGGCCCGAGCATCTTCTCCGGCCGCACCAGATCATCGTACTCTTCCGCACTGACGTCGCCGCTCGCGATCGCGGCTTCGCGCAGGGTCAGGCCCTGCTTGTGTGCCGTCTTGGCGATCGCCGCGGCCTTGTCGTAGCCGATCGAGGGCGCGAGCGCCGTGACCAGCATCAGCGAGCGCTCGACCCCGGCGCGGATGTTGTCCTCGCGCGGCTCGAGGCCGAGGAGCAGGTGTTCGGTGAAGCTCTCGGCCGCGTCGGCGAGCAGGCGGACCGACTGCAGGAAGTTGTAGGCCATGACCGGGCGGTAGACGTTGAGCTCGAACTGTCCCTGGCTGTCGGCGAAGGTCAGGGTCGCGTGGTTGCCGAAGACCTGCGCGCAGACCTGGGTCATCGCTTCGCACTGGGTCGGGTTGACCTTGCCCGGCATGATCGACGAGCCGGGCTCGTTCTCGGGCAGTGCCAGTTCGCCGAGGCCCGAACGCGGCCCCGAGCCGAGATAGCGGATGTCGTTGGCGATCTTGAACAGGCTGGCGGCGAGCGTGTTGAGCGCGCCGTGGGCGAAGAGCAGCGCGTCCTGCGCGGCCAGCGCCTCGAACTTGTTCGGCGCCGAGACGAAGGGCAGGCGGGTCGCTTCGGCGATCGCCTTGGCCACGGCCTCGGCGAAGCCCGGAGGCGCGTTGAGCCCGGTGCCGACCGCGGTGCCGCCCTGGGCCAGTTCGCAGATGCCGGACAGCGTGCTGCGCAGGCGGTCGACGCCGTTGGCGACCTGCCGGGCATAGCCTGAAAACTCCTGGCCCAAGGTCAGCGGCGTCGCGTCCTGCGTATGGGTGCGGCCGATCTTGACGATGTGGTCCCAGGCGCGCGCCTTGACATCGAGTGCGTCGTGCAGCGCGGTCAGCGCGGGGAGCAGTCGCGCGTCGATCTCGCTGACTGCGGCGACGTGGATCGCCGTGGGAAAGGTGTCGTTCGACGACTGGCTCATGTTGACGTGGTCGTTGGGATGGACCGGCGTCTTGGCGCCGAGCTGCCCGCCGAGGATCAGGTTGGCGCGGTTGGCGATGACCTCGTTGAGGTTCATGTTGGTCTGGGTGCCCGAGCCGGTCTGCCAGACGACCAGCGGGAATTCGTCGTCGAGCCCGCCGTCGACGATCTCGTCGGCCGCGAGGACGATCGCGTCGGCCAGCCTGCCGTCGAGCAGGCCCAGGTCCTGGTTCACTCGCGCCGCGGCGCGCTTGACCACGGCCAGAGCGCGGATCAGCGGGCGCGGCATGCGCTCCTCGCCGATGCGGAAGTTCTCGGAAGAGCGCTGCGTCTGCGCGCCCCAGAGGCGGTTCGCCGGGACTTCGATCGCCCCCATCGTGTCGCGTTCGGTGCGGGTCTCGGTCACGGCTGTCCTCTTCGTACGGGGATCAGTTTGCGCGGGGATCAGGACGGATCGCTGGGCTTCACGCGGTTCTTGTGGCGCCGCCAGACATAGTAGCCGCAACCGGCCACGCCGCCCCCGACGAGCACGGCCTGGCCCGCCACGGTCGCGGCGGCGGTGAGGCCGCCCACGGTCACGCCCCAGGCCAGTTGCGAGAGAACCGAGATGATCGCCTGCATCGCTCCAAGATCGGCCTGCGGGGGGCTGGGGTCAAGGGCGCGGCACTCGTCCTGACGCTTCTGCAACCCCGCCGAGGTGCAAAAAGGTCAAAGAAAAAGGGCGCGGACCTTTGCGATCCGCGCCCCTCCTTGGCTTCCTCTCGCAGAAGCTCGAAAATCAGGCCTTCAGGCCCGATGTCAGGCCATGGCGTCGACCGTTTCGGTCTGCGCCTGGGGCTCGGTCTCCCAGCGGCCGAAGCCGTAGTCGCCCTTGATCGTCGTGCGGTGGACGACGCGGTCGTACTTGGGGTCGCAGCCACAAGCTTCATGCAGCATGCGCCAGTTGTCCCAGATCACCATGTCGGTGGGCTTCCACTGGTGGAAGTAGGGCTCGATCGTCGCCTCGACGTTCTCCCAGATCTCGGCGCAGAGTGCATTGCCTTCGGGGGTTTCGTTGCCGACGATGCCGCGGCAGCCATAGGGCGTCATGTGCAGCACCTTTTCGCCGGTCTCGCGCGTCCACACCGCGGGGTGGATCGAACGCGGCAGCTTCTTGGCATATTCGAGGATGTCGTCGTTCTTCGGCTGGATTTCCTTGAAGGTCTTGGGCAGTCCGAAGAACTGGCGCTCGTAATGCATGTCGAGCGTGTAGAGCAGTTCGATGTTCTCGGCCTTGTCGCGCAGCGTGGGATCCATGTCGTTGTAGATCTGGATACCGTCGGCAAAAGCGGTCAGGCCGCCCTCGGGCGCGATGACCTCGGCGCGGAGCACGCCGGCGCGGTTGAGCTCGTTGTTGTAGGTATGGTCGAAGTGCCAGGGCTGCCAGGTGACCAGGGTCTTGCCCTCGATCTCGCAGATCGCCGAGTCCGACTGCGCGCGGATCGTGATGACGCCCGGATAGCTGTCGTTGTCGAGGCGTTCGACCATCTTCACCGGGTGGTCCTTGAGCGGGCCGAAGACGTTGCTGATCTCGACCTGCATCTTGGCGCTGGGCTCGACGTTCTCGAACACGATCATGCCGCGGTCCTCGAACAGCTGCTGGAGCTGCTTGCGGACGGCTTCGTCCTTGAGCGTCTCCCAGGTCACGCCATCGACGCGCGCACCAAAGGACAGACCTTCCTGCAGCGGTTTAACTTCGATCGAAGCCATCTGATCCAACTCCCGCCTATCTGGCTATGTGTTACAAGGTAATACGATTGGGCACTATGTAACATGATTGGTGGCGGGCGTATAGAGGGATGATATGGTCGCCTACATCGCGGCGAACGCGCTGGCCGGATCGAAGTCCTCGAGCGGTTGGTGCCCAGATTGCGAAAAGTCACGGTGCCAGTTCGGCGTGCGGGTCGAGCTCTCGGCTTGCGGAAGTTGGTAGTTGAAGCAGACGCCCATGCGGCCCTGGTTGAGCGCCGCGGTCTGTTCGAGCGAGGGCGCGACATAGGCGCGAGCGCCCGAGACGAAGACTGCACGGCGCAGCAATGTCGCCCCTTCGGCTTCCTGTGGCGAGAGTTCGCGCTTCCATTGCGACAGGCGACGCAGGTCGCGCGTGGTACCCGCGATCGCGGTGCCGTCGAGCTGCCAGCGCAGTGTCTCGATTCCGTTCTCGTACAAGGTGGCCGTGGTCCGATCCTCGACCCGATCGGTGACGGTCATGTCGAAACGCATGGGCGCCGTGTCATCGGCGTGCGCGGCAGCGAGGATCGCGAGGTCGTAGAGATGCGTGCAGTGCTGCGCCGGATCGCGCGCGCCGACGTCGGCCAGAAGTTCACCGGTCAGCTCTTTGGCAATGAAATGCGTCGCACCGGGACAGGCTGACCAGGGATGCCGCACCGCTTTGGCCGCGACCCGCGTCACGCGCCCTTCGGCGTGATCGAGGCGGATGTGGAAGCGGTGCATGTCGTCCTCGAGCGCTCCGCCGACCCAGTCGCCTCCGGGCTGGAGCACGATCCGGCGGTGGAGGCCGGAAGGGTAGGCGGGGAACGCGGGCGTCATGTCTTCTGCTGTCGTCCTCGGTAGGACAACCGCCATTCGGGCGGGAACTGGTGGTCGTTGTCCTTCACCGCCGCCGCCAGGCCCTTCTCGAAGGTTTCGGCGTCGACGGCGATCTCGTTCGCGCTGTCGGGCTTTACCGCGGGCAGCATGCCCTCCAGCCAGCCGGCGAGGATAGAGCCCATATATTCGCCCTGCTGCTGCTTGAACACCTCGAAGAAGGTCTTCTGCATGACCACGGTGTCGGTCGGGCGGTTGCGCGAACAGGCGAGCGCGTATTTCATCGTCTCGGCCTCGAGCTGGTCGCGCGGAACAACCGAGTTGACGAAGTGGAGGTCCTTCATCTCCTTGGCGGTGAAGGGCCGGCCGGTGAAGACCATCTCCATGAACGGGCGCAGGCCCATGGTCAGCGCCCACTGCCACATGCGCGCGGCCCAGCCGACGTAGCGGAAGGCCGAATGACCGAACAGCGTATCGTCCGAGGCGATGACGATGTCGGCGTCGGCCGCCTGGTAGAAGTGCCAGCCGTAGCAATAGCCCTTGGCCTCGATGATCGAGATCTTCTTGAAGTCCTGCAGGCTGCGCAGGCCGAAGCGGGAGTCGGCATAGAGGTTGGTGACATTGGCGATGTAGCGATAGGAATCGCGCGGCGGGTAGGTCACGTCCTCGTCGGCTCCGATGCGGAACTCTGGCAGCGGCGAATAGTCCTCGTCGCCGTTGAACATGCCGGCCATCTCGGGAAGATCGGCGCCCGAGCCCAGATGCTCGCCGACGCCGCGGATGATCAGCACCTTGACGTCGTCGTCGACATTGGCGCGCAGCACGAGGTCGGCGAAGCGCTGGCGCGCGGCGATCGTCGGCGCGTTGAGCTGGTCCGGCCGATTGAGCGTGATGATCGCGATCTTGGTCGCCTTGTCCTTCTCGTAGAGGACGATCTCCTCGGCCGAGGGCTGGCCCTTGTCGTCCGGCCTGCTGTCGTCTGGCATGTCGTGCGTATTCCTGTTTCGTGGTCCTGCCGAGCTTTAAGTCTTTCACCTTGCCCGGCGATTCAATTGTCTGGAACGGTGCCATGATCCGTTCTCCTTGCGCATTCGTCCAGCAGCGTTAGGCTCCCGGTCCCAGTGAGGAGTGGCCGCAAGCGCCGCCCAATGGGAGTTGTTGTCCGGTGAACGAGATCGTGTCGCAATCGGCGTTCGAGGCGGAGGTACAAGCCGTGCCTTACGATCCCGCGCGCCCGATCCCGCTCTTTCAGGGGCTGGGCCGTGCCAGTCCGCCGCCGCGCCGCAACCAGCGGCTTCGCCGTGCGCAGATCCTCGCGACGATCCGCCGGCTGCTGACGCAGGACGGTCTCGAGGGCGTCACCGTGCGCGGCATCGCGCAGGCCTCGGGCCATGCGGTGCAGACGATCTACAACCTCGTCGGCCCGCGCGACCAGGCGATCGTCGAGGCGATCAGCGAATATACGCGCTATGTCGGCCACACCGCGCTGCCCGATCCCGGCGATCCCGAGGCGGTGGTCGAGATCATCGGCCGCTGGCTGCAATCGATCGAGGCCGCGCCCGAGTTCTGCCGCCAGGTCTGCCTGATCTTCTTCACGCCCTCGCGCGGGATCTTCTACCACTTCCGCGACAAGCAGCTCAAAGCCATGCAGGGCCTGCTGGTGAAGCAGCAGAAATGCGGCGTGCTGCGCGCCGACGCGAACCTGAGCGAACTGGCCGAACAGCTCGTCACTTTCGCGACGGCTTCCTGTGTGGAATGGTCGGACCGGCCTTTTCCGCTGCCGCAGCTCCACCAGCGCATCCGTTCGGGCTTCGGCAACCTGCTCGACGGTGCCCGCGCCAACCCGACCGCGCCGCAGTGGAGCTATGCCTCCTAGGTGGGTTCGCCGGTCCGCTCGATCAGCTTACCCAATTCGTGCAGCTTGAGCTTGCCTGTGGCCGTGCGCGGGATCTGGTCCTCGGTGATGAAGACGATCCGCTTGGGCACCTTGTAGCTCGACAGTGTCTCGCGCAGCGCCGCGCGCAGGCTTTCCTCGCTCGGTGTCGCGTCCTCGGCCGGAACGACCGCGGCCGCGACGATCTGCCCGAACTCGGCATCGTCGAGCCCGGTCACCACGGCCAGCGCGACTTCGGGCAGTTCGTTGAGCGCAGCCTCGACCTCGAGCCGCGAGACATTGGCGGCGCGGGTCTTGATCATGTCGTTGCGGCGGGCCACGAAATAGAGACAGTCGTCGGCATCGATGCGGACGAGATCGCCGGTCGGGTAGAAGCCGTCGGCGGTGAAGACCTCGCTTTCGCGGCGCTTGTACAGGCCGCGCATCAGCGCGCCACCACGCAATTGCAGTTCGCCGATCTCGCCTACGGGTGCTTCGCCGCCGGTCTCGGGATCGACGACGCGGCGCTCGTAGCCGTTGACCGGGCGGCCGCAAGCGTGGGGTTTGTCCGCAGGCATCCGATAGTTCAGCGGCTCTGCGCTGTGCGGCGCGAAAGTCTCGCTCATGCCGAGCATGCCCGACTGGAATTGCGGCGGGATAAGTTCGCCCGTCTCGTCGCGGAAGAAGCCGAGGCCGACGATGCTGTCGATGTCGATGCCGCGTTCAGGGGCGAGCTTGCGCAGGCGCGAGAGGCCGTCGCCCCAACCGTTGAGCCGGTTGACCTTGAGCGCCTTGATCGTCTCGACCACCACTTCGAGATCGGGCGAGGCCGGATAGACCAAGGTCGCGCCCTGGCTCAGCACCTGGAAGAACATCGCCATGCCGCCCAACCAGAAGGCCGGCAGCATAGGCAGCATGCGGTCCTCGGGCTTTATCACAAACAACTTGGCCAGTTCGGGCGGGTGGCGGGTGACGTTCCATTGGGTGTGGACCACGGCCTTGGGCAGCGAGGTGCTGCCCGAGGTGTAGACGATCACCGCATCGTCGCTCGGCGCGACCTGCGCCTCGACCGCCGCCAGGATCTCCGGGCCGACCGCATCTGCGCGCGCCAGCAGGCCGTCGATTGAACCGGCCCACGCAAGCCCTTCGGCATCGTCGAGCCAGGCCGCGCGCAGGTAGGGCGCGTCGGCGAGCCGCAACGCTTCGGGCGCGCAGGTGCCCAGTGCAGGGAAGGCGGCCGCGATCGTCCGCGCATAGTCGTGACTGAGGAAGCGCCGCGCCGAGATCAGCACCTGGGTATCGCTGTTGCGCAGGATGTGCGCGAGTTCCTTGGGCGTCGCCATCGTCGAGACGCAGGTGATCAGCCCGCCGATCCGCAGGGCGGCGAGGAAGGCCGTCGCCCAGAGCAGCCCGTCGGGCGCGATCAGCGCGATCCGCGTACCCTTGCCCGCGCCGGTGGCGATCAAGGCGCGTGCCATCTCGGCGCTGCGCGCGTCGAGCTCGGCATAGCTCACGGTCTCGGCGACCGTGGCGATCGCCTCGTGATCGGCGCGCGTGGCGGCGAGGCCGGCGAGCATTGCGGGTATCGTGGAAGCCGGTTCGGTCCCGCTCATGATCTCTCCTTTTCGGACGCTACTTCATTGCCGCGAGAGGCAGGGCGGGTCCACTGCGATTGGCTGGAACGATGATAGGCTTCGTTCCACGCTCCCGATGAGTCGCCGATTGTGCGGTCTGCGCGACCTGTGCGAATTCGTGAGCCAACGAGAAAAACGAGAGAGGAAGAGACGATGGCGGAGAAGATCGCTTTCGTGACGGGCGCGGGCTCCGGCATCGGCCGGGCGACCGCGCGGCTGTTCGCCGAGCGCGGCCACGCCGTGGCGCTCGTCGACATGAACGAGGCCGGCGGCCGCGAGACCGAGGCCCTGATCCGCGAAGCCGGCGGCGCGGCGCGCTTCATCCAGGCTAACGTCGCCGACGACGATTCCGTACGCAACGCGGTCGAGCAGACCGTTGCCGCCTATGGCCAGATCGACGCCTGTTTCAATGCCGCGGGGATCGACGGCGAGGTCGGCAAGCTGACCGCCGAGGGTTCGCTCGACAACTGGCACCGCGTCATCGGCGTAAACCTGACCGGCGTCTGGCACTGCCTGCGCCACCAGATTCCGGCGATGCTGAAAACCGGCGGTGGCGCGATCGTCAACTGCGCCTCGACCGCGGGCATCCGCGGCGCAGCCTTCTGCGGCGCCTATTCGGCCTCGAAGCATGGCGTCGTCGGGCTGACCAAGGCCGCGGCGCTCGAATATGCGAGCCAGGGAATCCGCATCAACGCGGTCTGTCCGGGCATGATCGAGACGCCGATGACGCAGCGCCCGGGCATGGGCGAGATCATCCAGGAACTGGTCAAGACCAGCCCGCTCGAGCGCATCGGCCAGCCGCAGGAGATCGGCGCCGCGGTCTGGTGGCTCTGCGGCCCCGACGCGAGTTTCGTCCACGGCCAGGCGATCCCGGTCGACGGCGCGCTGACCAGCCGATGAGCGACTATCGCTTCGATGGTCGCACGGCGATCGTCACCGGCGCCGGCGGCAATCCCAGCCTCGGCCGAGCGCACGCGCTGTTACTCGCGTCGCGCGGCGCCAAAGTCCTGGTCAACGACATCGGCGTCGATCCCGAACAGCGCCACTATCCGGGTGCGGCCTCGGCCGAGGCCGTCGCTGCGGAGATTCGCGCGGCCGGTGGCAAGGCAATCGCCAACACCGCTTCTGTCGCCACGCCAGAGGGCGCGGAGGCGATTGTTCAGGCCGCGCTCGATGCCTTCGGCGCGGTGGATATCCTTGTGAACAACGCGGGGATATCGATCGGCGCGCCCTTCGATGCGATCAGCCCGCGCGACATCCAGCGGCACATCGACATCAACCTCATGGGCTCGATCTGGTGCAGCCGCGCGGCCTGGCCGCACATGAAAGCGGCGGGTTACGGCCGTATCGTCAACATCACCTCGGCTTCGATGACCGGCTTCGCCGATCAGGTCGCCTATGCCGCTAGCAAGGGCGGCGTTTGGTCGCTGACGCGCGCGCTGGCGGCCGAGGGCGCGGCGCACGGTATCAAGGTCAATGCCGTCAGCCCGGCCGGCTACACGCGCCTTGTCATCTCGACGATGGAGGACGATTCGCCGCTGCTGGCTCATGCCAAGCAGTCGCTGCCGCCGCAGCTGTCCTCACCCGCCGTCGCATTCCTCGCGCACCAGGACTGTCCGGTGAACGGCGAATGCATCGACTCGGTCGGCGGTGAGGTGCAGCGCTGCTACATCGGCCGCACGACCGGCTTCAACGAGCGCGACCATACGATCGAGACGATCGCCGCGCGCTGGGCGGGGGTGATGGACACCGAGGGCGCGGTCGTTGTCGGGCTCGCTGCGATGGATACTTCGGACTGGGGGTTGCGCGCCTACGACGGGGCCGACGCGCAATGGAACTGACGGGCACTGAGACACGGCTCGATCCGGCGATCCGCAACGATCCGTTCCCGTTCTACCGCGCGCTGCGCGAGGAACGGCCAGTCTACTACGACCCCGGCCTCGATCTCTACCTCGTGACCCGGTACGACGATGCCGCCGCCGTGCTGCGTGACGACGTCAACTTCTCGCTCGAGCACGGCTATCAGGACCGTTACGGCAACGGCTTTCTCGACGAATTCGCCGCGATCCTCGAACGCGACGGCGGCGGCTTCATCCGCGACATGGCGATCGATCCGCCCAAGCATACGCGCTATCGCAAGCTCACCGAGAAGGCCTTCACTGCGCACCGGGTGAAGGATCTCGAGGGGCGCATCCGCCAGATCGTCGTCGGCTTGGTCGAGGCCATGGCCGAACGCGGCGAGGGCGACGGGATGAAGGATTTCGGCGGGCCGGTGACAGCGCAGATTATCTGCGAACAACTGGGCTTCGACGCGGCGGAGGTCACGGCGGAAAAGATCGCGCTCTGGACCAAGGCCGTGCTCGACCAGATCGGCCGCATGCAGACGCGCGAGGACATGCTCGAGAACGCGGCGGTCATGTGCGAACTGCAGAACTACATTATCAAGCACATCAAGGATCGCCAGGCGAACCGCCGCGAGGACATGATTTCCGATCTCGTCCACGCGCGGCTCGACGATGATGCCGAGCCCGTGCTGTCCTGGACCGAGCAGATCGCCACGGTCCGCGGCTTCCTGATCGCTGGCAACGACACGACAGCGGCGGCAATCGTCAACCTGCTGCTCGTGCTTGCGACCGAGCCCGAACTGGCCGAGCGGCTTTACGCGCAGGTTGACGACGAGCGGGTGATGACACGCTTTGTCGAGGAAGTGCTGCGGCTCCAGCCGCCGGTCCACGGCCTGTTTCGAACGGCGATGAACGACGTCACGCTGTCGGGCACGACGATCCCGGCCAAGTCGCAGGTCTGCATCATGTACGCCGCGGCCAACCACGATGCCGCCAAGTTTGCCGACGCCGACGCGCTCGACATCGATCGGCCCAACGTCGGGGCCAATCTGACCTTCGGGCTCGGCATCCACCGCTGCGTCGGCATCGCGCTGGCTCGGATGGAGATCAAGGTCGCCGCGCAGGAGATCATCCGTCGGCTCAAGCATATCAGACTGGCGATCGATCCGGCCGAGATCACCTATCTGCCGACCCTGGCGACGCACACGATCGAACGCCTGCCGCTGACCTTTTTGCGGCGATAATTCCTCCCCGGTACGGGGAGGGGGACCGCGACCGAAGGTCGTGGTGGAGGGGGCTGGCCGGAAAAGCCGCGGTCGCCGAGAGCCCCCTCCACCATGCTGCGCATGGTCCCCCTCCCCGTGCCCGGGAGGAATTGCTAGCAATCCTCCATGACCGCTTTCGCCTACATTGCCGCTGCCATCGCCGAGATCGCCGGCTGCTTCGCCTTCTGGGCCTGGCTCAAGCTCGGCAAGTCGGTCTGGTGGCTGCTGCCGGGCATGGTCTCGCTGGCGCTGTTCGCCTGGCTGCTGACCTTGGTCGACACCGACAACGCCGGCCGTGCCTATGCGGCCTATGGTGGGGTCTACATCGCCTCGGCGCTGCTCTGGCTGTGGGCGGTCGAAGGCGCGCGGCCCGATCGCTGGGATCTGATCGGCGCCGGTGTCTGCCTGGCGGGGGCGGCGATCATCCTGTTCGGGCCGCGAACCGCATGAGATAACGACGAGGGGGAGGAAGACGATGGCCTATGAAAGCCATGCCGAGCCGATCAAGCTCGGCTATCTTTTCGATTTCAAGCTGCCGCCGGGCTTCCCGCGCGATCAGCTCAATGATCTGACCGACGCTTTCCAACTCGTCTTCCGCCAAGGCCGCGAGCAGGGCGTGATCGACCGCGACGTCGAGATCGTCTTCCGCGAGGTCGAGGGCCTGCCCAAGGGCACGGTCAAGGCGGTGATCGACGCCTATGGCGAACTCGTCGACGAGGGCTGCCTCGCGGTGTTCGGCCCGGCGATCACCGACAACGCCGTGCCGATGCGCGAGGCGATCGAGGAGCGTTTCCGCGTGCCCGCAATCTCGGTCTGCGGCGCCGACGACTGGCTCGGCGAATGGACCTTCGCGCTGCCGCAAGGCTCGATGACCGACGAGCCGATCTACTGGGCGGATTTGATCGCCAAGCAAGGCCGCAAGACCGTCGGCTTGATCGTCGAGCAGTCGCTGATCGGCGAGTCCTATGCGCGCAATTTCCGCAAGGCGGCGCGCGAGCAGGGGCTGCGGATCGTCGGCGAACACCAGATCGCCCAGACCGCGCAGGATGTGTCCGAAGCCGTTGCCCGGCTGCACGAGGCGCGGCCCGACGCGCTGGTCCACTGCGGTTTCGGCTTCGGTCTGCTCCAGGTCAATCCGGCGCTCGCCGCGCTCGGCTGGGACCCGCCGCGCTACATGGGCACGGCCTTCCAGAACGCCTGGATCAACCCGGCGATGTGGCGGGCGATCCTCGGCTGGACCGGGCTCGACCAGTATGACGAGGGCAATGCCGTCGGCCAGGCCTTCCTTGACGACTTCGCCGCAGCCTATGGGCGGCGGCCCGAATACTGCGTGCCCGTGGTCAACCGCGATCTCGCGACCGTGCTGCTCCGGGCCTTCGCCGATGCCCATCCGTTAACGCCGAAGGGCGTGCGCGATGCGCTGGAGCGCGTGAAGATGGTGCCGGCGGCTTCTGGCGCGCCGGGGACGCGGCTGTCGTTCGGCAAGTGGACCCGCCGCGGCTGGATGGGCGCGGGCTACCTCGTCGCGCGCCAACTTGACGCCGATGGAAAGCGCTCGCGGCTGGTCGACCGGTTCGGCTGGGATTGAACATCAAAGATACTCCCCTGCAAGGGGATGATCGGGAAGCTTAGCCCGCTTCCACCGCCGCCCGGGCTTCCATGATCTCGCCGATCAGGCTCTTGGCCATGCCCGCCGTCGCCGCGCCATCGACCGAGAGGATCTGGCCCGAGACCTGACGCGAGCGGTCGCTCGACAGGAACAGTGCGGCCTCGGCGATGTCGCGCGGGCTGCCCTGGCGCTTGAGCGGTTGCCAGCCCATGCGCACGTCGTTCACCGCCTCCTGGATGCGCTTCTGCAAGCCGTCCTCGTCGGCCGCGGCGAAAGTGCCCATCGGCGTCGGGATGTTGCCCGGGCAGATGCAGTTGACGCGGACGAGGTTCACGCCAAGCTCGATCGCCGCGCACTGGGTGAAGTTCACCACCGCCGCCTTCGAAGCGCGGTAGTTGAAGAAGCCGAAGCCGGCCTGGATGCCGCTGATCGACGAGACGTTGATCACCGAGCCGCCGCCGTGCTGCGCCATGTGCCGCGCGGCGATCTGGGTGCCGAGCATCACGCCTTTGACGTTGACCGCCATGACCCGCTCGAAGGCGTCGAAATCGGCGTCGAGCAGCGAGCCGAAGGCGTTGTCCGAAAGCCCGGCATTGTTGACGATCGCGTGGAGCCCGCCGAATTCGCTGACCGCGTAGTCGACCAGGGCCTGGACGGCCTCGCGCTTGGATACGTCGGTCTGCTTGAAGCGCACGTCGCCGCCGAGGTCCTGCGCCAGCGCGCGGCCTTCCTCCTCCAGGACATCGGCGATGACCACGCGCGCACCTTCCTCGAGAAACAGTTCGACCATGCCGCGGCCCAGGCCGCGCGATCCACCGGTCA
>SECS01000231.1 GCA_004211435.1 Novosphingobium sp. | reverse complement strand
CGGCAAGGTCGGCCACGGTCATCGGCGCGGGGTTGCGCGGCGCGGTCGAGACCGCCTTGGCGATCGCCTCGGCATTGGCGCCCGTGTAGAAAGCCTTGGCGCCTTCGTTCGCCAACCGGGTGAGAAATGCGGCCAACGCGGGGTTTTTCACCAAGGCGCCCACGGGCAGCGGATTGCCGTCGGCGCCGTAGTAGAGCGCGCGGCCCTCGGCGGTCATTGCCCCGGTGCCGCGCGAGCGATCGAGATACTGGCGCATGCGCGGCGAAATCGCGAAGCCGTCGCGGGCCAGCGCGATTGCGGGATCGAACAGCCGCTTCCAGGCGAGCTTGCCGTGGCGGGCGTGCGCCTGCTCCATCAGGCTGAGATTGCCGGGTACGCCGACGCTGAGCCCGCCGGGGATGGCCTGGGCCGTCGTCAGAACTTTGCCTCCGATCTCGAACCAGCGCGGCGTTGCCGCATCGGGCGCGGTCTCGCGGCCGTCGATCGTCTCGACCGTGCCCCTCCCGTCGTCGAGCACGAGGAAACCGCCGCCGCCGATGCCCGAGCTTTGCGGCTCGACCACGTTGAGCGCGAGCAGCATGGTGAGCGCCGCATCGGTGGCGCTGCCGCCTTCGCGCAACACCTGCGCGCCGGCTTCGGCCGCGCGCGGATCGGCGGCGCTGACCATGCCCTTGTCGTAGCGCGGGACGCTGGCGGTCGGAGTCTGCGGAGCGGTGGCGCAACCCGCGAGAAGCAGGGCGGCGGCAAGCGAAGCGAGAAGCCTGTGTTGCATTGCAGCAGGGCTAACCGCTTCCGACCGCCTCGGCAATCGAGGAGAAGCCGTCGCGTCGCATCAGATTCTCAAGTCCGCGCGCGATCTTGCGGGCGATTCCGGGGCCTTCGTAGACCATCGCGCTGTAGACCTGGACGAGGCTGGCGCCGGCGCGGATGCGCGCCCAGGCGTCTTCGGCCGTGGCGATGCCGCCGACGCCGACCAGCGGCAGCGCGCCGCCCGTGGCCTTGCGGAAGTCGACGATCCGCTGCTGCGCCAGGTCGCGCAGTGGCGCGCCCGAGAGCCCGCCGGCCTCGCCCGCATGGCGCGACTGGAGGGGCGGGCGGGAGATCGTCGTGTTCGAGACGATCAGCGCGCCGAGCTGTTTGTCGAGCGCGATCCGCGCGATCGCATCGATGTCGGCGGGCTGGAGATCGGGCGCGACCTTGAGGAAAATCGGCGGACCTGGCTGACCTCGCGCTTCGAGCACGGCGTCGAGCAGCGCGGTCAGCGCGCCTTCGTCCTGCAGGGCGCGCAGGCCGGGGGTGTTGGGGCTGGAGATGTTGACCGCGAGATAGGACGCATAGGGTGCCATCAGCCGCGTCATCATCGCATAGTCGGCCACGCGATCGGCCGAATCCTTGTTGGCACCGACATTGATTCCGACCACGCCCGGCCGCCCGTTGCGCGCGCGCAGCCGTTCGGCCGCCTCGGCGCCGCCGCGGTTATTGAAGCCCATGCGGTTGATGACCGCGCGATCCTCGGCCAGGCGGAACAGGCGCGGTTTGGGATTGCCGGCTTGGGGCAGGGGCGTGATCGAGCCGACCTCGGCGAAGCCGAAGCCCAAGCCCAGCAGCGCGTCGGGAATTTCGCCGTCCTTGTCGAAGCCAGCCGCCATGCCGACCGGATTGGGAAAGGACAGGCCGGCCACGTTCACGGCCAGCGGTCCGCCGGTCGGCGCGCGACGGCCGGCGGGGGCAAGCTTGAGCGCATTGAGCGCGAGCACGTGAGCGCGTTCGGCGTCGAGTCGGAACAAGGCGGGTCGGAGCAGGGAATAGAACATCGTTTCCGCCATAGCCTCGGTCGGGCATCTGGCTCAATCTGCGACATCACGATCGCCCACCGATCCATTCATCGTAAAACTACGAGGTTGGAGTGCTATCGTGTCGCATTCGTACAATTTTTTGGGCGGCGCCAGGCATAACGCGGCCGTGCGACCCGAAGGGCTCGCAGCAATTCTGCAGCGAGTTCTCGACTTTAGCGGCGGCCCCCGGCTTGACCAGGGGCCGCCTTTTTTTGCTCGCAAGCCGCGACGGGAAGCGCCGGGTTGAATTGTCGGCGCATGGCTCCTAGTTGAAACCGGAACGAATCACTCCGATTTTGCGAACGGTTCTCAAGATGCGCTTGTCGAGCATGGCAGACTATGCCGTCGTCACGATGGCTGCGGCTTCGCGGCACTGCGGTGGCGCGCGCGTTTCGGCGGCGCAGCTGGCCGAAGAGACCGGCCTCCCGGCACCCACAGTGCAGAAACTCGTCAGCCGGCTCACCGCCGCGGGCCTGCTGCGCTCGTCGCGCGGCGTCGGCGGCGGACTCAAGCTCGCGCGCCCTGCGGCGGCGATCACCCTGGCCGATATCGTCGAGGCGGTCGAAGGCCCGATCGCGCTGACCGCCTGCGTCGAACACGGCCGCAACGACTGCACGCTCGAATCGGCCTGCATGGTCCGTCCGCACTGGCCGATCGTCACCGCCGCCCTGCGCGGTGCACTGGCGCAGGTGTCGCTGACCAAGCTGGCCGAGGTTCAGCCGCAACCCGCACAGCCCTATCTGGCCGAGACTGCCCTATGACCGAGGAAATCACCCTGAAGGATCAGGCCGCGCGCGACGCCGCCGCGAAGGTCGCCGATTACGAGCACGGCTGGTCGTCGGGGATCGAGACCGAATTCGCGCCCAAGGGCCTGTCCGAGGATACCGTCCGCTTCATCTCGGCCAAGAAGGACGAGCCCGAGTGGATGCTCGAATGGCGGCTCAAGGCCTATCGCCTCTGGCTGACGATGACGCCGCCCGACTGGGCCAAGCTCAACGTGCCGCCGATCGACTACCAGGACGCCTACTACTACGCCGCGCCGAAGGCGAAGAAGGAACTCGGCAGCCTCGACGAGGTCGATCCCGAGATCCTGCGCGTCTACGAGAAGCTGGGCATTCCGCTGGCCGAGCAGGAAGTGCTCGCCGGGGTCGCCGGCGCACGCAAGGTCGCGGTCGATGCGGTGTTTGATTCGGTTTCGGTCGCCACGACCTTCCGCAAGGAGCTCGAGGCCGCGGGGGTGATCTTCCGTTCGATCAGCGAGGCGATCCGCGAATATCCCGATCTCGTGAAGAAGTGGCTCGGCAAGGTTGTGCCGACGCACGACAACTACTTCGCGGCGCTCAACTGCGCGGTCTTTTCCGACGGTACCTTCGTCTACATTCCCGAGGGCGTGCGCTGCCCGATGGAGCTGTCGACCTATTTCCGCATCAATGCCGAGAACACCGGCCAGTTCGAACGGACGCTGATCGTCGCCGACAAGGGCAGCTATGTCAGCTACCTCGAAGGCTGCACCGCGCCGATGCGCGACGAGAACCAGCTCCACGCCGCCGTGGTCGAACTGGTCGCGCTCGACGATGCCGAGATCAAGTATTCGACCGTGCAGAACTGGTATCC
>SECS01000230.1 GCA_004211435.1 Novosphingobium sp. | reverse complement strand
ATGCGCTCGCTGATGAGGATCGAGTCCTCATAGTTGTAGCCGTTCCAGGGCATGAAGGCGACGAGGCTGTTGCGGCCCAGCGCCAGTTCGCCCAGCTCGGTCGAGGGACCGTCGGCGATAATGTCGCGGGTCTCGACGATGTCCCCGACCTTCACCAGCGGACGCTGGTTGATGCAGGTGTTCTGGTTCGAGCGCTGGAACTTCTGCAGCGTGTAGATGTCGACACCCGACTGTCCGGGCTCGATATCGCCCGACGCGCGGATCACGATACGCGTCGCGTCGACCTGATCGACGATACCGCCGCGCAGGGCAGCAATCGCGGCGCCCGAATCGCGCGCCACGGTCTCTTCCATGCCCGTACCGACGAACGGCGCATCGGCCTTGACCAGCGGCACCGCCTGGCGCTGCATGTTCGAGCCCATGAGTGCGCGGTTGGCGTCATCGTTTTCCAGGAACGGAATGAGCGATGCGGCGACCGAAACGAGCTGCTTGGGCGACACGTCCATCAGCGTCACGTGATCGCGCGGCGCCATGACGAATTCGCCGCCTTCACGCGCGGAGACCAGTTCCTCGACGAACGAGCCGTCCTCGTTGGTTTCGGCCGAAGCCTGAGCCACCGTGTGCTTCTGCTCTTCCATCGCGGAGAGGTAGACCACGTCCTTGGTCACCTTGCCGTCGAGCACCTTGCGGTACGGCGTCTCGATGAAGCCGTACTTGTTGACGCGGGCGAAGGTCGACAGCGAGTTGATCAGACCGATGTTCGGGCCTTCCGGCGTTTCGATCGGGCAGATGCGGCCGTAGTGGGTCGGGTGAACGTCGCGGACTTCGAAGCCCGCACGCTCACGCGTGAGACCGCCCGGCCCGAGCGCCGAGACACGACGCTTGTGGGTGACTTCGGACAGCGGGTTTGTCTGGTCCATGAACTGCGAGAGCTGCGAGGAACCGAAGAACTCGCGAACGGCTGCGACGGCAGGCTTGGCGTTGATCAGGTCGTTCGGCATGACGGTCGACACGTCGACCGAGCTCATGCGCTCCTTCACGGCGCGCTCCATGCGGAGCAGGCCGACGCGGTACTGGTTCTCGAGCAGCTCGCCCACCGAACGCACGCGGCGGTTGCCGAGATTGTCGATGTCGTCGATCTCGCCCTTGCCGTCCTTGAGGTTCACCAGCTCCTTGACCACGGCGAGGATGTCCTCGGTGCGCAGCGTGGTGACGGTGTCCTCGGCGTCGAGGCCCAGGCGCATGTTCAGCTTGACGCGGCCCACGGCGGACAGGTCGTAACGGTCGCCGTCGAAGAACAGGCCGTCGAACAGCGATTCCGCGGTTTCCTTCGTCGGCGGTTCGCCCGGGCGCATGACCTTGTAGATCGCCTCGAGGCCCATCTCGCGGTTCTCGGCCTTGTCGGCCTTGAGCGTGTTGCGGATCCAGGGACCGGTGTTGACGTGATCGATGTCGAGCAGCTCGATGTGATCGATGCCCGCCTTGTCGAGCGCGTCGAGGTTCTCGGGGCTGACTTCGTCGCCGGCCTCGATGTAGATGCGGCCGGTGCTCTCGTCGATGACGTCGAGCGCCGAATAGCGGCCGAAGATTTCCTCGGTCGGGATCAGCAGTTCGACCAGGCCATCCTTCTGCGCCTTGTTCGCAGCGCGCGGGCTGATCTTCTGGCCGGCCGGGAAGATGACCTCGCCCGACTTGCCGTCGACGATGTCGAAGGTCGGCTTGGTGCCGCGCCACTGCTCGGGCGCGTAAGGCAGACGCCAGCCACCCTCACCGCGCCGCCAGGCGACGGTATCGTAGAAGTGGTTGAGCACCTGCTCGCCGTCGAGGCCCAGCGCATAGAGCAGCGCCGTGACCGGCAGCTTGCGCTTGCGGTCGATACGGACGTTGACGATGTCCTTGGCGTCGAACTCGAAGTCGAGCCACGAACCACGGTAGGGAATGACGCGCGCCGCGAAGAGGAACTTGCCCGACGAGTGCGTCTTGCCGCGATCGTGGTCGAACAGAACGCCCGGCGAACGGTGCATCTGCGAGACGATGACGCGCTCGGTGCCGTTGACGATGAAGGTGCCGTTCTCGGTCATGAGCGGCATGTCGCCCATGTAGACGTCCTGCTCCTTGATATCGAGCACGGAGCGGGTCTCGGTCTCGGCGTCCACTTCGAACACGATCAGGCGCAGCGTGACCTTCATCGGCGCCGCATAGGTGATGCCGCGCTGGCGGCACTCGGTCGTGTCGTACTTGGGCTCTTCCAGCTCGTAGTGGACGAAGTCCAGCTCGCTGGTGCCGCCGAAATCGCGGATCGGGAAGACCGAGCGCAGCGTCTTCTCCAGGCCCGAGACATAGCCGGTCGCCGGGTTCGAGCGCAGGAACTGCTCGTAGGATTCGCGCTGAACCTCGATCAGGTTCGGCATCTGCACGACTTCGTGAATATCGCCGAAGATCTTGCGGATGCGCTTCTTGGCCGAAGCGCGCGGAGCGGTCTGGCTGATGGGCTTGGTCGCCATGGAGAGGTTTGCCTCTTGTTGTCGGGCCGGAAAACCGGCGAAGGAATCTTGAATGCCACACGCGGCGTGGCGCATCGGACGCGAAAAGGCCACACGACACACGGCCACCCAAGGGGCGCCATGGCCTGCAGCCTATCGCGTCAGATGATGCCCGATTCGCCTCCTTCGTGGGCGAGTCCCCGCGCATGGACTCGTCTTGCTCGAAGCGGTGGGCAGGAGCGCTATATAGGATTGCCCCTACGGCTTGTCAAATCGGCTAGCCGAGCTATTTGCGCGGCCAGTCGCGGAACAATCGGAGCCATGGCGAGACTAACTTATCTTATTATATATCTCTCATATAAATACTGGCATAATATAACTCAGTACAGATCACCCGTTATTCGCGATAAAAATGTCATTTTTTGGGCTTATATTATCAACTCGCCGATGATATCCGCTCGTTCCGTCGCTTTATCGTAGGACAGGGGCTTTTCAAGCACAGGTGTTCGCCCAAACTTGAGGGCATGACACACGCACCCACCCCCATCCTTCGCGCTACCACGGCGATTTGTGCCGTGCTGGTGCTCGGTTTCACCCCGGCCTGGGCCCAAGAGGTCGCCCCGGTAATCGACGTCCCTGCAGCGAGCACACCCACCGCCGCCCAGCCGACGATCGTACTGCCGCCCCAAGATCCAGCGCCTGCAGCACCGACCGCTGCAGCCCCCGCGATAGTTTCGCAGCCAATGGTCCAGCAAACGCCTGTCGTCACACCGCCGGCTGCGACGGCTGTCGAAGAGGCCGCACCGGCGCGCCGTACCGTTGAGCGCCCGGCTTCGCGTCCGGCAGAGGCCGCACCGACTTCGCGTAGTGCGGCTCCTGCCTCCACGACGCCCGCCGCTCCTGCCCACCGCTTCGAGCAAGACGAGTCCATGCGCGGGGACTCGCCCACGAAGGAGGCGAATCGGGCATCATCT
>SECS01000095.1 GCA_004211435.1 Novosphingobium sp. | reverse complement strand
TAGTACCCCTGCTGCTTCGCCGCCTGGACCTGTTCCTGGCTGATCGGCACGATCTTGATCTCGACGCGGCGGTTGCGGCGGCGGCCTTCGTCGGTGGCGTTATCACCGATCGGCAGGGTCTCGCCGAAGCCCTGGCTGCGGATGCGCGCGCCCGAGACGCCCTGCATCGTCAGATAGTTCGCCACGGTGCGCGCGCGCGCCTCCGACAGCGTCTGGTTGTACTGGTCCGATCCCGTGGAATCGGTGTGCCCGTAAACGTCGACCAAGCTGTTGGGATACTGGTTCAGGCTCTGCCCGATCTGGTCGAGCGTCGTGCGGAAGCTCGGCTGCAGCGCCGCGCTGGCGACGTCGAAGGTCACGCCTTCGGGCAGGTTGACGAGGATCGCCTGGCCGTTGTCGGTCGGCGTGATGTCGACCCCGCTGCCCGCGGTCTGCTCGCGCAGCTCCTTGATCTGCTTGTCCATCGTATAGCCGATGGCGCCGCCGGCGAGGCCGCCGATGCCCGCGCCGATGATACGGCCCGTGCCGCCGCCGATCAGACCGCCGAGCAGGATGCCGCCGAGCGTACCCACGCCCGCGCCGATCGCGGTGCGCGAGACCTTGCGCTCGCCGGTGTTGGGGTCGGTGACGCAGCCCGAGAGCGAGACCAGCGAGATCGCGGTCACGCAGGAGATCAGCAGACGGGATTTCGGCATGGTTTCAACCCTTTCATTCTCGAAAGCCACGGCAGGCCCTGTTGTTCAGGCTTGTCGATTTGCCAACATGAATGGGCGCTGCACGGGGCTTTTGTCAACGAAACCGGGCGCGTGAGTCTCTTGCCGGTCGCGCAGTCGCGACGCCCCTTCGCGTAGCCGCCTTATTCTGCTAGCTCCCAGCGCGTGACGCCGTTTCCCTGGACCGATGTCCTCATCATCGCGGGTCTCATCCTGCTCAATGGCCTGTTTTCCATGTCGGAGCTGGCGATCGTCTCGGCGCGCGTCGCGCGGTTGAAGATGGCGGCGGACAAGGGCAGCGGCGGTGCCAAGTGCGCGCTCTCCCTGTCGCAGGATCCGGGCAAGTTTCTCTCGACCGTGCAGATCGGCATCACCCTCGTCGGCATTGTCGCCGGTGCCTATTCGGGCGCCAGCCTCGGCGGACCGACCGGGGAACGCCTCGTCGCGCTGGGTGTGCCCGTGCGTGCCGCCGATGAACTGGGTTTCGCGCTCGTCATCGTCGTGACCACCTATTTCAGTGTCGTCGTCGGCGAACTCGTGCCCAAGCAGGTGGCCTTGCGCCTGGCCGAACCGATCGCGCTGCTCGCGGCGCGGCCTATGACCTGGCTGTCGACCGCGATGGCGCCCTTCGTCTGGGCGCTCGACAAGTCGTCGCGGGTGATTCTGGGTCTGATCGGCATGCGCCAGTCGAGCGATCAGGAAGTTACGGCCGAGGAGCTTCACATGCTCTTCGCCGAGGCGACCAAGTCGGGTGTGCTCGAGGAAGAGCAGCAGCAGATCATGAGCGGCATCATGCGCCTTGCCGACCGGCCCGTGCGTGAGCTGATGACTCCACGCATCGAGATCGACTGGGTCGACATCGGCGCCAGCGAGGACGATCTGTTCGCGCGGATTCGCGAGACCCCGCATTCGCTGATGCCCGTGGTCGAAGGCGCGCCCGACAACATCGTCGGCGTGCTCAAGATTCGCGACCTGCTTGCGCAGCGTCTGGCCGGCGAGCCGATCTCGGTGGCCAAGCTGATGCGCAAGGCCGAGGTGATCCCCGACCAGCTCGACGCGATGGACGCCTTGCGGATTCTCCAGCAGTCCGACGTGTCGATGGCCATGGTCCACGATGAATACGGGCATCTCGAAGGCGTGGTGACCCCGGCCGACCTGCTCGCGGCGATCGTCGGCAATTTCGTCAGCCATCAGGACGAGGGCGACGAACCGATGGTGGTCGAGCGCGAGGACGGCTCGCTGCTGATCGCCGGCGCTTTGCCCGCCGATGCCCTGGCGCAGCGCCTCGGCCTCGAACTCGACGACGACCGCGAATTCGCCACGGCCGCCGGTTACGTGCTCTCGGTGCTCAAGCACCTGCCTAAGGAAGGCGAGCATTTCGACGACCAGGGCTGGCGTTTCGAGGTGGTCGACATGGACGGTCTCAAGATCGACAAGCTGCTGGTCGCGCGCCGGCATGGCGGCGAGGAACAGGATGGTGCGGAGAGCGCGGCCTAAGGGCCAATGCCCGAGCGCGGCTGCCCGGTCAATCGTTGAGGCGGTCAATCGTTTGAGCCCAGTGGCGTCGATCCTTCGCAAGGCAACCGTCGCATGCCTGCAACATCCGCCACGCCGCAGCGTTGAATCGCTTCACCGCGTCCACGGGCACTTGTCACGGCATTGTCAGGTCATTCATTCTAAACGGACTGTGGTTAAGACGAATCGTCAGGACCGGCGCTCCTCGTCCGTCCTGACGGGGAAGAAGGATTTGGCGATGGATATGCCCCGGTCGCGCCCTGTACGGCGCAACCCGCTCGAGCTCGTGATGAATTCGCGGCTCGGCAAGCTGCTCTCGCGGATCGGCATCGCGCCGCGTCCGGCCAGCAGCGAAGGCCTGCTCGACCTGGCTGGCGCGCTGCTCTCGCTGCGTGGCAAGGCTTCCGGACCGGCGCTCGCCTCGGCCTTCTTCGATCTCTACGAAGCCAGCGACCTCAAGGCGCGCCAGGCTTTCCTCGCACAAATCCACGACCTCCACCCGCGCGACGCCGTGGCGATCGACAAGGCGATCGCGCGTTGGCAGGACAAGCGCGACGAGGCTTCGGCCAAGGCGATCAACGACGCCAGCGAATCGCCGAGCCAGAAGCTCATCGGCATGCTCAACCTCGCGCCGCAGGGCACGCAGCGGCTGATCGCGATGCGTTCGGACCTGCTCAACGCGCCTGACCAGACTCCGGGCCTGAAGGCCCTCGACAAGGAGCTCGAGGACGCCTTCACCGCCTGGTTCAACGCGGGCTTCCTCGAACTGCGCCGCATCGCCTGGGATTCGCCCGCAGCCCTGCTCGAGCGCATCATCAAGTACGAGGCGGTCCACGAGATCGCCGGCTGGGACGAACTGCGCCGCCGCGTCGAGCCGGTCGATCGCCGCTGCTACGGCTTCTTCCACCCGCAGATGCACGACGATCCGCTGATCTTCGTCGAAGTCGCGCTGACCGACGAACTGCCCAGCGGCATCGCCCAGATCACCGCCGAGAAGCGCAAGACGGTCGACCCGCACAAGGCCAGCCACGCGATCTTCTATTCGATCTCGAACTGCCAGGACGGCCTGCGCGGCATTCCTTTCGGCAACTATCTGATCAAGCGCGTCGTCGGCCTGCTCAAGGAAGAGCTGCCCCAGCTCAAGTGCACCGCGACGCTCTCGCCGGTACCAGGCTTCGCCAAGTGGCTGGCCGCGGAGCGTGGCAAGGATGCCAAGGTGCCGGCGGCCAAGGAGCTGCGCCGCGAGGCCGCACGCTATCTCACCACGGCGCGCTCGAAGCGGGGCGGTCCGGCCGATTCGGTCGCGCGCTTCCACCTCGGCAACGGCGCCCGGCTCGAGGCGATCCATGCCAATGCGGACCTTTCCGCCAACGGCCTGCGCCAGTCGCACGGCGTCATGGTCAACTACGTCTACGACCTCGCCGAGATCGAGGCCAACCACTTCGCGCTGATGGAACTCGGCACGGTGGCGGCCTCGAAGACGGTCCACGCGCTGGTCGAGGAAGGCCAGCCGAAGGACGTCAAGGACGCCAAGAAGGTCGAAAAGGCGGCTTGAAGACCAACCCTCTCCCGCTGGCGGGAGAGAAGCGAGGCTTGGCAGCTTTCTGCCGAGTCGCAGCGGTGAGGGTGGCTGGCCTGGCGCTACACCACCCTCATCCAAGCTTCGCTAGCTCTTGACGGAGCAAGCTGTGCCATCCTTCTCCTGCCAGCGGGAGAAGGGGCGATCAATGTCCCGGGAAATCCATCAGCGCCGTGACCCTGAGGCCGGCCGCGCGCAGACGTTCGCCGCCGCCCAGGTCGGGCAGGTCGATGACGAACAGCGTGTCCTCGACCAGGGCACCGGCCTTGCGCAGTAGCTGCGTTGCGGCGAGCGCGGTGCCGCCCGTTGCCAACAGGTCGTCGATCACCACCACGCGCTGGCCCGTGTGCACGGCATCGGGATCGATCTCGAGCGTGCCCGTCCCGTATTCGAGCGCATAGTCGAGTGCGAGCACGGGGACGGGCAGCTTGCCTGGCTTGCGCACGGGCACGAAGGGCAGGCCGAGCCGGGCTGCGGCGGCCGCGCCGAAGATGAAGCCGCGCGCCTCTATTCCCGCCAGCGCCTGAGCGCCCATCGCCTGTGCCCGCTCGGCGAGCAGGGCGACCGTTACGGCGAATCCGTCGCCATGGCCGATCAGCGTGGTCACGTCGCGGAACAGGATGCCCTGGATCGGGAAGTCGGGAATCGAACGCACCAGCGCCTTGAGCTCATCGACGGTCATCGCGGTATCCTCAAAAGAAAAACCCCCCGCATCGCGTGGATGCAGGGGGCATTTCGTTCAGCCTCTGGGGCCTGGACCTCAGTGCTTCTCGTTACGCCACACGTTGCGGTAGGCGAGGTTGCCCAGGACCGTGGCGAACAGCAGGAACAGCAGCACCGGCCAGCCCGTCTGGTGACGCTTCTCGAGCTTGGGCTCGGCGGTCCAGACGAGGAATGCCGAAACGTCCTTGGCCATCTGCGGAACCGTCGACTTGGTGCCGTCGCCGAAGGTCACCTGGCCTTCTGCGGTCAGCGGCGGCGCCATCGCGAGGTTCAGGTTGGCGAAGTAGGGGTTGTAGTGGAGCCCCGGGCCGGTCTTCGAATCGGGGAACTTCTTGAGCAGCTCGGCCGGCTGGTTCTGGTAACCGGTCAGCAGCGAGTAGACGTAGGCGGCGCCGTCGTGGCGGGCCTTGGTCATCAGCGACAGGTCGGGCGGAACCGCATTGTTGTTGGCGGCGCGCGCGGCGATGTCGTTGGCGAAGGGCTTGGGGAAGTAGTCGGTCGCCAGACCCGGACGGGTGTTGGCTTCGCCGGTCGCGGGATCGAGGCCGGGGACCTGGAAGCCGGCGGCGATCGCCTTCACTTCGTCGTCGTTGTAGCCGAGCTGCTTCAGGTCGCGGAAGGCGACGAGGCGCAGCGAGTGGCAGGCCGAGCAGACTTCCTTGTAGACCTGGAAGCCGCGCTGCAGCTGGGCCTTGTCGAACTTGCCGAAAGCGCCGTTGCTGGCGAGCTCGAGCTCCTTCGGGTGCTTGTGGAACTCGTGCTCCGCGGTCGGTGCCGCGGGCTCGGTGATCGCCTGGTAGGCGCCGTTACCGAACGACCACGCCAGCGCGACCGTGAAGAACAGCCCGACGAGGATGGAGAGGATGCGGATCATGTGTCTGTCTTTCCGTCTCTCTGAGGGTCAGGCGGCCGGAGCCGAGGCGGGCTTCTCGTCGTGGCCGAGGACGGCCTCGGTGATCGAGAAGGGCAGCGGTTCGGGCCGTTCGATCGAAGAGACGATCGGCACGATGATGAGGAAGTGCGCGAAGTAGTAGAACGCCGCGATCTGGCTCAGCATCACGTAGGGCTCTGCAGCCGCCGCACCACCGAGGTAGAACAGCGCGGCCATTGCCGGGATCAGGCCGAACCAGAAGAACTTCCGATAGAGCGGGCGGTAGTTGCCCGAGCGCACCGGCGACTTGTCGAGCCAGGGCAGGAAGAACCAGACCAGGATCGCACCGAACATCGCGAGCACGCCCATCAGCTTGGCCGGCACGATGAAGAAGTCGAAGGTGAAGGCGCGCAGGATCGCGTAGAACGGCCAGAAGTACCATTCGGGCACGATGTGCGCCGGGGTGCTCATCGGGTTCGCCGGGATGTAGTTGTCCGGGTGGCCGAGCATGTTCGGCGCGAAGAACACCAGCGCGGTGTAGAGGAACAGGAACGCGCCGAGCGTCCAGCCATCCTTCGCGATGAAGAAGGGATAGAACGGCACGGTGTCGCTCTCGCTCTTCACTTCGACGCCGGTCGGATTCGACGAACCCGGGATGTGCAGCGCCCAGATGTGCAGCACGACCACGCCGACGATCACGAAGGGCAGCAGGTAGTGCAGCGAGAAGAAGCGGTTCAGCGCGGCGTTGTCGGGGGCGAAACCGCCGAGCAGCCACTGCTGGATCGGCTCACCCACGAGCGGGATCGCGCCGAACAGACCGGTGATGACCTTCGCACCCCAGAAGCTCATCTGGCCCCAGGGAAGCACGTAGCCCATGAAGGCCGTGGCCATCATAAGCAGGAAGATCACGACGCCGAGCAGCCAGACCATCTCACGCGGGGCCTTGTACGAACCGTAGTAGAAGCCGCGGAAGATGTGGATGTAGATCACGATGAAGAACGCCGAGGCGCCGTTGGCGTGCGCATAGCGCAGCATCCAGCCCCAGTTGACGTCGCGCATGATGTGCTCGACCGAATCGAAGGCGACGCCGGCATTGGCCGCATAGTGCATCGCCAGGATGATGCCCGTGACGATCTGCAGCGCGAGGCAGGTCAGCGCCATGAAACCGAAGTTCCACCAGTAGTTCAGGTTGCGCGGAACGGGATAGCCCGAACCGACGGCATTATAGACGAGGCGGGGCACCGGCAGGCGTTCGTCCATCCACTTGGTGAACGGATGCTGCGGGTTGTACGTCTTGGCCCAGGGAAAGCTCATGGTTTGTCCTCAGCGTGTCTGTGGTCTGGCCGACCTGGGGCCTCAACCGATCTTGACGACGGTGTCGGAAGTGAATTCGTATGCCGGAACCTCGAGGTTCTTGGGCGCGGGGCCCTTACGGATACGTGCGGCGGTGTCGTAGTGCGAACCGTGACAGGGGCAGAAATAGCCGCCGAACTCGCCCTTCACCTCACCCTCGCCGGCGCCGAGCGGCACGCAACCGAGGTGGGTGCAGACACCCATGGTGATCAGCCAGTTTTCCTTGCCGGGCTTGGTGCGCTCGGCCAGCGACTGCGGATCGCGCAGCGACGAGACGGAGACCTTGTCGGCCTCGGCCACTTCGTGCGGCGTCAGATTGCGCAGGAACACCGGTTGCTTGCGGAAGATGCCCTTGATCGCCTGACCCGGCTTGATCTGCGAAAGATCGACCTCGACCGAGCTTTCGGCCAGAACGTCGGCCGAAGGAGCCATCTGGCTGATCAGTGGGATCAGCGTGAGCGCTCCGCCCACGCCAGCCGCGCTGACTGCAGCAATGTTGATGAAATCGCGCCGCCGCACCCCATCTCCGGCAATAAGTTCCGGAGTGTCAGTGCCCGCATCATGTGCCATGGTTGACCTTGCCTTGCTTGATGCCCGCAACCAGAAAGAGGTGCGGACCTATTCGCCCAGTGCTACGCGAAGTAGCCCCCTGACGCCGGATTCTGCACGGTTTTACCCATGCCGGACCCCGGCTTGGCGCGCTGATAGACGCGAAAATCCACCGTGCCAACAGCCTTTTTGGCGATTTAACCGCGCCCGGCGGCGGGGTTAACCTAGCGTTCGGACAGGCCGATCAAGGCCATCTGCCGTCCATAGGCAGGCTCGCTGCGATGTGTCGCGCGGCGGAACGAATAGAACCGGTCGGCCTGAGCATAGGTATCGAGGACCAAGTCCTCGACTTGGGCGATCCCCGCGGCGGCCAAGCGCGCGGCGACATAGGCAGGCAGATCGAACTGCCAATGGTCGGGCTTTCCCGCGGCGAAGAACCGTGCATTTGCCGAATCGGCATCGAGAAAACGCGTGCGAAAGCCTTCGTCGATTTCGTAGCTGGCCTGGGCGATCGTCGGGCCGATCGCAGCGACGATCGCCTCGCGTCGCGCACCGAGCGTGAGCATGGCCGCGATCGTATTGTCGGTAACCCCGCCGATCGCGCCCTTCCAGCCGGCATGGGCCGCGCCGATCACGCCGGCCTCGCGATCGGCGAAGAGCACCGGCGTGCAGTCGGCCGTGACGATTCCCAGCAGGAGGCCCGGGCGGTTCGTTGCCAGGGCGTCGGCCTGCGGGCGCTCGGCGTCGCTCCAGGGCGCGGTGACGGTCACGCAGTCGGGCGAATGGATCTGATAGCAGGAAACGATCGGCGCGCCGGGCAACACTGCCTCGGCGCCGCGCGCGCGGTTCTCGGCCACGGCCTGGTCATCGTCGCCCGAGCCGAGGCCCATGTTGAGCCCCGCGACCAGCCCCGTCGAGACACCGCCGCGCCGCCCGAGGAACCCATGGGGTGTTCCGGCGAGGACGTCGGCGCGGTTGACTTCGACGGGTTCAGCCAAGGCTCTTGGTCACCTGCTCGAGCGTGTCGCGCGAGAGCTTGGGCGCCTTGGCCACGCGCTCGAGCTCGGCGCGCATCAGGGCCGAGCGCTTGGGCTCGATGCGGCGCCAGCGGCCGAGCGGGGCGACGAAACGCGCGGCGGTCTGCGCGTTGATCGGGTCGAGCGCGAGGATCAGGTCGGCGATCGTGCGATAGCCTTCGCCGTTCTCCCCTTCCTGATTCAGCGCGTGGAACGCCTTGGGATTGACCGCGCAGGACATGTAGAGCGCGCGCACGCGGTTGGGGTTGGTCAAGGTGAAGTCGGGACTGTCGGCCAGGGCGCGGACGTGTTCGAGCACCTTGGGGTGCAGCGAGCCCGCCTGGAGCGAGAACCACTTGTCGATTACCAGGGCATTGCCGTCGTAGCGCTGGCGGAAGTCGGCGAGCGCGTCGTCGCGAGCCGGCGTGTCGAGCCCGCAGAGCACCATCAGCGCGCCCTGGCGGTCGGTCATGTTGTCGGCGGCGGCGTACTGCGCCGCCGCGCGGCGTGCGGCTTCCTCGGGGGCGCCGGCGGCAAGATAGACCAGGGCCTGCGTCTTGAGCTTGCGCGCGCCGCGCGCATCGGCACCGCGGCCATAGGGGAGGGCGGAGACGCGATCGTGCAGCGCGGTCAGCCGGTCCTTCAATTCGCGGCCGAGCCAGGCCTTGAGCCCTTCGCGCTCGGCGTGAATCGCGCCGGGATCGGCAACCTTGAGCTGTTCGGAGAGATAGGCCTCGGAGGGCAGGATCATCAGTTCGCCGCGCATCAGGTCGTCGAGCGCGGAGTCGTCGATCACTGCCGCCAGGGCGCGACCGATCGCGTCCCGGCCGGCCTGGCGTTCGGCGTCGCAGAGAATGCCACCGCCGACCGCGGCGACGAGGTGCTGGACGATCAGGCTCTGCATCGCCTCGTAGCGCGCGAAAGGGTCGTCGTCGTTGGCCGCGAGGAACACGAGGTCGGCGGTCGGCACGTCGCTGGTGATCGCCACCGGCGCGGTGAAGCCGCGGTTGATCGAGAGCACGGGGATGCGCGTGAAGCCCGAGAAGGCAAAGCTCGCCTGCTCCGCGTCGAGCACGATCAGCTCTTCGCCGCGGTGCTGGCCGGTGTCGCGGTCGAACAGCGCGAGGCGCAGAGGGATCGGCATCGGCTGCTTGACCGGCTGGCCCGGCGTTGCCGGCACGACCTGTGACAGGTGCAAGGTGGCGACATCACCCTCGTGATCCAGCCGCACCTTGACCTGCGGCGTCCCCGCCTGGCTGTACCATTGGCGGAATTGCCTGAGATCGAGCCCGGCACCATCCTCGATCGCCACGACGAAGTCCTCGCAGGTCGCCGCCTCGCCGTCGTGACGCGCGAAATAGAGATCGGTGCCTTTGCGGAAGGCCTCGACCCCGGCCATCGAGCGCATCATGCGGATCACCTCGGCACCCTTGTTGTAGACGGTCGAGGTGTAGAAGTTCGAGATCTCCTGGTAGGAATCGGGCCGGATCGGGTGTGCGAGCGGCCCCGAATCCTCGGGGAACTGCGCCGATCGCAGCACGCGTACGTCCTCGATGCGCTTGACCGCCGCAGAGCCCATGTCGGCGCTGAACATCTGGTCGCGCAGGACCGTAAAACCTTCCTTGAGGCTTAATTGGAACCAGTCGCGGCAGGTGATGCGGTTGCCCGACCAGTTGTGGAAGTATTCGTGGCCGATCACGCCCTCGACCGCGTCGTAGTCGGCATCGGTCGCGGTCTCGGGGTCGGCGAGCACGTAGCGCGTGTTGAAGACGTTGAGCCCCTTGTTCTCCATCGCCCCCATGTTGAAGTCCGAGACGGCGACGACGTTGAACAGATCGAGGTCGTATTCGCGGCCGAAAGCCTCCTCGTCCCACTTCATCGAGGCGATCAGCGAATCCATTGCGTGCTGCGTGCGATCCTCGTCGCCCGGGCGGACCCAGATGTTGAGATCGACCTTGCGGCCGCCAGCCGTGGTGAAGCTGTCGTGGTTGGCGATCAGCTCGCCCGCGACGAGCGCGAAGAGATAGCAGGGCTTGGGCCAAGGATCGTGCCACTCGGCCCAATGGGTACCGTCGGCATTCTCGCCCTGGGCCGTGCAGTTGCCGTTCGACAGCAGCACGGGGAAGCGCGCCCTGTCGCCGGCCATCCGCACCGAATAGGTGCTGAGCACGTCCGGGCGGTCGGGGAAGAAGGTGATGCGACGGAAGCCTTCGGCCTCGCACTGGGTGCAGAGCATGCCGTTCGAGGCATAGAGCCCCATGAGCTGGCTGTTGCCGGCCGGGTTGATCACGGTTTCGATCTCGACCGTGTGGTTCTGCCCGGTCAGTTCGATCAGCAGGTCCTGCCCGTCCATCCGCCAGTCGTTCGCGGCCTGGCCGTCGACCGTCACCGTGCGCGCGGCGAGACCATCACCATTGAGCCGCAGGGTCTGGCCGCCCGAGCCCTCGGGATTCTGCCGGACCGCGAGCGTGGCCGTGACCTTGGTCGAATCGAGGTCGAGCGCGAAATCGAGCGCGATCTCGGGCACCAGCCACTCGGGCGGCTGGTATTCCTCGCGCCGGATCACCGCGGGGGCCTGCGGCGGCACGGCGGCGTCCGCCGTCTCGGGGTTCTCGATCGGGGTCGACGGTCTGCTGGCGATATCCATGCAAACTATCTAGCGCGCGTGCTTCCGATTGCCAGCGGCTGCGCTATCAATCGTCGTCATGAAACGCCTGTTTATTTTCGGTCTCGGCTATTCGGCCGGGGTGATCGCCCAGAAGCTGCGCGCGCAGGGCTGGATGGTCGAGGGGACCGGCGGCGGCAACCTGCGCTTCGACGACGAGGCGCGCGTGCGCGAAGACCTGGCGGCGGCGAGCCATGTCCTGTCGTCGGTGCCGCCGGCCGAGGGCATCGATCCGGTGCTGGCGCGCTACGGCGATGCGCTTGGGCACGGCTGGCTCGGCTACCTGTCCTCGACGGGCGTTTACGGCGATGCCGGTGGCGCCTGGGTCGACGAGACCGCGCCGATCGGCGGCGGCCGACGCTCTGCCCGCGCCGAGGCCGATGCGGAATGGCTCGAACGCGGCGCGCGCGTGTTCCGCCTGCCGGGAATCTACGGGCCCGGGCGATCCGCGCTCGACCGCGTGCGGGCGAGCAAGGCGCATCGCGTGGATCTGCCCGGCCAAGTGTTCAGCCGCGTCCACGTGGAAGACATCGCAAGCGGGGTGATCGCCGCGCTGGAAGCTCCGGCGGGGGCCTACAATCTTGGCGACGACCTGCCCTGCAGCCAGAATACGGTGATCGAGGAGGCTAGCCGCCTGCTCGGCCTCGCGCCGCCGCCGCTGCTGTCGCTCGACGAAGCCGGCCTCTCGCCCGCCGCGCGCGGTTTTTATGCCGAGAACCGCCGCGTCGCGAACGGCAAGGCCAAGCGCGAGCTCGGCTGGCGGCCGCTTTATCCGACCTATCGCGAAGGGCTGCGGTCGCTCGTCTAGAGCGCGGCGATCGCTTCGGCCAGCGCCTGGCAATGCTCGCGCTGACTGTCCCACGCGGTGACGAAGCGCGCACCGTCAGCGCCCTGGTCGTAGAAGGCAAAGCCCTGCTCGCGCAGCTTCGCACGCTCCTGCGTGGTCATGCGCAGGAAGAGCTGGTTGCCCTCGACGGGTTCGAGCAGGCGGTCGGCGGCACCGTGCGAGACGATCGCCGCCGCCTCGTTCGCCGCCATGGCATTCTCGAGCCACAGCTTGCCCTCGAGCATCGCCAGGATCTGCGCGGCGAGGAAGCGACCCTTCGACTGCAGGTGTCCGGCGCGCTTGCGGCGATAGCCGGCGATCTCGGCCAGGCCCTCGTCGAAGAAGACGATCGCCTCGGCGCTCATGCCGCCGTTCTTGACGCAGCCGAAGCTCAGCGCGTGGACTCCGGCGTCGCAGCTCACCGCCGCGGGCTCGCAGCCGAGGAAGGCCACGGCATTGGCGAAGCGCGCGCCGTCCATGTGCAGCCAGAGCCGCCGGTCGCGCGCCATCAGGCCGATTTCGGTGACCTCGGCGGGGGTATAGACGCGGCCGAGTTCGGTCGCCTGGGTGATCGACACCGCCGCCGGCTGCACCCAGTGGACGCCGCGCTTGATCGGATCGATGACCGCGGCGATCCCCGCGGGCGTCAGCTTGGCGCCGTCCCCTTCGGCGAGCAGCAGTTTGGCGCCGTGGGTGAAGAAGCCCGGTGCGCCGCCCTCGTCGCGCTCGATATGCGCGAGCCTGTGGCAGACGGCGGCGCCCTGCGGCGGCACCATGGTCGAGAGGGCCAGGCAGTTGGCGGCCGTGCCGCTGGCCACCCACAGCACCCAGCAGGGCCGGCCGAAAACTTCGGCGAAAGCCGCGTCGAGCCGGGCCGAGAGCGCGTCGCCGTCATAGGGTGCGTCGGGCGCATCGGCGGCGAGGAGCGCGGCCCAGACCTGCGGATGGACCGCGGCGGCATTGTCGGACATGAACTGCATGACCATATGCCTTGCGGCGGGGAGCGGTTCCGTCAAGCGTCAGGAGTCAGTCCATGGAAGGTCTCACCATCACCCGGCACGATCACGCCACCGGCGGCGAATACCGCGCGCACGTGCCCGGCACGGAGACGGTGGGCCGGCTGACATGGGTCGACGCCAAGGGCGTCAAGGTGGCCGACCACACGCTGGTTCCGCCCGAGATCGGCAACCGCGGCATTGCCGCGAAACTGGTCGAGCGAATGATCGAAGACGCCAGGACCGAGGGCTTCAAGATCAATCCGCTGTGCAGCTATGTCGCGGTCGCCTTCAAGCGTCACCCCGAATGGGCGGACGTGCACGCCTGAAGATTTCTGCCCCTTCGTTTTGTGGGGCGATCTGCTGAGCAAATGGTCAGTTTCTGACTGCGTCGGTAGGGGCCGACGGGGGAAAATTGACTCATCCAGCAAAGGCCCGGGACGCGGTCGCAAATCGCGAGACTTGGCGATCCAATCATCTATGCACCCGCTTGCCCGGCATCGTGCCGATGGGAAGTCGGGCGATCGCGCTGCCGCAAAGATGCGGAGTTTCCGGCTGACAAGCCGGCGCACGGCGACAGAGCGAAGCCGTCGGTCATAGGGAGGGGACACATGAGGAAAGCAGCACTCTTGGCGGCGGTCGCGGCACCGGCGATCGGAATCTGGGCCACGCCCGCCTTCGCGCAGGAGACCGAGGAACCCAAGACCTCTTCGGCCTACGTCGCCAATGGCGACATCATCGTCACCGCGCGCAAGCGCCAGGAATCGATCCTCAAGGTGCCGGTCATCGAAACGGTGCTGACTCCCGAAGTCCTGGCCGATCGCCAGGTCACCAACATCACCGGTCTGACCCAGCAGGTCGCCGGCCTGCAGATCGGCAACAACGTCTTGTCGGTCGGCGCGCAGATCTCGCTGCGCGGCGTCGGCACGAGCTCGCTCGACGCGGGCGTCGACCAGTCGGTCTCGCTCAATATCGACGGGCTCCAGCTGACCCAGGGCGCGAGCTATGCCGTCGGCATGTTCGACATGCAGCAGGTCGAAGTGCTCAAGGGCCCGCAGGCGCTGTTCTTCGGCAAGAACAGCCCCGGCGGCGTGATCTCGATCCGCACCGCCGATCCCGGCGACGAGCTCGAGGTGATCGCCCGCGCAACCTATGGCTTCGAAGCGCGCGAGAAGCGTGGCGAGCTGATCTATTCGGGTCCGCTCAGCGACACCGTCGGCATCCGCATCGCCGGCATGTATTCGGACGACGACGGCTACTTCTTCAACAAGGCGACGGCCGCGCCGGGTACCGGCGCCAAGACGCCCAGCAGCAACCGCTACAATGCCACCGAGGAATATATCCTGCGCGGCACCTTGGTGTGGAAGCCCGATGCCGACGTCAACGTCCGGCTCAAGGTCAACAACACCAAGAAGCGCGTCATCGGCGGCGGCGCGCCGATGGGTTCGTGCCCCGACGGCAACGGCGCCCCCGCGGGCATTCCCTTCATCAACCCGGCCGACGACTGCAAGATCGATCGCAACGTCTACATCGTCGACGTCCTGCCTTCGGCCTTCCCCGAAGCGCGCAACGGCGGCACGCCGTTCCAGCAGTACGTGACGAGCTTCGGCACGCTCGAGGTTGGCTACAACGTCGCCCCGCAGATCAGCCTGACCTCGACCACGGGCTACTACAACACGCGCTTCGACGGCCTGCTCAATGGCGTCAATTCAGGCTTCGCCGGCCCGACCCTGATCGCCGACAACCGCTTCAAGCGCCGTGACTGGACCCAGGAACTGCGCCTCGAATCGGATTTCTCGACGCCGCTCAACTTCTTGCTCGGCGGCTATTACCAGAACGCGCGCGTCTCGAACCGCATCTGGGTCGGCGGCAACACCGCCTACGGCTTCCCGGGCACCCTGACCTCGGGCATCAACGACGTGAAGATCGAGGCCTGGTCGCTGTTCGGTCAGCTCCGCTGGAAGCCGGTCGACGTGATCGAGATCGCCGGCGGCGTCCGCTACGCCGACGAGCGGCGTCATGACGATGCCGCGAGCGCGACGAGCTATTTCTCGGCGTTGACCCCGATCACGATCGCCAACCCGACCCTGCGCGCCAAGAACTGGTCACCCGAGCTGACGATCACCTATACCCCGACCGACGATCTCACCGTCTTCGGGGCGCTCAAGCAGGGCTACAAGTCGGGCTCGTTCATCATGACCGTGCCGGCGACCCCGGGCGGCGACAACTCGTTCGGCGACGAGCGCGTGCGGGGCGGCGAAGTCGGTATCAAGGCGCGTCTGGCCGATCGCGCGCTGAGCATCGAAAGCGCGTTCTATTACTACAAGTACGACAACCTCCAGGTCGGCGCCAACGAAGTGGCGCAGGGCGGCCTGCCGGTAATCCGCACGATCAATGCGGGCAAGTCGACCGTCTACGGCGTCGATTTCGAGGCGACCTACCGTCCGCCGTCGCTCGAGGGCCTCAGCGCCCGCCTCGCGGTCAACTGGAACCACGCGCGCTTCACCGAGTTTGCCAATGCACCCTGCGCCGGCGGCCAGACCATCGCCGAGGGTTGCAACCGCGTGCTGAACCCGACCACCGGCCGGTTCCAGGCACAGGACCTCGCTGGTCTGCCGCTGCCCAAGGCTGCGGACTGGACCGCCAACGGCGGGCTCGACTACGACGCCACCGTGGGCGGCGGCCTCCAGCTCGGGCTGGGCGTCAATGTCCAGTATTCGTCGAAGTTCCTGAAGAATCTCGGTCGCCGCGCCGACTTCTTCCAGCCGAGCTTCGCCAAGCTCAACGCCAATGTCAGCCTCGCGTCGGAGAACGATTCGTGGGAGCTGGCGCTGATCGGCAACAACCTGACCAACAAATACACTGCGGGCAATTGCACCCAGTTCAGCGGTGCCACCGGCCAGGTGCTCGCGCCGCCGCTCAGCGGTGCGCCGGGCCGCAACGCCTCGGGCGTCGACGAACTCGCCTGTATCGCCGATCCGGGCCGCCAGGTGTTCCTGCGCCTGACCTTGCGTCCGACCGCGTTCTGACGATCGTGAGGATCCCGGGTTCGCCCGGGATCCCATGCGAAAACGCCGTCCTCGCTGGCGCGGGGGCGGCGTTTTCGTTTTGCGGACCAGAATTCAAGCCGAGGCCTGCATCCTCAGGGCCGCGGGTACTTGGCGCGGATGCGATCGAAGGCCGTTCCCGGCCCTTTGGCCAGCCGTGCCTCGATCATTGCGGCTACCGCTTCGGGGCCGTGGATGCTGGTGTCGACGGTCAGATCGGCCTCGTCGTTGGCATAGACCGATTCGTAGAACCATGGCCGCAGCCGCGTCAGCCGATCGACGATCTTGCGCGCAGCGTCCTCGCCGAGCAGGTCGACCGGAATCTTCTTGTCCATCTGCCGCTCGGCCACGCGCTTCTCGAGGACTTCGAATGGCGGCTTGAGCGTGACGAGCAGCACGGGCAGGCCCTCGAGCCGCCAGGCGCAGTCGGCGAGCACGGGCGTCTGCGTCATCAGCAGGTGATCGAACACGATGTTGCAGCCGACGCGCGACGCGGCGGCGAGCCACTCGTGCAAGGTCGCGAAGGCCTGGACGCCCTTGGGGCCGAGCACCCATTTGAGCGGCCCATCGGGATTGGCCGGATCGGCCGGTTCGGCGTGGATACCCTCGCGCGACTTGGGACCGTGGTGCCCGTATTGCGCGGGCTGGCTGCCGGCGAGGAAGTGATCGATGCCGTAGAGCAGCCAGTAGTCGTCCGAGCGCTTCTGCAGCAGTTCGGCCGTGGTCGACTTGCCCGACCCCGACGTGCCGTTGATGATGACGATCTGTCCGGGAGCCGGGCTGGGTGCGGTGTCGGCCATGATCAATCTCCCAGCTTGATCTCGCCGCGCGCGAGCTGGCGGAACGGCTCGGCGGGCGAGAATTCCTGGTTGTCGCCCCAGTGCTTGACCCCGTTCCAGTCCCATTCGGCCAGCGACCAGACCACGCTGTGATCGGTATAGCCGGTGAAGATCAGGCCGGGGTCAATCGTACCCGTGGCGGTCATCGACCGGCCCAGCGTGTCGGTGCCCGTGAAGGCCACCTTCGACGGGCCGAATTCGCCGAATTCGAGCACCGTGCGCTGGCCCGAGACGAGGCTGGCCATCTCGCCGTCCTGCATGATGTAGCCGCCGATGCACTTCGCCTCGCGGCCGTAGAGCCCTTCGCTGGTCATGCAGAGCGCGTGGAACGAGCTGTTTTCCGAGATGCCCCAGAAATAGCCGCCGGTCGCCAGCGATTCGTATTCGCGCGCGCCGTAGGACGTGTCGCGCATCGAGAAGCAGTCGATCGCGTACTCTTCGCCGTGGCGGCGCACCGTGCCCGTCATCCGGCCGGGCTGCTCGATGTGGAACTTGGCGGTCGACCGCTGGCCGGGATCGCCGGTCTTGAGCTCGTGGCAGGGGCCGATCGCCTCCCACACGAGGTCCATCTCGAA
>SECS01000094.1 GCA_004211435.1 Novosphingobium sp. | reverse complement strand
TACGTCAAGACGCGCTGAGCCGTGTCGGGCTAGCGACGATTATGTTTCTGCCATGTTGCAGTGCACAATAATGGCTTGACCCGATGTTTTCCGAGTCTATTGTGCAATGCAGCAGAGCGTTCGCGCGTCCGTGCGGGCCTCCAGTCGCGTCAGCCGAGGATTCTACCGCATGGCCGATACAGACGAGACCAAAGCCGAAGTCGCGGCTGAAAAGGCCTATGCCGCCGCGTCCGAGGCTGTTGGCGACAAGATCGTTGCTCCAATAGCCGAAAGCCCAGCCACCGAGAGCGTCGCCGTCGAAAGCGTCGCGCCGGTCGAGTTTCCGGCCAAGCCCAAGCGGGACCGCAAGCCCGCCGATGCCGCCCCGGCCGACGCGCTGACGCTGCCGGTCAAACCGCAAGCGAAGGCCGAGCCGGCCACGCCGGTTGAGCTCAAGCCGAAAGTGCCGCGCCTGCGCGCACCGGCGACTAAGGTCATCAAGGCAACCAAATCGGCCACCAAGCCCGCGCCGAAGCCAGCTACCAAGCGCGCCGCGGCGAAGCCCGCCAAGGCCGTGGTCGCGAAGGCCCGGCCAGCAGCCAAGCCTGCTCCAAAGATCGCCAAGCCCGCTGCGGCGGGTTCCGCTCCGAGCATTCCTTTCCTCGCCCAACTCAAGGAAATTCCCATGGACGTGACCGCCTCGATCAAGGACGCCGTCAACGGCGCTCAGGAAAAAGCCAAGGACGCCTTCGCCAAGACCAGCGCTGCCGCCAGCGAATATGGCGAATTCGCGAAGGGCAACGTCGAGGCCTTCGTCGAATCGGGCAAGATCCTGGCCTCGGGCCTGCAAGAACTTGGCAACGGCTTCGTCGCCGACAGCAAGACCGCTTTCGAGACCGCGACCGCCGACGTGAAGGCTTTTGCCGCAATCAAATCGCCGACCGACCTGTTCAAGCTGCAGACCGAACTGCTGCGTCGCAACTTCGACACGGCCATTGCCTACAGCACCAAGACCGGTGAGGCCGTGGCCAAGCTCACCAACGAGGCTTTCGCGCCGATCGGTGGCCGCGTGACCCTCGCGGTCGAGAAGCTGAAGAAGGCCGCCTGATCGTTCCGAGCCGCGCGCCACGGCGCGGTTCGACGCAAAAAACGGACCGGGCGGCGCAAGGCCGGCCGGTCCGTTTTGCGTTTACCACCTGCGATGGGTTGTCGTTTGCCCCCGGCTTGCGATATTCTCGTGCGATGCATCACGATTTCGGTTCGATTGATTCCCTCTGGTCGCTGCGCGTGCGCGCCGGCGATGGCGACGATGCGGGTGAAGGCGGCGGCGGTGACGCCGGTGGTCAGGACCAGCTCGGTGTCGCCACCAAGACCCGCGCCAAGCCCAAGAAGCCGAGCCAGTTCAAGGTGCTGATGCTCAACGACGACTACACACCGATGGAATTCGTCGTGATGTGCCTCAAGCGCTTCTTCAACATGGATCTCGAGCAGGCGACGCGCGTCATGCTCCACGTCCACCAGAAGGGTGTCGGCGTCTGCGGCATCTTTCCTTACGAAATCGCCGAAACCAAGGTGAATCAGGTGATGGATTTCGCCCGGCAGAACCAGCACCCGCTGCAGTGCACGCTCGAAAAGGCCTGACCGGGCGGTTCGGGACGCCGCACGTCGTGGCCGCTCGGGCGTAAGGTATTGGCACCAAAGGCACACCTCGCGCGTTTTGGCGCGATGGTACGGCATTCCACGTGCGAAACCGCTTCCGCCCATCGCCCCGCGACGATAGGGGTTTCGCCTGAGCCGATGGAATCGCCACACACGTGAAATTCTTCACCGCCATTGACCGTTACATCTTCAAGCTGACGCTGATGCCGATGCTCGCGGTCTTCGCGATCGCGGCTTCGCTGCTGATGCTCGACAAGATGCTCAAGCTGTTCGACTTCGTCGCGGCTGAAGGCGGACCCGTGGGTGTCGTGTTCAAGATGCTGGCGAACATGCTGCCCGAGTACGCGAGCCTGGCGATCCCGCTGGGGCTGATGCTCGGCGTGCTCTTCGCTTTCCGCAAGCTCGCGACCTCGAGCGAGCTCGACGTCATGCGCGCGGTCGGCCTCAGCTATACGCGGCTGCTGCGTGTGCCTTACATCATGGCGCTGGTCCTCGTGGCGCTGAACTTTGCCAATGTCGGCTATCTCCAGCCGCTGTCGCGCTACTATTACGAGCAGCTCCAGTTCGAGCTGCGCTCGGGCGCGCTCGGCGCGGCGATCAAGGTGGGCGAGTTCACCACCTTGCAGGACAAGATGGCGCTGCGCATCGAGCAGAGCCGCGACGATGGACGCCAACTCATCGGCATCTTCGCGCGCCTGGCCGACGACAAGGGGCAGGTCCTGTCGATCTCGGCCCGCGAGGGGCGCTTCCTCGCGCTCCAGGGCCGGCCCGACACGATCATCCTGCGCCTGGTCCAGGGTCAGATCGTCCAGGAAGTGCCGGGCGAGACGCCGCGCGTGCTGAGCTTCACGCGGCACGACCTGCCCATCGACCTGCCGGCGATCGAGCAGTTCCGGGCGCGCGGCGAGAAGGATCGCGAATATATCCTGCCCGAGTTGCTCAAGATCGGCTGGAACGACAGCCTACCCGAGGACATCCGCATCAAGAGCCAGGCGAGCTTCAACTACCGCATGGTCGAGGTCGTGATGATGCTGCTCGTGCCGCTGCTGGGTCTCGCGCTGGCGATCCCGCCCAAGCGGTCGAGCTCGGCGCTCGGCATGTTCGTCTCGGTGGTGATGGTGACGGTCTACCACAAGATCAACGAGTACGGGCAGAACGTCGCCTCGCTCGGGAGGATCGACCCGACGCTCGCGCTGTGGGGGCCTTTCGTGATCTTTTCCGCGCTGATCGTGTGGATGTACTGGCGCGTCGCTTATGTGCCCGGCGGTCAGGCGATCGGCTGGCTCGAGACCGGATCGCAGAAGCTGGTCAAGCGTGTGCAGGCGCTCATCAAGCGCCGGCAACGGCAAACGACCTAGGCGGGGAAGACGATGCAGCTCGATTTCTTCCCTTCGCGTACCCTGACGCTCTATCTCGCGCGGCTGTTCATCACGCGCGTGCTGGGCGTGCTTTTGATGCTCGTACTGGTCCTGCAGATGCTCGACCTGCTCAGCGAGAGCGGAAAGATTCTCGAATATCAGGGCAACGGCCAAGGCCAGCTCTGGACCTACGTGACCCTCCGCGCGCCGCAGCTGATGGCACGCTTCCTGCCCTATTCCGTGCTGCTGGCGACGATCGTCACCTTGTTCACCTTGAACCAGAACAGCGAGGTCATCGCGATGAAGGCGGCGGGGCTCTCCGCCCACCAGGTGCTGGCACCGCTGTTTCTCACCGCGATCGTCGTCGCCGGCTTGAGCTTCGCCTTCAACGAGCGCGTCGTGACGCGCGCCAATGCGACGCTGAAGGTCTGGCAAAGCGCCAACTACGGCCCGCTGCCCAAGGATTCGGGTGTGCGCAGCAACGTCTACGTGCGCGACGGCACCAATATCCTGATGGCCGCAACGGTCACGGGTCAGGGCCGCGCCATGGTGCTGCAGAATGTCTCCTGGTATCGCCGCGACGCGCAAGGCATGGTGGTCGAGCAATTGCGCGGGCCGCGCGCGACCTTTGTCGGCCCCGGCTGGCGGCTCGAGACGCCCGAGCGCTTCGAGGTGAAGACCACGATGACGCAGAGGCTCGGCTCGCAGATCATCGCGCAGAGCGTCGAACCCGGCCAGATCGCGATCAGCGCGGTCGATCCCGATGCACAGAGCCTGTTCGAGCTGTCGGATTCGATCGCCGATCTCAAGGCTGCCGGTCGCCGCACCAGCGAGCTCGAGGGCAAGTGGTGGCACAAGATCTCGGGGCCGCTGTCCTCGGTGCTGATGCCTCTTCTCGGTGCGCTCGCCGCTTTCGGCCTCGCCCGATCGGGGCAGGTGCTGATCCGCGCGATCATGGGCATGGCCCTGGGTTTCACCTATTTTGTCATCGACAACGCGGCGCTCGCCATGGGCAATTTCGGTGGCTATCCGCCGCTCGTCGCCGCCTGGGCGCCATTCCTGCTCTTCGCCCTCATCGGTGAAACGGTGCTGGTCCGGACCGAGGAATAGGCAAAGGGCGCGGACCACGCGATGCGGCCGCGCAGATCTCAAGTCAGACGGATGGCAAAAATCAGGTTGGCCCGCGTCCCATCGTGCTGCGCACCAGCCGCGCCATCAGTGGCCACAGTCCGACATAGCTGGCTTTGTGATAGGTCGCATCGCGGTCGAAGTGTGCCGATATCCGGCGGTGCGCCTCGGCCAGCGAATGGTAGGGCACCGACGGTAGCAGGTGGTGTGTGGCGTGATAGCGCAGACCCACGGGTGCCCATAGCTCTGCGATCGGACCCGGCGGCGGGACGTCGACCGAATCGAGGAATTGCGCGGTCACCGTCATCGGCTCCCCCTCGTTGACCCAGAGGTGCGCGACGAGCGTGCGGACCTGGTTCAGTACGGCGGTGACCGAAATGACCGCCATCGCGATCAGCAGCGGGCGCCAGCCCCAGGCCCAGCTTGCGGCGAGCACGGCGATCGCCCAGGCGCTGGCGCCCAGTTCCTGCCAGAAGACCATGCGTGCGAAGGCCCCTTCGGGCGGACGGCGGCGGAAGGCCGGGTTGATCGAAAGCGCGGAAGCGCGCTCCCATACGAGCTTGCGCAGCGCGGGAACGAGCGCGCCCAGCGGCACCAGCAGCGCCGATCGCAGCAGCAGGCCGGGCGGCAGCAGCATGGCCAGCAGCGCGAAAGTGGGCAGCGAGGCCGGCTTCATCCGTCCCAGCGGAAGATATTCGGGATCGTCCGCGGTGCCGTAGCGGGTGCGCGCGTGGTGCAGCGTGTGGATGCCCTCGTACATGAACGAGGGGGTGAGCAGGGGGATGCCGACCAGCAGGTTCCAGCCCGTGCGGAAGCCGGGCAGGGCGTCCTTGTGGATGTGGGTCAGCTCGTGGATGAACAGCAGCGCGCGGTACAGCGCCAGCGCCGAGATCAGGCCGGCGGCCGTCGCGGCCCAGGGATTGTCCAGCAGGATCGTCGCCGCCAGAGCGGCATAGCCGAGCGCGGCCGAGCCCAGCATGTCGGACCAGTAGATCGCGGGACGCGCCTCTGCGATGTCGCGGGTCAGATCGACCGCGGCCCGCAGCATCGGCATGTCGTCGGCAATGCGCGAAGACGTCGCGTCGGTCTTGGGGCTGGTCTCGATCGCTTGGTATGCCGTCATTCAGTCGGTTCCGGTAAAGTCCTCGGGCCTGTTGGGATTGAGCACGTAGCCTCGATCTTTCGAGTGCCGACAGTGCGGCCCGGCTGGAAATCGCTGCCGGGATGGTCCACAAAGCGCGCCAATGCAAGGGCCAAGGGTGGAGAGGCGCAGTACGCCGGCTTCCGCGTGCCTCGATCGCAACAGAGAAAGTGATATAGTGGCCTCTGCCGAAATTTCCATCATCCCGGTAACCACCAAGGCCGATCGCACGGCGTTCATCGACCTGCCCTATCGGCTCAACGCCAGCGATCCGCATTGGGTGCCGCCGCTCAAGGCAGACGTCGCCGAGCTGCTGAACCCGGCGAAGAACCCGTTCTTCGAGCACGCCGAAGTGCAGCTTTTCCTCGCGTACCGCGGTGGCCAAGTGGTCGGCCGCATCTCGGCGCATTTCGATCGGCTCGCCTGGACGCTTCCGCCCGAGCAGGGCATGGGGCCGGGCACGGGCAACTGGGGCCTGTTCGAGGCCGAGGACGAAGCGGTCGCTGCCGCCTTGATCGAGACCGCGGAGGAATGGCTGCACCAGCAGGGCATGACCCGCGTGCTCGCGCCGATCAGCCTGTCGATCTGGGATGAGCCGGGCCTGCTGGTGAAGGGCTTCGATCACGACCCGGTGATCATGATGGGACACCATTCGCCGCGCTATCAGGCCTGGATCGAGGGCGCCGGCTATGGCCCCGCTAAGACGCTGCTGACCTACGACCTGGAAATCGCCGAAGGTTTTCCGCCGCTGATCAACCGCATCGTCGCCTCGGGCGAGAAGAACCCGCGCATTCGCATCCGCCGGGCCGACAAGAGCCGGTTCAAGCAGGAGGCGGAGCTCGTCTTCCACATCCTCAACGATGCCTGGTCGCAGAACTGGGGGTTCGTGCCGATCACCCAGAACGAGATCGACTATGTCGCCAAGAAGATGAAGCCGATCATCCGCGAGGACATGCTGATGATCGCCGAGGTCGACGGCGAGCCCGTCGCCTTCATGCTGACCTTCCCCGACATGAACCGCGTGATCAAGCCGTTCGGCGGCAAGCTGTTCCCGTTCAACTTCATCAAGCTGCTGCTCTGGGCGCGCAAGCCGATGGCCGACCGCATGCGCGTGCCGCTGATGGGCGTGGTCAAGAAGCTGCAGTCATCGCGCCTCGCCAGCCAGCTGGCCTTCATGATGATCGAATACATCCGTCGCGAAGCGGTCGGCGTCCTCGGCGCCAAGACCGCCGAGATCGGCTGGATCCTCGATGACAACCAGGGGATGATCGCGATCGCCGATGCGATCAACAGCAAGGTCAACCGCGAATACGTGATCTACCAGAAGGGGCTTTGACACGCGTTTCGTCATCCCCGCGAAAGCGGGGACCGCTCCCGGTCTACTCGGTGACGAACGTATGAGCTGCGAACGGTCCCCGCTTTTGCGGAGATGACGGCTTTCGGGCTTACTCGACCGGTTCCGCAGCAATCGACGGCGCGGCTGCAGGCGCCGCAGCCTCGCTCGCGCCGGCTTCCGTCTCATCCGCACCGGCAACCGCGCCACTCGCCGAGCCCTTGCCCGGCTTGCCCGCGGTTTCGGTCGGCGGCGGGGCGAGCGGCGGCTTCGACTGCAGCGTATCGTAAGGCAGCATCGCGTCGCTGGCCGAGCCGGGCAGGATCTCGCCCTGCGCGGTCGCGGCCTCGGGGGTCTTCTTCTCGCCCTGGCAGGCGGCGAGCGCGAGCGGGATCAGGCACAGCGCCGCGGCGCGCAGGGGCAGTCTCATTCGGCGGCCTCGCAGGAATCGGAAGGGCAGGGCTTGTCGAGCGCGGCGAGGAAGCCGGCGGCCTCGGCCAGCAGGGCTTCGTCCCAGGTCGTCTGGTCGACCGTGACGCCCAGCCGTTCGAGGCTGGTGACGCCATATTCGGCGATGCCGCAAGGGACGATGCCGTTGAAGTGCGAGAGATCGGGCGAGAGGTTCACCGCGAAACCATGCATCGTCACCCATTTGCGGATGCGCACGCCGATCGCGCCGATCTTGGCCTCGCGGCCGTCGATGTCCTGGGTCCAGATGCCGATGCGGCCCTCGCTGCGGAAGGCTTCGACGCCGAAGCGCGCGAGCGCGGCGATCACCCAGCCTTCCATCGCATGGACGAAGCCGCGCGCGTCGCGCGCGCGCTTCTTGAGATCGAGCAGGACATAGCCGATGCGCTGGCCCGGCCCGTGATAGGTATAGCGACCGCCGCGGCCGGCCGAGACGACCTCGAACCGCGGGTCGAGCAGTTCGGGCGCGGCGGCGCTGGTGCCGGCGGTGTAGACGGGCGGATGTTCGAGCAGCCAGATCAGTTCGCGCGCCTTGCCTTCGGCAATATCCGCGTTACGCGCGGTCATCGCATCGAGCGCGTCGCGATAGGGCACGAGCCCTCGATCGATGCACAGCTCGATGTCGCCGGGAAGCTCGCTGGAGAGTCTCTCAGTCATCGCGCGTTGCGTGGCGGCATTCGCTGCGGTTATCAAGGGCCATGATCATGAAGTTCGACGGCAACCTCGCCTGGAAGCAGGCCTCCTCTTCTCTCGCCACCAATCGCGAGCTCCTGCTCGCGCTGGCCGGGGTGTTCTTCCTGCTGCCCAGCCTGGCCTTCGCGCTGTTCCTGCCGCAGCCCGAACCCAACCCTGGCGCCAGCCCCGATCAGCTTATGGGGGCGATGCAGGCCTATTACCTGTCGGTCTTTCCCTACATGCTGATAACCGCGCTGACCCAGGCGACCGGCACACTCGCCGTGCTGACCTTGTTCACCGATCGCACACGGCCCACGGTCGGCCAGGCGATCAAGCTCGGGCTCGGCGGGCTGCTCAGCTACCTGGCGGCGCAGCTCCTGCTCGGCCTCGGTCTCGGCGTGGCCGGCAGCATTCTGTTGGGGGTGGGGGCACTGACCGGCTCGCAGGTGCTCGTCGGCCTGATCATCGTCGCACTGCTCGTGGGCGTGCTCTACGTCGCGGTAAAGACTTCGCTCGTCGCGCCGATCGTCGCGGTCGAACGCGAGCGCAATCCGGTCTCGGCGCTGCGACGCTCGTGGCGGCTGACGCGCGGGAATTCGGTGCGCGTGGCGCTGTTTTACCTGCTGTTCCTGGCGGCCTTCGGCCTGGTCTTCATCGTCGTGATGACGCTGATCGGCATCGTCCTGGCGCTGGTGGCCTCGGGATCGACCGCGACGACGATTGCGGCGGTCGTCTCATCGGCCGTCGGTGCGGTGATGACGCTCTATTTCGTCGCGATCCTCGCCGCGGTGCACCGCCAGCTTGCGGGTCCCTCAGCCGAACGCGCCAGCGCGCCGTTCGAGTGATTTAGACGTCCGCGTCCTCGTCCTTCCAGCCCCAGAACAGGAAGGCCGGCGGGACGTTCCAGAATTCCATGCCGTTGTCGATGCGGCGGAAGTGGCGCTCCATGAAGGCGCGCGCCTTGGCGGTGAACTGGTAGACCAGGAAGGCGCCGCCCGGGCGCAGCACGCGCCAGGTGCCCGCGGCGATCGCCGGGCCGACGCCGTCGGGCAGCGTCGAGAACGGCAGGCCCGAGAGCACGTAGTCGGCATGCTCGTGCCCGTGCGAGAGCACGATGTCCTCGACGTCGGCGGCCGAGCCGAGCACCGCGGTGAAGCGGCTGTCGGTGATCGTCTTGCGCAGGTAGTCGATGAACAGCGGGTTGGTGTCGATCACGATCAGCGCGCCGTCGCGGCGCAGGCGGTCGAGCACCGGGCGGCAAAAGGTGCCGACGCCGGGGCCGTATTCGACGAACAGCTTGCATTCGTCCCAGTCCACCGGGCCGAGCATCTTGGCGATCGTGCGATCGGACGAGGGGATGATCGAGCCGACCATCACCGGATTGCGCACGAAGCCCTCGAAGAACACGCCCCACGGGCCGAAGAATTGCTTCACCCGGCGCTTGAGCTTCTGCGGCAGCGCCTCTTCGGCATACTGTCTGGTCGTCATGCGGGAGCCGGGCCTTGCTTATGTGGCAGTAAGATGTCGTGAATCGGGTATCCCGATTTGCCCGGCCAATGCAAGCGGGGCTGTTCGGCGGTCAGAGGATTTCCAGAACCTTGTCCTGCGGACGGCACAGACGGGCGCCTTTTTCGGTTTCGACCAAAGGCCGCTCGATCAGCTTGGGCTCGGCGGCCATGGCGGCGAGCACGGTCGCGTCGTCGGCCTGCGGCAAGCCGCGTTCCTCTGCGTCGGTGCCCCTGAGGCGCAAGCCCTGCTGCGGGGTGATGCCCGCGTCGCGGTAGAGCTGCGCGAGCTTGTCGGCCGAGGGCGGCGTCTTGAGATATTCGACCACGGTCACCGCGACGCCGGGCGTCTCCTCGAGGATCGCCAGGGTCTTGCGCGAGGTGCCGCAGGCGGGGTTGTGCCAGATCGTCGCGTTCATGGGGTAGTCTCCTTGTTCGGGGTCAGCGCTGGCACCGCGCGTCGTGCGGCGGCCGGGCGGATGTTCGGTGCGGGGGCGGCGCTGAGCGCCTCGAGCCCGCGCGCGGCGCGGCCGGCGCGCTGGATTGCGCGGACCAGCCGCGGATAGACGCCGCAGCGGCAAAGATTCGTGATCGCCGCCTTGATGTCGGCTTCGCTCGGATCGGCATTGCGCGAGAGGAGCCCGGCCGCGGCCATGACGATGCCCGGCGTGCAGAAGCCGCACTGGATCGCCTGCTCGGCGACGAGCGCCTGTTGGGCCGGGTGCGATCGGTCTTCCGAGAGACCTTCGATCGTCACGACGACGCGGCCCTCGGCCTCGCCCAGCGTGATCTGGCACGATCGCGTCGCCTCGCCGTCGACCAGCACGGTGCAGGCGCCGCAATCGCCGACGCCGCAGCCGTATTTGGTGCCCGTCAGGTTAGCTGCGTCGCGCAGTGCCCAGAGCAGTGGCGTCTGTGGATCCAAGCGGAACTCGACCGGACGCGCATTGACGGTAAGGGCGGGCATCGGCCTTACTTAACGCGAACCTTGACGCCTGCCCATAGCGTACGCGGTATGCCGAGATCGATCGAGCCGGCCTGGTTGCGCGTGACGATCTCGGTGTCGGTCAGGTTCTCAGCCCGGAGGATCAGGCTGAACGGGCCGGTGACGGGCAGTTCGACGAAGGCGTCGAGCGTGGTCGCGGCGCGCAGGCTGTCCACCTGGAGATCGTCCTCGAACTGCGCGCCGACGTGGCGCAAGGTGGTCGAGAGGGTCCAGCCCGGCCGCGGCCGCCAGGCCAGGGTGGCGCTTGCAGCGATCTTGGGCGTCTGCGCCGGGCGCAGGCCGTCGAGCGCCGCCTGGGTGCTCGTCGCCTGGACCTCGGCATCGGTCAGGGCCAGCGAACCGTCGAGGCTCACCGTACCCAGTCGCAGCGCCGCACCGAACTCGAGCCCCTTGGCGCGCACCGCGCCGACGTTCTGCCGCTGGCGCGTGTTCGCCGCGATAGTGACATTGGCGATCGCGTTCTCGACCTTGTTGGTGAAGGCCGTGACCGACAGCGTGACCGCGGGCGAGGGCGCGAAATCGATGCCCAGGTCGAACCCGCGCAACTCCTCGTTGCGCAGCGCGGCATTGGCCCGGGTGGTCACGGGGAAGACCACGAAGGGCCGGTAGAGCTCGTTGACCGTCGGCATGCGGATGCCGCTGTAACCGGCCGCGCGCAGCGCCAGGCCGCCACCTGCATTCCACACCGCGCCGCCGCGGAAGGAGGTGTCCCAGCCCTGGCGATCGGCGAAGACGTTGTTCAGCTGCACGGTCGAGCCCGCGGCATTGGTCTCGCGCAGGAAGCCTTCGCGGATCGTCCAGCGATCGGCGCGGACACCGGCGGTCAGAACCACGGGGCCGAGCGTCCAGTCGTCTTCGACGAACAGCCCGATGTCGGTGTTGCGCCCGCCCGCGCGGCGGCGGACCGTGACCGCGCCCGTCGTGTTGTAGCCTTCCTCCTGCAGTTCGGCCTGGCCGATCCGGAGGTCCGCACCCAGCCGCAGCACGTGGGCTTCGCCCACCGGCGGCCGCAATTCGAGCTTGCCGCCGAGCCCGGTCGAAGGCGTGCGGCGCTGGTCGAGCGTCTTGGTGAAATTGGTCGAGCTGATCACGATGTTGCTGAAATCGCGCGCCTGGACATAGGCCAGCGCTTCGAATCCCCAGTCGCCGCGCCCGACGAGACGGATCGAGGCGTCTTGGCCGCTCGCGCTGGTCAAGGCCCCCGCGAAGCGCAGCACGCGGTTGTCCTCGAACAGCAGGCCGCGCGCCTGGATCTCGATGTCGTCGGTCAGCGGCGCGACCGCGCGGACCGAGGTGGACCAGCTATCGTACTTCGCTTTTGCGCTGGCGGGCACGCGCTGGCTCCTGGGCGTCGTCCAGAAGCCCTGGCCGCGATCCCAGCGGCCCGACACCACGGCGAAGCCCTGGCCGAGTTCGGGCGCTAGCGTGCCCGAAAGCGTCGTCTCGCCGCGATCGTCGACCAGAGCCTCGCCCGAGAACAGGCCGAGCTCCTGGGCGTTGGCGCTGGTCAGCTCGATCGTGCCGGCCACCGCGCCCGAACCGAAGGCGCCCGAGCCACCGCCGCGCGTCACACGCACCGCGCCGAGCCGTTCGGGGGCGATCGCCGAAAACGGGATATAGCCGAACATCGGATCGGCCATCGGCACGCCGTCGAGCAGCACGAGCGCGCGGCTGGTGGCATTGCCGCCGAGCGCGCGCAGGGTCACGCCCTGCGCCGAAGGGTTCGACGAGCGACTGTCCGAACGGCGGAACTGCTGGAAGCCCGCGACCGAGGACAGCAGGTCCTCGATCCGGCCCGAGGCGGTCGCGGTGATCCGCTCGCGATCGATGCGCACGACGTCGTAGGCGGGCGTCGCCGGTGTCTCCTCGAGCCCGCGGCCGGTGACGACGATCGGCTCGTCCTCAGCCTGGGCCACCGAAGGCGCGAGCAGGCATCCGGCGAGCGCCGGTGCGATCCAGTAACGGGGGCAGATCATAGCGTGGCGGAATCCTTGAGACGCGTGGCGATCTCGCGCATCTCGGGCGCCAGCGGATACATGTGCTGGTACTGGAGGATCTGCTTGCCGACCAGCGCCAGGCGCCCGGCGAAGCCCGGTACGGTGTTGGGCGCCATCAGCGGCGAGTTGTACGGGGGCACGTCGGCCGACTGGAACTCGAACGCGGCGGAGACGCGCGGCCGCGTCTCGCGCGGGCTGCCGTGCGAGCCCCAGTGCAGCACGGCCTGGTTCCACATGAGGATCGAGCCCGCCTCGGCCGGCAGAGCGCGGATGTCCTGATGGGCAAACTGCCACTGGCCGTTCTCGGGCGTGTTGTAGGTCGGGTCGCGATCGGCGGGGACCATATACATGCAGCCGTTGAGCGTCGTCGCGTCGGACAGCGGCAGCCAGACCGTCAGCGAGGTCGGTGAACCGTCGGCACGCAAGGTCGGCTGGGTCTTGTCGCGATGCGGCTTCCAGCCACTGTCGTCGCGGCGCGGATCGACGAACCAGACCCAGAAATCGGGCATGCGCATGTAGCCGGGGCCGAGGATCGGCTCGATCACCTGATGCAGCTTGATGAACAGCGCCCAGAACTCGTCGTAGAGAAAGGCGAAGGGCACGGGGATGCCCTGCGCGTCGAGCTTCGCGACAAGCGCGACCATCTCCTCGAGCGGCAGGTTCCAGCCGACCGGCGGCAGCTGGAAATAGCCTTCCTTGCGCATGAGCCCCTGCAGCCTCTCCTTGGTAGGATCGTCTACAGAGAACAGTTGCAGCGAAGACAGGAAGTCGATGTCCTCGATCCGCAGCGCTGGCGCGAGTTCACGCCAGAACGTGGGGGTCGACCACTCGTCGCTTCTCGAGACACCTGCCGTGGTAGCCATTCTTCACCTTGTCCGATCGCCGCGGCCGATCTGCCGGCGAGTATTTCGCGCCCGATTTCCACGTATCGCGCGTCAAAGGCAAGTCTCGATCGGCTAGCCTCCGCCGCAGGTTTGACACGATGGCGGTTCATATCTATGATACACTATATATCACAATGGGATGGCACATGAGATGACCGAAGGTGCAGCCGCTTGTCCCGCCCGGCAAAACCGTGACGACCGCAAGTCGGCTGCGCTCGCCGATGCCGAAGCGCGGCCCGAAGTGGGCTTCGCGCCGATCCACCAGTTCGGCTTCGCGCGCGACATCATGCGCAGCGCGGCGGTGAAGCAGGGCATGGAGGTCGACTATTTCAAGGACAAGGAGCCGAGCAAGGTTCCGGTGATCTTCCTCGACGGCGAGATCCACAAGAAGCGTCGCGCCCAGCTCGCGCGCTATTTCACGCCCAAGGCGATCGCCGGCCGGCACCGCCAGGTGATGGATCGGACGACGGCCGAGGTGATGGGCGATCTGCGCCGCAATGGCCGCGGCCAGCTCGACGTGATGAGCCTGCGCCTCGCCTGCGACGTGGCTGCCGAGATCGTCGGGCTGACCAACACCGATCCCGATGCCATGTCGAACCGGTTGCGCAAGAAGTTCACCGCCAGCGGCAAGCGTAAGCGGCCGGGTCTGATGGGCCGGCTCGGTGCGATCGAGGACACCCTGCGCACCCTGTGGTTCTTCAAGCGCGATGTCGTCCCGGCGATCCGCCATCGCCAGACGCACGACTGCGACGACGTAATCTCGTTCTTCGTGCGCGAAGGCTTCTCGGACCAGGAGATTCTGGTCGAATGCATGACCTATGCGACCGCGGGCATGATCACGACGCGCGAATTCATCGTCATGGTCGCCTGGCACCTGCTCGAGAACGAGGACCTGCGGCGGCAGTTCCTCGACGGCTCCGAGGAGGTCCAGTTCGCCATTCTCGACGAGATCCTCCGCATCGATCCCGTCGCCGCCTATGTCTATCGCAAGGCCGAGGAAGACTTGGTCACCTCGGACGGGCGGCAGGTGAAGGCGGGCGAGCAGTTCCTCGTCGACATCCGCAACATCAATCTGGACGAAGCCGCGACGGGTGCCTGCCCTTTCGCGATCGATGCCGAGCGTTCGAAGCGCGAGCGCATGCCCTCGAACTGGCTGAGCTTCGGCGACGGCCCGCACCGCTGCCCGGGCGCGCAGGTCGCGATGCACGAGACGCGCGTGTTCATCGACGCCCTGCTGCGCGTGCCGGGCATCCGCCTCGCGCGCAAGCCGACGATGGGCTGGATCGAGGAGATCAACGGCTACGAGCTCCACGGTGCGATCGTCGAGTGCGATCGCGCATGAGCGCGCTCACCCCATCGTCACGCCGCCGTTGACGTAGAGGTTCTGGCCGCTGACGAAGCGGCTGGCCTGGGAGGCCAGGTAGAGCATGGCATGGGCGATGTCCGTCGGCTCGCCGATGATGCCGAGCGGCGCAGCGCCGCGGCGCAGGCGCAGGGCTTCCTCGCGCTTGGCTTCGTCGAGTGAGCCGTCGGCGTTGCGGTAGGACCAGGTCGCGAGCGTGGTCTCGACGAAGCCGGGCGAGACCGTGTTGGCGCGAATGCCGAAAGCGCCCATCTCCTTGGCGACGTTGCGCGTGATCGCGCTGACCGTCGAGGAAGGGGCAGGGGCCGGCGGTGCCGGCGACATTGGCCCAGACGTCGATCCGGCCATGCAGTTCGAGCGCCCTCGCCGCGAGCGCGTCGATGTCGGCCTTGCGGCTGACGTCGGTGCGCAGGACTGTGGCAGCGGATCCGATCAGGGCCGCGGTCTCGGCGAGGCCGGCCTCATCAACGTCGCCTATCACGACCTTGGCGCCGGCCTCGGCGAAGGTCTGCGCCGCCTGCCGGCCGATCCCCGCCGCCGCGCCGGTCACCACCGCCACGCGGCCTTCAAGGCTGAAGCTGTCCATCAGTGCCATCGTCTTCTCCCAAGTTCTTGCCAGCGCTTATGGGCCCAGGGGACGCCGCCGGGCAAAGAGGCGACGGCACTTCCATATTTACGGCAATCGGTGCGTGCGGCCGTTGTCGAACCGCAGCGGCGAAACCATATCGCGCGGGCCAACCTGCGGAGGGTGATTCATGAGCTTCCATCTCCACGACGCTTCGGCGCCGATCTTCGTCGCATCGCTGCGCAACATGAGCGCCTGGCTCGACAAGGCCGCGGCCGAGAAGGACGAACGCCTGCTGATCGACGCGCGGCTCGCGCCCGACATGCGCCCACTGTCCGCGCAGTTCCAGATGGCCTCGGACAGCGCCAAGAATGCCATGGCGCGGCTCGCCGGGATCGAGGCGCCGTCGATGCCGGACACCGAGGCGAGCTTTGCCGAACTGCGCGATCGCTGCGCGCGTACGATCGCCTTTATCGAGAGTGTCGACGTCGCCGCGGTCAACGCCGGGGAGGAGCGCGAGGTGACGCTGAAGTTCCCCAACGGCATGGGTTACGCCTTCACCGGCCGCGCCTATCTGACGGGCTTCGCGCTGCCCAACTTCTTCTTCCACGTCACCACCGCCTACGCGATCCTGCGCGCGCAGGCCGTGACGATCGGCAAGCCCGACTTCCTCCAGCACCTCGGCCCGCCGAACATCACCGCGGGCTGAGGTCCGTCGCCGCCGGTCAGCCCCCCATGAAGGCGGGGCTGATCGCGCCGGTGAAGACGCCGCTGGCGAAGCCCTGATCGGTGTAGAGGAACGATCCCGTCACGGCGCCGCACAGCGGGCTGTTGATCAGGATCAGCGGCCATGCCTGCTCCTCGGCCGTGGCCATGCGGCCGAGCGAGGGGAAGGGCCAGGCGGCGATGAATTCGTCGGTCATGATGTCCTTCGACTGGTCGACGAACGCCGTCTTGGTCGGACAGGGGCCGATCGCGTTGAGGCGGATGCGGCGCGTGTTGCCGAGTTCGACCGCCTTGTTTTGGACCCAGACCACGAGCATTTCCTTCGAGCTGGTATAGCCGTCGCGGACGCGGCTGGTCGGATCGGCCTCGCACCAGGCATAGGCCTCGTCGGGGTCGGAGATCGCCAGCATTTCCAGGCTTTGTGCCAGGTTCTTCTGCCAGCCCATCGCCGCGTCCGAGCTGATCAGCGCGATGCCCGCGCCGTCGCGCACGGAAGGGAGCAGGCTTTCGACGAACAGCCGCGTGCCGATGTAGTTGACCCGCATGCAGTAGAGCGGCCCCTTGATGTGCGGCGGCAGGCCGGCGCAGGGGAAGACGAAATCGATCGGCCCGACGTCGGCGAGGCCCGCGGCGGTGGCGCGGACCTGCGCGAAGTCCGAGAGGTCGCATTGGCGGAAGCTGGCGTGGGCCACCTTGGGCTGCTGGATGTCGACGATGTGCACTTTCGCGCCCAGTTCGCCGAGAATCCGCGCGACCTGCTCGCCCATGCCCGAGGCGCCGCCGGTGACGAC
>SECS01000093.1 GCA_004211435.1 Novosphingobium sp. | reverse complement strand
TAGGCGGCGATGTCGAGCAGGTCGTAGCTGTAGTCGTAGTAGCGCGAGCTGACCGCGAAGAGGTTGCGGAAGTTGCTGAGCACCGTGTCCATCGGGTGGCGGCGCAGGCAGACCAGCTTGGCCGAGGGCAGCGCCTTGGCGATGAAGCCCGCGTAGAAGAAGTTGCCGGGAAACTTGTCGGTGAAGCGCAGGCCGGGATCGCGGCGATGGTGGCTCGCGCGCTGGAGGAAGTCGCGACCGATTGCGTCCATGTCCGCCTGCGCGGCGGCGATGACGGTTTCGGGATCGAGTACCACCGGCGTGCGCGTGCCCGCAGCCTTCTTGACCGCGAGCGGCATTGCCTGCAGTTCGCCGGCGCTTTCGACAAGGGGGTGCGACGAGAGGATGCGGTCGACCAGCGTCGTGCCCGTGCGCGGCATGCCGATGACGAAGATCGGGGCCTCAGCGGCGGTTCCCGGCGTGGCCGAGGCGAGCGCACCGGTCGCTTCGACGGCATCGAACACGACCGCGTCGCGTTCGAAGGTGTAGGGCAGGGCGCGGCGGTGCTCGCCATTCGCCGCGCAGAGCGTGTCGAGCGCTTCGGCCGGGCGGCCCACGTCTTCGAGCTCCTTGGCCAGCGCATAGCCCAGCAGCAGGCGGCCTTGGCCGTCGCGCGTTCTGCCGCGCACGCGGCCCAGCCGCTCGACGTGGTTGCGCTCCGGCGTCTGCTTGCGCAGGCCGGCGAGCAGGTGATGCGCGCGGGCGTTGCCGGGATCGCGCTTCAGCAAGTCTTCGAGCGCAGCGTCGGCTTCGTCGGTGCGCCCGAGGAAGTTCAGGGTCACCGCCTGGTTGTAACGATACTCGGTGTTGTCGGGTTCGATCCGCACGGCTTCGACGAAGTGCGGCAGGGCGGCGGCGTGATCGCCGAGACGCGCGTAGACGCAGCCCATCGTGTCGCGGCTCAGCGCGTCGGTCGGCGGCGCTTGCTCGGCATCGCGCAACAGGGCGGCGGCCTCGCCGTCCTGACGGACCAGGGTGAACAGCTTGGCAAGCTGGGCGCGGTATTCGCCCTGCGGGTCGAGCGCCACGGCATCGGCGATGTGCTTGATGCCCTGGCGGATGCGGCCGGCGCTCGATTCGACGATGCCGAGGAGGAAATGCCCCTCCGCATCCTTGGCGTCTTCCGCGATCAGGGTCGTGGCGAAGCGGTGCGTCGCGCCCAGATCGCCGCGCATCAGCGCGCTGCGTGCGGCCTCGATCCGGGCAGAGCGCATGCCTGTCATGCCGCGGCCGCCGGTTCGCTGTGGTCATTGGCGGCCTTGCGCGCCTTGTAGCGATCGATCAGCGGCTGGAAGGGGAACACGGTCTGCTCCCAGATCGACAGGCGCTTGCGGTCGTCCTGGCCGACCAGTGCGCTTTCGCCCTCGCGATAGGTGCCGAACAGGCGATCGAGCAGGATCAGCGAGTTGCCGTAGTTGCAGCGCGTGGCTTCGTAGTCGGTCGAATGGTGCAGGCTGTGGTGGCGGATTGTCGTGAAGAAGAACGCATACCAGGCGGGCGGATCGGAGCGCACGTTGGCGTGGGCGAAGGTCGAGATCACGCTCATCGTGCCGAAGGCGGCGAAGAGCGCGGTCTTGTCGAGGTCGAACAGCGCCAGCACGCTCAGGCTGATCAGGAACAGCTCGATCGGGTTGCCGACCGCGCCCTTGGCGGCGTTGAGCTGGGTGATGTGGTGATGCGGCGCGTGAGTCAGCCAGAACGGCGTCCAGTTGTGCATCAGCCGGTGCATCCAGTATTGGCCGAATTCGAAGACCACCAAGGCCAGCGCGACCTGGACCAGCCAGGGCAGGGCTGCGGCCCATGCGGTGGTGATGCCGAGCGAGGCCTTGAGCGCGCCGAGCGTATCGCCGGTCGCCGTGTCGCTGAGCCAGGCGATGACCGTCCCGCTGAGCACGACGTAGAACAGGTCGGTGAAGAACTCCTGCCGGTTCATGCGCCAGCCGGCGTGGCGTTCGTGCACCTGCTCGAGCAGCAGCACGATGACCATGATCATCGGGCCCATCAGGATGATAGTGGCTGGATGATCGAGCAGGCCCTTCGGGCCGAAAGCCCAGAAGCACAGCATCAGCGCAATCATCGCCGGAGGGAGCAGATTGAAGACCTTGTCCTTCATGACGGCCCTATTCTTCCGCCGTCGCGCCGAAAGGCGCCGGTCGGCGAGGCGGGGTTCCGGCGATGGCATGGGTGCGGGCGGAGACGCCCTGCAGGATCAGCCGGAGCACTTTCGCGCCGGCTCGGGCGACGATCCCGCGCTTGCTCGCGCGTTGACCCGTTGCGTCCCGATTCCCTTGCATGCCACAGCTCCATTTCGAGCTGTCACACTGCGCTGCAGTGCGTCATGAGGGCAGGCGCTATTTGGCGATGAAAGCCATAGTCTGGGTCTATGACCTGTGCTGGGCCCGGATCCGCCGGAGGACTTCGTCCCAGAACAGCTGCGTTGCCGTGTCGCGCGCCGTTTCGGACCGGGCGAGCAGGAAGATGTCGTAGGATGGTTCGAAATCGGCGTGGAGGATCGGCCAGAGCCGGCCCTTCGCCACTTCGCTCTCGGCGGCGAGGATCGGCAGGAAGCCGATGCCGATGCCGTTGACGATCAGGCGGCGCGCTTCGTTGATGTCCTCGGCCAGGCCGCTGATCTTGGTGCCCAGTCGATAGCGTCGGCGCAGATGAGTGATCAGCTCGATCTCGTCATCGCCGGTGAGGACGAAGTCCTGATCCTTGAGTTCGCCCAGTCGGCTGACGCGGTAACCGAAGTAGGGGCTGCTGCGCGAGCAGTAGAGTTGCTGCCGTTCGACGAGCAGCGGTTCGTACATCAGGCTGCCGCGCACGCTGCTGTCATAGCCGACGCCGATCTCGACCTCGCCCTGTTCGAGCGCATCGAGTACCTGGCGCCAGGGCGAGACACGAATCTCAACATGGATCGCCGGATTGCGGCGATGGAAGCTCGCGATCGCCTCGTCGAACTCGGTCGAGACCAACCCCGACACGATCTGCATACGGACGATGCCTTCGACGCGCTTCGTCGCCTGGGCGATCTGGTGCGGCATCATCCGCGCCGATTCGAGCATGTCCTCGCACAGCGCCATCATCGCCTTGCCGGCCGCGGTCATCTCGACGCCCGTGGCGTGACGATGGAGCAGCGTCGCTCCGACGTGCTCCTCGAGCCGCTTGAGCGCGGCGCTGATGCTCGGCTGTTGGCGATTGAGCTGCCGCGCCGCCGCGCCGATCCCGCCCGCCCGGACGATGTCGACGAAGGTGCGCATCAGGTTCCAGTCGACCCGGCTCGCAAACTTCTTGTCAATCAGCGGGCCGCGATCGCTCATGTGTCGTGGTTCCTTGGTCGGCCCGATGCGGCGTCGCGGCTAGATCGGCCAAGTCATAGATCAAATCAATGCAAATCATCTTGCTGTCGCATCTACCCCTATGACTTGGCCCGCCTAAGGGTGTGGCGCATGACCGCGCGCCCCGTGCTTCCCCTGGTAGACGTCTCTTTGCTGGCCAGCGATCGCCTCGAAGATAGGCTCGCGGTTGCCGCTGCGCTCGATCAGGCCTGCGCGCAGACGGGGTTTCTCTATATCCGGGGCGCGCAGCTCGACGCCGCGCTGTTCCGCCGGCTCCTCGTTCGGGCGGAAGCCTATTTTGCGCTCGATCAGGCTACCAAGATGCGCAGCTACATCGGCGGCTCGGAAAACCATAGTGGCTACGTGCCCGTGGGCGAGGAGCAGTTCGGCGTCGGTACCAGCGACCTCAAGGAAGCTTACGACGTCAACTTCGACTATCTGCCTGCAACCGGCCGCCGGCCGCTGCTGGGGCCGAACATCTGGCCCGACATGCCCGGTTTCCGCGAGGACGTGCAGGCTTACTACGATCACGTCACGGGGATCGGGCATCAGCTGTTTCGCGGCTTCGCGCTCGCGCTCGGCCTGGCCGAGAACCATTTCGATGCGCACCTGCAGAACCCGCCGAGCCAGCTTCGCCTGATCCACTACCCCTTCGATGCGAGCGCCGAGGATCGCCCGGGCATCGGCGCGCACACCGATTACGAATGCTTCACCCTGCTCTTCGCGACCGCTCCCGGTCTGCAGATCGTCGACAAGAACGGCGACTGGGTCGACGTGCCGTTGATCGAGGACACGATGATAATGAACATCGGCGACATGATGGAGATCCTCTCCAACGGTCGCTACGTCGCGACGCGGCACAGGGTGAAGAAGGTCCCGGAGGAGCGCTATTCCTTCGCTCTGTTCCACGCCTGCGACTATGACTACGTCGTCGCCCCGGCAGTGCGCGGCGAAGTGCCGCGCTATGCGCCGCTCAAGGGCGGCGAGCACCTGTTCAACCAGACGGCGCAGACCTTCGCCTATCTCAAGCGCAAGGTGGCGCGCGGCGATCTCGTATTGGCCGATGCTGTGCCGCTCGATTCCTTTGGGCAACAGGACATGGCGAGAGCATGAAGCTCGCGGACCTGCTCAGAGTTCTACCGCCGATGGGCATCGAGGGGCCGGCCTTTCCAGGCCGGCTGCTCGGTGCGTTCCGGCGCAAGAGCATCACATTCTGCACCGGCGTGACCGACGAGAAGACGGTCGTCTACTGGTTTCAGTCGCGGACCTTCACGATCGATCTGCGCCTGCCCGACGCCGCGGCGACCCCGGTGCTCGCGCGTCAGGGCTGGGTCGGGGATACGCTGTGGGACGGCGACAGCCAGGAACTCTCCTGGTCGGTCGCGACCGGATATCAGTTGCACAACCAGTGGCCCGAACCTGCGCGCTTTCATCACATCGGCAATAGTGTCCTCGAGTTCGCGCCCTCGGGAGCCTATGTCGAGGACTGGCGCCAGCAATGCTCGACCGGTCCGCTTCTCGGGCTGCGGCTGCTGGGCATGCTCGACAGGAAGACCGGGGAGGAACTGCCGATGGACGGCGGGCTGATCCTGGCCGGCGAGCATCTGGCCTATGCCCAGTCCCGATCTCCGTCGGTCCACCAGGCCTTGCGAAACGCCGCCGATCTCGATCGCGCGCTCGCCGAGGGGCTCGTCACGTCGCGCGAGATCGAGAGCTACGAGGTTTCGGTGGCGCTGGGCGGCCGGATCGTCTCGCACAGCACGCAGGTGCAGAAAGTGGGAGAAGAGATCGCGGTCGGCGACTTCGAGCTGCAGCCCGACGGGTCCGTCGTCATGTCGCGGATCGTCGATGGCGACCTGCGAAGTCTGCGTTTCGCGGTCGACCTCCATCTGCCCGAGTTCGCCTTCGAGCGGCAGACGAGCGGAACGCCCGACGCGCTGCGATGGATGGAAGCGGAAAAGGGTCATCTTGCCCGACATACTGGGATCGCGCTGTGAACCGCTTCGTGGTCCTGATGGCCTTCCGCGCGGTTGATCGACGGTCCGGCCAAGGCCTATGGCGCTTGCCATGAACACCGTCTCTCGCGCGACATCGCGCTTCGCCCATCTCCTCATCCTGCCTTTCCTCATGGCGCCGCTACCCGTTTTCGCGGCGGTGCCGCCCGTTGGCGCAGCGACGGTCGACATCATCCCGCTGCCGCTCAATCCGGTGCTGCCCGCCGGACAGCGCCTGTGCACGGCCAAGACCGCGTCGGGGTTGGGCTATACGATGCTGCGTCCGGCCATGGGCGCCAAGCCGGTGGAAGCCGACTTCGCGCTGGTCAATTACATCGGCTACCTCGCCGCGACCGGGGTGGTGTTCGATCAGGGCACGCAGGCCGCCTTTCCGGTCAACGGCGTGATCCCCGGTTTCTCGCAAGGGCTGCAGATGCTGGCCAAGACCGGCATTGCGCGGTTCTGCATCCCCGCGGCAATGGGTTATGGTGCTCAGGTCTCGGGGCCGATCCCGGCGAATTCGGATCTGGTCTTCCAGGTCGAACTGGTCGATTTCAAGACCGCTGCGGAAATCGACGCGATGCGCAAGGCCAGCGGGGCAGAAACCACGCCCGGCAGGCAACAGGAGTAAGGGAAGCGATGTCGTTCACCGTCAACGTCAACGGCGAGGATCGCCGTGTCGATCTGCCCGGCGCCATGCCATTGCTCTGGGTCCTGCGCGACGAGCTCGGCTTGCTGGGCACCAAGTTCGGTTGCGGCATCGCGCAATGCGGGGCCTGCACGGTGCATGTCGACGGCGCCGCGGTGCGTTCGTGCAGTCTGCCGCTCGATGCCGTCGGCGAGGGCAAGGTCACCACGATCGAGGCGATCGGCAAATCGCCGATCGGCGCCGCGTTGCAGGAAGCCTGGATCGAACACGACGTGCCGCAGTGCGGCTATTGCCAGTCGGGCCAGATCATGACCGCCTGTGCCGCGCTGACGGACAATCCCAAGCTTGGCCGCACCGGTGCGGTCGAGGCGCTCAATGGCAACATCTGCCGTTGCGGCTGCTACAACCGGATTGGCGACGCCGTGGCTGCCGTCGCGCAGAAATTGCAGGGAGGCGCCCGTGCCAAGGCCTGACGCGACGATCGACCGCCGCTCGTTTCTTCGCGTCGGTGCGCTGGCCGGTGGCGGCCTGGCACTGAACCTCGGCTTTGCCGCCGATCTCTTTGCCGCCGACCTTGCCAAAGGGTCGCCGGCGAGCGCCGGCATGCTCAACGCCTTCGTTTCGATCGCGCCCGACGGGCTGATCACGATCGTCTCGAAAAACCCCGAGATCGGCCAGGGGATCAGCACCTCGCTGCCGATGATCATCGCCGAGGAGCTCGACGCCGATTGGGATCGCGTGGTCATCACCCGCGCTCAGGCGAACCAGGCGCTCTACGGCCCGCAGTTTGCCGGCGGATCGCTGTCGACGCCGACCAACTGGCTGCCGATGCGTCGCGCCGGTGCCACCGCGCGCGACTTGTTGGTCCGCGCCGCCGCGGCGGAATGGGGCGTGCCCGCGACCGAACTGACCACGGCCAAGGGTGTGATCAGCCACGCGACCTCGGGCCGATCGACGACCTATGGCGCGGTCGCTTCGGCCGCCGCGAAACTGACACCGCTGCTGGCCGAGCAGATCAAGCTCAAGGACCCCGCGCGCTTCGGGATCATCGGGAAGCCGCTGCGCCAGGTGGCGACCCCGGGTATCGTCCGCGGCGAGCCGATGTTCGGCCTCGATACGCGCCTGCCGGGCATGCTCTACGCGGTCTATGCGCGGAGCTCGGTCATCGGCGCGAAGCTCAAGCGCGCCGAGCTCGATGCGGTCAAGGCCAGCCCCGGCGTGCGCCACGCCTTCCCGGTCCAGGGCAACGGCAGTCCGATGGAGCTCGTCGATGGCGTCGCGATCCTGGCGACGCACTGGTGGCTGGCGCGCGATGCCAGCGACGCGCTCGTCGCCGAGTGGGACGAGGCCATCGGCGAGGGTCATTCGAGCAAGACCTATGCCGAGAAGGCCGCGCCTTTGCTCAAGGCCCCGCCGGTAAAGGTCGTCCGGCAGGACGGCGACCTGGCGGCAGCACGCAGCGGCGCCGTCAAGCGCATCCAGGCCGAATACCACTATCCGTTTCTCCACCACATGCCGATGGAGCCGCAGAACTGCACGGCGCTCTACGAGAACGGCAAGTTCACGCTCTGGGCGCCCACCCAGGCGCCGCAGAACGGCATCGACGGCATCGTCAAGGCGCTCGGCGTGGCCGAGAGCGACATCACCGTGAACATCACGCGCATCGGTGGCGGCTTCGGCCGGCGGTTGATCAACGACACGATGGTCCAGGCCGCGGCGATCGCGAAAGGCGTCCCCGGAACGCCGGTTCAACTCATCGTCACGCGCGAAGACGATACGATGCACGGCTTCTACCGCCCCGGCGGCTGGCACGCCTACGAGGCGCTGCTCGACGGCAAGGGCAAGGTGACCGGCTTCGCCAATCACCTGGTCGGCTTCGGCACGGGCGGCAAGCCGGTCCGCTCTGGCGAGATAAACGCGCAGGAGTTCCCCGCGGGCCTCGTCGACAACCTGCTGATCGGGCAGACCAACATCGAGACGATGATTCCGACCGGACCGATGCGCGCGCCGTTTTCGAACGGCATCTGCTTCGCCAGCCAGTCGTTCCTCGACGAAGTGGCGCTAGCCGGCGGTCGCGACCTTCCCGCTCTCATGCTCGATCTCCTCGGCGAGCCACGCCAACTGGCTTCGGCCCGGCCTGGACAACGGGGCTTCGACACCGGTCGTGCGCGCGGCGTGATCGAAAAGGTGCTGGCGACCTCAGGCTGGAAGCAGCGCCCGAAAAGCCGCGGCAAGACCGGGTTCGGCTTCGCCTTCTACTTCTGTCACCAGGGCTATTCGGCGCAGGTTGTCGAGGTGCGCGTCGACAAGGGCCAGATCTCGGTCCCGCGCGTCTGGACCGCGACCGACGTCGGCAGCCACATCATCAACACCTCGGGCGCGCAGCACCAGGTGCGCGGATCGGTGATCGACGGCATCGGCCAGGCCCTGGGCCAGGCGATGACTTTCGAGAACGGCAAGGCGGTCGAGACCAATTTCGACGCGATCCCGATGGCGCGGCACGAGATCACACCAGGCCAGATCGTGGTGGATTTCGTCATCAGCGACAATCCGCCGACAGGGCTGGGCGAGCCGGCGCTGCCGCCGGTGATCCCGGCGCTGACCAACGCGATCTTCGCGGCGACGGGGCAGCGTATCCGCTCGCTGCCGATCCGGCTCGGCAAGACCGCGACCTAGCTCGAGTTCGGCCGGGACGCGTCCGACAGCGACGGCGCGTGTCCCGGTCGAAATCGGTTGGCTCAGATCTGCTTCGAAAGCGTCAGACGCCAGTTGCGCGGATTGCCGGGTGTGACCCTGTCGATCCCGCCGGTGTCGGGCCAGTAGCGCTTGTCGAACAGGTTCGCGACGGTGAGTTGCAGTCCCCAACCGTCATGCTTGTACGACAGGCCAGCGTCGACCAGCGTATAGCCGGGCAGCCAGAGCAGGACTGAACCGTCGGGCCGGGTCGAATAGATGTCGCCGTTGCGCTTGGAGTTGTAACTGACGCCGAGGTTGGCGCCGAGCCCGGCGAGCGGCCCCGATTGCACCTCGTATTGCGCGAAGGCGCCGATGTTGTGCTTGGGCACGTTCGACAGCGGAGCGCCGACCGTGAAGAAATTGTCCTTCGTCACCTTGGCATCGACATAGGTATAGGCGAGGCTCAGGTCGAAGCCGGGGCGCGGCTGCCAGCGCAGCTCCGCCTCGATCCCGCGCGAGCGCTGTTCGCCGGTGACGACCACGAAATCGAGGTAGACCGGATCGGCCGTCGTCACGTTCTGGCGAATCAGCTGATAGACCGCGAGGCTGCCGCTGAGGCTCAGGCCTTCGGGCGCGAACTTGAGGCCGGCCTCGATGTTCTTGCCGCGCTCTGGAACGACGGGGCCGCCGATGGGATTGCCTGCGCTGTCGAAGCCGGCGACCTGCTGGCTGTAGAGCTGCGGCAGGAACGACTTCGACCAGCTGGCATAGGCGTTCACTCCCGAGACGAGCTTCATGGTGGCGCCGACCCGCGGGCTGAAGGCGTCGTCCTTCTGACCCGAGGAATCTGCCCAGTCGTAGCGCCCGCCGAGCGTCAGGGTGAACAGGTCGCCGAACTTGAGGTGGTCCTGAATGTAGACGCCGGTCTGGTGGCTCTTGCTGGCGCCCGGACTGCCGCTGACCTGGGAGGTGTCGTAGGGAAGGTTGTAGTTCGGATTGACCAGGCTCAGCGGAAAACGCGTGGCATCGAAATCGCCGCCGCTGAAATAGGTCTGGCGGTTCTGGCGATAGTCGAGGCCGGCGAGCCACTCGTGTTCGATGCCGCCGGTCTTGAACCTGCCCTTCAGCCGGTTGTCTACCGCGAGGTCCTTGTCGGTCGCGTTGTAGGGACCGTAATAGTAGCGGCCGATCGTGGCGGTCGGCACCTCGTTGAAGTCGGCGTCGTAGGACGGTTGGCCGCTGGCATCGAGGAAGCCCGCGGCGAACATCCAGCGATCCCAGAACTCCTTGCGCCGCGTATAGCGCAGGGTCTGCGAGAAGCTCAGCGCCTCGCTGAAGCGGTGGTCGAAGACATAGCCGATCTGCACGCGATCGCGGTTGTTGACCACGCGCAGGTCACCGGCGTTGTTGATCGAGAAGTCCTCGGGGATCGCGATGACCCCGGGCAGGACGGTGCCGTAGGACGGTACCGGAGAGATAGGGCTGTCGTGGTCGCGCTGATAGCGGCCGAGCACGGTGAGCGTGGTATCGGGCCCGGCGCGCCAAGTGATCGCGGGCGCGGCGAAAATGCGGTTGATCCCCGAATTGCGCACGAAGCTGTCGGCATCGCGGTATGTCAGGTTGATGCGCGCGAGCAGAGTGCCGCTGGCGTTCAGCGGCGCGTTCGCATCGATCGTGCCTTCGACGAGATTCCACGATCCGGTCGAGGCTGTGACCTTGACGAAGGCCTCGTCGCGCGGACGCTTGCTGACGAGGTTGATCAGACCGCCGAGCGGTGCCTGGCCGAACAGCATCGACGAGGGGCCCTTGAGCACTTCGATTTGCTCGACCGCCGACAGCTCCTGGTTGAAGCCGACGCCGGCCTCGTTGACCAGGCCGTCGAGGTAGACGCTGCCATAGGCTGCGTCGAAGCCGCGGATCGTATAGGCGTCGTAGAAGCCGTAGGTCGTCGAGCGTGACACGCCGGCGACGGTTCGCAACGCCTCGGACAGGCGGGTGACGCCGCGCGCCTCGATGTCCGACGCCGATACGACAGAGATCGCCTGTGGCGTCTCGATCAGCGGAATGTCGGCCTTGCCGGCGACGACTGCCTCGCGCAGCTGGGCGGCCGTGACGACGATGTCCGATCGCGGCGCTGTCTCGTTCTCACCGGTGGTGTCGTCGGCCAGAGCGGGCGATGCCCAGATCGTCGCAAGTGCCAAGGCCGCGATGCTCGTCGCGCGCCGATTGAATGTCGTCATGTCGCCCTCCTCTGAACGGCGGGCGAGGTAACGCTAATGCGAATCCTTATCAAGATTATTTGTAACCGAACGTTGCTCGGCTAGACTGTGATCGGGCCGGCGATGAGCTCGAGGGATATAGCCATTTAGGTATATTGGACGTGCCGATATTGTATTGGCGTGATGCCGAGAAACGGAAGACGCTGGCGGACCCACGTTTCCTCCGCATTCGGACCCCCAGCCATGACCATCGTCGAGAAGAAGTCCTTCTGCCGCATCTGCGGATCGGGGTGCGGTATCGTCGTCACGCTAGACGGCGAGCAGGCGCTCAAGGTCCGCGCTGACGAGGAGCACCCGGTCTCGCGCGGATATACCTGCCCCAAGGGACGGGCCATCGCGACCGACCACCACCGCGACGAGCGCCTCGAACGCCCGATGATCCGGGTCGACGGCGAACTGGTCGCGACCACATGGGACCACCTGCTCGACGATCTCGCCCCCAAGCTGAAGCGCATCATCGCCACGACCGGCCCGGTCGGCGTGGGCACCTTCATCGGCGGCGGCGGCTTCCTAGACGCCAGCGGCTTCTACAGCCTGCTCGCCTTCGGCAAGACGATCGGCACGCCGTCGTCCTACAGCGACATGACGATCGATTCGGTGTCGAAGGCGCTGGCGGGCGAGCTGTTCGCGGGGATTTCCGGCCTGGAACCGCGCGCGGACCTCTCGAAGACCAAGATGGTGATCTTCATCGGCACCAACCCGGTGATCTCGCACACCCGCACGATCCAGATGCACGCGCCGACCGCGGCGATGCGTGATATGCGCGCGCACGGCGCCGAGCTGTGGACGATCGACCCGCGCAAGTGCGAGACGGCGATGCGCTCGGACGGCTTCATCCAGCCGCGTCCGGGCCTCGACTATGCGGTGCTGGGTTATGCCATCCGCGAACTGCTGATCGACGGCGCCGACCGCGACTACATCGCCGATCACGCGCAGGGCGCCGACAAGCTGGCCGCGGCGGTTGATCGCTTCACGCTCGACTACACCAGCAAGGTCGCCGGTGTAGAGGCGGAGACGCTGCAAGCCTTCGTTGCGGCAATCCGCAAGGCCGGACGGCTCTCGATCGAGACCGGCACCGGCGTCACCATGCAGCGCGCCGGCAACGTCACCGGTTGGCTTGCCCTGGCTCTGATGGCGGTGACGGGCTCGCTCGATCGCGAGGGCGGTTCCTGGGTCAATCCCGGGCGCATCATGCGCAAGGACAAGGCCGACTTCCCCGCCGCGCCCGAGGACGGCTGGAACCGACCCGGTCCGAAGAGCCGGCCCGAGCTGCGCGGAACCCACGGCGACTTCCCCTGCGCCGCGATCCCCGACGAGATCGCCGCGGGCAACCTGCGCGCGATGATGGTCTGGGGCGGCAACCTCGAAGTCTGCCTGCCCGAGACCGCGCGCTCCTATGCCGCGCTCCAGGACCTCGAAGTCCTGGGGGTGTTCGACGTCCGCGGCAACCGCACGGTCGACATCGCCACCCATGTCATGCCAACCAAGGGCCAGCTCGAACGCGCGGACATGAGCTTCGTTACCGATACCTCGTTCCCTTTGCTGGTCACGCAATACACCCCGGCGCTGATCGAGCCCTTGGGCGATCGCAAGGCGTTCTGGTGGATTCTGAGCGAGCTCGGCAAGCGGATGGAGATCGATTTCTTCCCCGGCTTCGATCACGAGACCGGCACCGACGACAGCTTCCTCGCCTATGTCCTTGGCCTGTTTGGTCACGATTTCGCGGAGCTCAGGGAAAAGCGCCTGCTCGTCGAGGAGCCGGTGATCGGCTGGGTGCAGAAGTTCGTCGACGAGAAACTGGGCGGCTGGCGCCTCGCACCGCGGTTGCTGGCCGAGCAACTCGCCGGCCTGGAAACGCGCGAGAGCGCGCACGATGCCGACAAGCTGATCCTAATCCCGCGCCGCCAGAAGTATCACGAGAATTCGAAGCTGATCGACCTGCGCGATCCGCCGCAGGTGATGATGAATTCGGTTGACGCGGTGAAGCGCGGCTTTGCCGAAGGCGCGCTGATCCGCGTCAGCACGGTCAGCGGCAAGGTCGAGCGGCCGCTGAAGATCGACGACACCTTGCGGCCCGGGGTCATCAACATCCCGCACGGCTGGTCCGACGAAATGAACGTCAACAACCTCACCAGCACCACGCGCGAGGTCGATCCGATCACCGGCATGCTGTTGTTCTCGGGGCTGGAGGTTTGGGTCGAGGCGGCCTGAGGCTAGCCCGCCGGGAAAAGGATCGGCGCGTCCTCGGGCTGCCAGGGCTGCAGGCGGAGCATGATCGCGGCGAACAGCTCCGAGGCGAGATGCCGTGCGAGCCAGGCCTGCAGGTGCGGCAGCGGCTGCGCGTCGAACCAGGCCCGGTCGGTCTCGGCGAACTGTCGCACGAAAGGAAAGATCGCCGCGTCGGTCAGCCCGCGAAGGTCGCCGCAGAGGTTGGTCTGTAAGGCGAGCCGGGCTTCGAGTCCGCGCAGCAGTTCAAGCGCGGCCGCCCGGTGCTCCCCCGGCTGCGAGCCGTGGCGCTCGGGATACTTGTAGCGATCGAGGTGGTGCTTGAACGGCCCGTCGTTAATCTCGATCAGGTTGCGATCCTCGCGGTCCAGCCAGCCCTCGGGATCGCGTTGCGCGAGCGCCCAGGCCATGATCTCGCGGCTTTCCTCGACCACGCCGCCCTCGGGCAGCACCAGCACCGGCACCGTCGCCTTGGGTGAGGCCGCGATCAGTTCGGCGGGCTTTTGCGAAAGTTTGACCTCGCGGATCTCGCAGGTCGTGGCGCTCACCAGCAGGGCAAGCCGGGCGCGCATGGCATATGGGCAGCGCCGGAAGCTGTAGAGGATCGGGTCAATCATGGCCTTGTTCGGGCGGCTTGGCGGGCAGCTTGGCGCCGACGTGCGCCGTTCCGCGCCGCTGGGCGAGGCGTTCCTGGCGGTCGCGCTCGGCATAGCCGGCGCGCTGGTCGTCGCTGCGTTCGGCATGGCAGGCCGGGCAACTCACCCCAGGCTCGTAGAGCGGATCCTCGCGCTCGGCCGCGCTCACTGGTCGGCGGCACGCATGGCAGAGGTCGTGGGTGCCGGGCGCAAGCCCATGGGTGACGGCAACCCTCTGATCGAACACGAAGCATTCGCCATCCCACAAGCTCTGCTCGGCGGGAACGCTTTCGAGATATTTGAGAATGCCACCGTGCAGGTGGTAGACCTCGTCGAGCCCCTCGGCCTTGAGGAAAGCGGTCGACTTCTCGCAGCGGATGCCGCCCGTGCAGAACATTGCCACCTTGGGCGGCGTGCCCTGGCCGAGCAGCCGCTCGCGTTCCGCGCGGAACCAGGTCGGGAAGTCGCGGAAGGTCGCGGTCTGCGGATTGATCGCGCCGGCGAAGGTGCCGATCGCTACCTCGTAATCGTTGCGTGTGTCGATGACGATCGTCGCCGGATCACTGATCAGCTCGTTCCAGTCCTGCGGCGAGACGTAATGCCCCGCGCCCGTGAGCGGATCGATCGCGGGTTCGCCCATGGTCACGATCTCGCGCTTCACGCGTACCTTCATGCGGTGGAAGGGCAGAGCCTCGGCGCGCGAATACTTGACCTCGAGCTCGGCGAAGCCGGGCAGGCCGCGGCAATGGGCGACCACGCGCGCGATCGCCTCGTCCGACCCCGCGATGGTGCCGTTGATGCCCTCTTGCGCCAGGATCAGGGTGCCCTTCACGCCCTGCGCGCAACAGAGCTGTGCGAGGTCCCGCTGCACCGCTTCGCAATCGTCCAGCCGCGCGAACTTGTAGAGCGCCGCGACGCAGATCGCCCGATGTGATTTCCCGGACGGCTGCCGCTTGACCCGCCTGCGCCGTACCCTTAGGTGACGCCACTTGGTCGGGCCCTTAGCTCAGTCGGTAGAGCAACTGACTTTTAATCAGTAGGTCGCTGGTTCGAACCCAGCAGGGCTCACCATGACTTCACGATACTGCCGTGATCCTCGATTTCGAAGGCTAGAACTCGGCAGCGACCGTGAACTGGATCGTCCGCGGAGATAGCGGGCGGAAAAGGCCGTCGGTGGTGACCTGCGGCGAGATGAAGCTCAGTGCGTCCCGGTCGAAGACGTTATCGATGTTGAGGCGCGCGCGCAGGTTCTTGACCGGCCCGATCCCGATGCCGTCGCCGAGGTCCACGTAGGCGTTCCATACCGTGTAGGCCGGCACGCTGAAGGTGTTGGTGAAGTTGGCGAAGCGCTTCGAGATGCGGCGGCCCGAGAAGTTGGCGACGAGCCAGGGCGCCGGTTCTACCGTCACGCCGCCGGCGACGATCCACTTGGCGCTGTCGGGAATGGTCTTGCCAGCGATGGCCGCCACGCCTGGAATGTCGTCCTGGAAGGTGGCGTGGTTGTAGGTGACGTTGGCATTGAAATAGGCGAGGCCATTGAGCAAGCGCGGTTTCCAGGTGCCGGTGAACTCGGCGCCATAGGCTTCGACCGAGCCCACGTTGCGGAAGAAGGTCTCGGTCACGTTGGTCGTGCCCGGCAGGATCCCGGCGATCGACTGGATGCGGTTGCGGAATTTCGTATAGTAGGCCGCTAGCACCGCATAGAACTCGGCCTGGTTGGTGCGCAGGCCGATCTCGAAGTTCTGGGACTTCTCGGGCGCAGGCTGCGGCACGAGCGCAGCCGAGGAATTGAGCGCGACCGCGTAGATGTCGTCCATGCCCTTGGGCAGCGCGTAGTTCTCCGCATAGGAGGCGAAAATCTGGCTGCGCCTGTCGAGCCTGTAGAGCAGGCCGGCCGAGGGGAGGAAGAAGTCCTGATAGGCGGCGGTGTTGAGCTGCGGTCCCCAGCCGGGCAGGTTCACGCCGTTGACCGTGCGTGCATAGTCGTTGAAGTCGCGATAGCCGCGCTGGCGGTAGTCGAGCTTGAGGCCCTTGATGCCGAGGTCGATCACCAGCCGGTCGTCGGCCAGAGTGATTGTGTCCTTGAGGAACAACTGCAGCGCCTCGCGCTTCGAGCGATAGTCGCGGCGCAGATAGACGATCTCGGTCGGAATTACCGCGCCGTCGGGCGCGCCGTTCTGGTTGTTCAGGCGCAGCTGCGTGTGGTGGTACTGGTCGATCTCGCCCCAGAGCCCGGCCTCGAGCCGGTGCACGCCCGCGGTCCAGTTCAGCCGGGAGACGATGCCGTAGCGGTCGCCGCCGACGCCCGATAGCCCGTATTGCAGCCCGCGCGGTGCGGTTACGCGCAGCCCGACCGAAGCCTGGCGCTGATAGATCGGCAGACTGTTGCCATAGGAATCGGGCGAGACGCCGTAACCGTCCTTGTCCTCCCAGTAGACCGTCGTCTCGGCATAGGCCTTGTCGCTGAGCGCGACGTGCAGCGTTCCACCGTAGAGCTGGTCGTTGCGGATGTTGATGGCATTGCCGAAGTAATAGGTGTGGCGCGGATCCGAATAGCGCACCGTCGGCGCCGTCGCGAGCGGCAGATAGTCGGGCACGAAGCCGATATAGCCGCGGTTCCGCCCGGTCTTGCCGCCGGCATCGGGCGTGGCCGAAAGATAGTCGGTGCGCGAGAGCGTGGGGGAATCATAGTCGAAGAAGTCGTTCGACACGAATTTCAGTCGCAGCCAGCTATCACCACCGAGATCGGCCTTGAGCTGGGCTTCCCAATGCTTGCGGTCGATCGTGCCGGCGCCCCGCCACAGGTCGCTCTTGAGCCGCGTGAAACTGACATAGCCCTTGAACGGCCCCACGCGGCCGCTGCTCAACCGTACAAAAGTCCTCCGCAGGTCGTTCTCGCCAAAGGTCTGCGAAACGAAAGCGCCGAGGTCGTTCTGCGGTTCGATCGAGCGGTATTGGACGATCGGACCGAGCGAGGAATACGACGGGAGACCGACGTCGCCGGCGCCGGTCGAGGCTTCCACCACGCCGAGGTTCTCGTTGTCGACATAGCGGAACACCGGGCTTCCCCCGAATGGATCGCTGCGCCCGGTCGGTATGCCATCGACGAGGAAGCCGATTTGGTCGAGGTTGAAGGCGCGAACCTGGACGCTGTTGCCGAATTCATAGAGGCCGAGGCTACCCTCGGTCTGGACGTTGAAGCCGGGCAGGCTTTCGAGCATCTTCAGCCCAGAGATACCCGATGGCGCGGAAAGCAGCGCCTCACGCGTGATCGCGACCGTGTTGGTCACTTTCTCCTCGCCGATCGCTTCCGACGATTGCGAGACGCGGCGGCCGCTGACGATGATGTCATGTGCGGACGAAGGCGCCTCGTCCTCGGCGGCGGCCCGGGCCGCCGCGGGCATTGCCAGCAAGGCGGAGGCGAGCAGCGCAGCGCGCAGCGGCGCGCGATTTCGTGAAGTCATGTGATTTCCCCCTGTTCGATCGATTTACGGCGCGGTGTGGGCAGCGGCCGCTTGCGCGGCGCGAAGCACGCGCAGGAAATTGCCACCCCAGATCGCGGCGATCTGCCGCTCGTCGTAGCCGCGGCGCACGAGTTCGCGGGTGACGTTGGGGGCATCGGCCTCGCTGTCGAAGCCGATCACGCCTGAGCCGTGGTTGAAGTCGGTGCCCACGCCGACGTGCTGCCAACCGATCCGCCTGGCGATATGGTCGATGTGATCGACATATTCGCCGAGCGTGCCGCGCGACTGGGCCTGCTTGACCGCGTCGTTGAAGGCCTTGCGCTTCGCTTCGTGCAGTGTGTCGATCCCGTCGAGCGGCGCTTTGCTCTCGGCATTAAGGCCGTATTCGTGGCGCACGGCGGCAACCTTGGCCAAGCTCGCGGCATCCTGCTGATGCAGGTAGCTGGCGAAAGGCGGAACCTGGACCACGCCGCCATTGGCTTTGATCGCGTCGAGCTCGGCATCGGACAGGTTGCGTGTGTTGTCGATCAGCGCGCGTGCGGCGGAATGAGTGGCGGCCACGGGTGCGCGTGTGAGCTGCAGTGTCTGGGCCAGCGCAGGGCCCGACAGCTGCGAAACGTCGATCAGCACGCCAAGGTCGTTGAGCTTGGCAACGGCCGTACGGCCCAATGGCGAGAGACCGCCGTTGACCGAGGCCGGTTCCTTGCCGGGACGCGAGGAATCCGAGAACGCGTTGTGCCCGGCGTGGTTGAACGCGAAGACGCGTACGCCCTCTCGGTAGAGACGGTCGATCTGCGACAGATCGGTGCCGATCGCGCGCGCGTTTTGGAAGGCGATGATCACGGCCAGACGGTTTTCGCGGTGCAGGCGTTCCACGGCATCGGCAGTGAGCGCCAGCCCGACGCGCTGCGGATTTTCGGCGATGAAGGCCTTGATCAGGCCGAGCTTGCGGTCGGCCTCCTGGCGTGCGGCAGCAATGCCGGCGGCATCGCGCGGGCCGGGGCCGACCGCCACTGCAAGGACGACGGCGTCGAGACCGCCTTGCGCGATCTGCGCGAGGCTCACCTGCTGCGACGGTGTCTTGCCTGCCGCGTCGGGCAGGAGGACGTCGGCATGGCTGTCTAGCTCGAGCACGCGGCGGTGGATGGCGTCGGCATCGACCGGCGTTTCAGCGCCCGCAGCCGAAGCGAGGAGCAATGTCGCAAGCAAATAGGTTGGGCGAAGACGGGACATGATCACTCCGGGCTGTGACGATGTCCGATGATAAAAGCTGTTGCAGCGGTATGGGGTTGAAACGCCAAATGAGACGATTGAAAATCGTCATAGGACGGGACTTCTCATGGGCCTATCATGACCGATAAGTCGGTTCGACTATTGGACTCATCTTTCATGTCTCATCCGGATACCTTGCATTTCGGTGCCTTGGGTCGTCGCGAACTGTTCCGGCTGGCTGCCGCCACCGCGGCCGCATCGGCAGCGCTGGCCGACCAGGACCACGTCCGCCGCATGCGCGACATCGTTGTCTCCGAACGGCGGCGGGTGACCGCCTTGCTCGACCGGCTCGGGCTCGAGCGCAGCGACAGCCGCGCGAACTTTGCCTTCTTCCGCCTGAAGCAGGCAGGGAACTGCGTGCGGTTCGCGGCGGCTGGCATTGCGATCGGCCGGGCTTTCGCACCGTTGAACGACTGGATCCGCTTCACGATCGGCACGCCAGCCGAAAACGCGGCGGTGATCCGCGTGCTGGAAACGCTCAAGGCGTGACGATATTGAACCCGGATGTGATCGGCCGCAGGCTGGTCGTCCAGCGCTGCAGCAGGGCAAGGTCGCCCGAGAGTTCGATCTGCTTCGCCGCCAGTAGGTCGGCGATCTTGGCTTCGCCGCCGATCAAGCCGAGCAGTGCGCGGCGCGTCGTGCGGACTTCGGCGGCAGTGGGCGCTTTCGCCGCGTCCCACGCCTCGGCTCGCGGATTGGCGACGATGCCCGACAGCTCGACGGCGATGCTCTCGCGCGTGTCGGTCAGCACGAAACGCAGGATGCGCGGTTCGGCCAGCGCTGTCGTCGGTGCATATCGCGTTGCCAGCGCGTTGAAGAAGTCGAGCGTCGGTATGGCGGCCACGAAGCTGGCGCTCTGGCGAACGGGCAAGGCGCGCGGCGTGGCCTCGCCGCGCAGGCGGGCGGCGGCGACCAGGTAGTAATTGCGCCAGGCGCCCGATTCCGCCTGATAGCCGATCTGCTCGTAGGCATCGGCCAGTGCGCTCTTGGCCGCGGTGTCGGTGGCATCGGCGAAGACCAAGTGGTTGAACAGCGTTGCCGCCCAACGATAGTTGCCCGCATCATAGGCGCGCCGACCCGCCGCGAGCAGCTTCTTCGGCCCGCCAGCCAGAGCCACATAGCCGCGCGATGCTTCTTCGGGCGGCAAAGGATCGTAGTCGGCCGGCACGCCGTCCCACCAGCCGAAATAGCGCTGGTAGACCGCCTTGGCGTTGTGGTTGATCGTGCCGTAATAGCCGCGCGCCGTGGGATAGGGAGCGAGGCCCGGCGCGGCTTCGAGGATGTCGGGCAATTCCTGGATCGTCGCGCCGCTATTGGCTGCGGCCAGCGTGCGGTCGTGGACGAAGCGATAGATGTCGCGGTGGCCGACGAGCTCGCGGCGCAGGTCCTCGCCGCCGAAGGTCGGCCAACCGTGCGAGCCGAGGCGCACCTGCGCCTCGCTGCCCCAGCGCTGCAGCATCTGATCGATCACCTGCGACCAGCGCAGCCCGTCGCGGATCTGCGCGCCGCGTGGGGTCAGCAGGTTGTGGAAGGTTTTCGTCACGACCTCGGTCGAGTGCAGGGCCTTGTAGCGGGGCACGTAGAATACGTATTCCGCGGGCGCCTCGGTACGCGCGGCATCGGCGATGATCAGTTCGAGCCCGTCGATCGTGATGCTGGCGCCCTCGGGGCCGATCAGCCGGTTGGGTTGCATGAAGCCCGAAGTGCCCTTGGCGCCTCGCGGCCCCAGGCCCGTGTCGACGTGCCCTTGCGGGCCGACCGAAAGATTGCCTGCGAACATGAACTCGGCGCGCGCGAGCATCGCCGGGCCGGCAAGGACGTTTTCGCTGACGGCCTCCTCGGTGAAGCCGTGCGGAGCGATGATCGGGATTTTGTCGCGCGCTACCGCCTCCGCGTCGATGACCCCGCGCACGCCGCCGAAGTGATCGACGTGGCTGTGGGAGAAAAGGATCGCGCGGATCGGCCAGCCGCCGACCTTTTCGCGGAACAGCGCCCAGCCGGATCGCGCCGCTTCTTCGGTGGTCAGCGGATCGACCACGATCACACCGCTGTCGGTCTTGATGAAGGTCATCACCGCGACATCGTAGCCGCGCAGTTGCCAGATGGCGTCGGGGACGACCTCGAACAGGCCGTGCTGGGCATCGCGGCGGGCCTGCCGCCAGAGCCGCGGATGGACACTGGCCGGCGCGACGGGATCGTTCAGGAAGGCGAAGTCGCGCCGGTCGAGGATCACCTCTCCCGCCGAATTGCGCACGACGCCATCGGGCAGGGTGGCGATCAGGCCGCGGCGCGCGGCGGCGTCCTCGATCGCTTCGCGCGCCTCGTCTTCGGCGGCGGCGGTCAGGGCAGTCTGGTTGGCCGCGCGAGTGACGGTGCTGGCCGGATGGGACTGGGCGTCAACCGGCCCCGTGGCGAGCGCCGTCGCACAGACCAGCAGCGATGCGAACGGCAGTTTGCCCATGGCTCAGCGGGCCAGGAACAGGGCGAACGATCCCGCGATCGCGCTCAGGCCGGCGAGCGCCAGTGTGATCGCCCGCATGCCGATACGCCGCGACAGCGCGCGATAGACGCGCAGCTGCGGCTGATGTGCGGGATCGTCGGTCAGTTCCAGGAATTGCCGATGGCTGACCCGGCGCAGCAGTTCGTCGAGTTCGGCGAACTGATCGGTCGACAGCGGCTTGCCCTGGCGCAGCAAGTGCTGCGCACTGTGAAACGGATCCAGAGTCGCAGCGGCCAGATCGGACGAGCCGGCAGCGGTGAACGATACGGAATGAGCCGGCATGATCGAACGCCCCCTGTTACCCGCCCGCGTTAGCGGATAAATCTCTACTCCATCAATAGAGATTCTGGGCGGGTTGAGGCGGCGAGGCGCAAAGCATTCTTCGAGCGTCCAAAGCAAAACTTGAGATTGACACTCTTGGGTGCGTTCATAGCTTGGACAGGCTCCGGGTCCGGCCGATCAGGCGACCGCGCACTGGGGACCGGCGACCGCCTGAGCTCGCCGGATCACCTGCCGATGCCCGGACGACAGCGTCAGGCCTCGCCTTCCATGCTTGATGGCTCACCGCCGTCCGCTCGCTTCCGCGTGCGGCTTGGTTGCGCCGCCGGAGAACGACATGATCGACCTTTATTACTGGACCACGCCGAACGGTCACAAGATTACCCTGTTCCTCGAAGAAACGGGTATTCCCTACCGCATCACGCCGGTGGACATCGGCAAGGGCGAGCAGTTTCTGCCCTATTTTCTGTCGATCGCACCCAACAACCGCATACCCGCAATCGTCGACGACGAACCGGCCGACGGCGGCGCGCCGATCTCGGTCTTCGAATCCGGCGCGATCCTCCAATATCTCGCGGAGAAGACCGGCAAGCTGATCCCGTCCGATCCGCGCGGCCGAACCGAAACGCTGCAGTGGCTGTTCTGGCAGATGGGCGGGCTCGGCCCGATGGCGGGGCAGAACAACCATTTCCGCTACGCCGCGCCAGAGCAGATCCCTTATGCGGTTACGCGCTACACCAACGAGACCAACCGGCTCTACGGCGTGCTCGACAAGCGGCTCGCCGACCGGCCGTTCCTGGCGGGCGAGGACTATTCGATCGCCGACATCGCGTCCTATCCCTGGGTGGTGCCCTGGGAACGGCAGGGCCAGGTGCTCGGCGATTTCCCCAACCTCCAACGCTGGTTCGAGACGATCCGCGAGCGTCCGGCCACCGAACGGGCCTATGCGCTGGTAGCGCAGGTCAATCCAGGGGCTGGCGCGCCGCAGAGCGAGGAGGCCAAGCGCATCCTGTTCGGTCAGACGGCCGCGGTCGTTCAGGGGAGGACGAACTGATGGGCAGTCTTCCTTATGGTACGGCCCTGATCGTCGGCGCGGGTGCCGGCATCAGCGCTTCGTTCGCACGCGCGCTGGCGGCGAAAGGCGTCAAGGTTGCGCTCGCCGCGCGTGACGTCGCGAAGCTTGCGCCGCTCGCCGAAGAAATCGGCGCCGTGGCACTGCCGGTCGATGCTTCGGACCCCGCGGCGGTCCAGGCGTTGTTCTCGGAAGTCGAATCGCGCATCGGCGTGCCCGAGATAGTCCTATACAATGCCAGCGGCCGGGTTCGTGGCGCCATTGCCGAGCTCGATCCCGAAGCGGTGCGCCGCGCGATCGAGGTGTCGGCTTTTGGGGGCTTCCTCGTCGTTCAGGAGGCCGCGAAACGCCTGCTGCCGCGGGGCGCGGGTGCCATCCTGCTGACCGGCGCGACCGCGAGCGTCAAGGGTTTCGCACAGTCCTCGGCCTTCGCCATCGGGAAGTTCGGCCTGCGCGGCCTCGCGCAGAGCGCGGCGCGCGAACTCTCGCCGCAGGGCATTCACGTCGCCCACTTCGTCATCGACGGCGCGGTGCGCAGCGCCACGCGGCCCGATCCCGCGGAAGCGCCCGATTCCACGCTCGATCCCGACGATATCGCCCAAGCCTATCTCAGCGTCCTGACGCAGCCGCGCAGTGCCTGGAGCTGGGAGGTCGAACTGCGTCCCTGGGTGGAGCGCTTCTGATGAGCCGCCAGCTCCATCTCGGCGCGTTCATGCGCCCGATCTCGATCCACACCGGCGCCTGGCGCTATCCGGGCGCGGCGTCCGACGCCAATTTCAATTTCCCGCTGATCCGCCGGCTGGCGCAGCGGCTCGAAGCGGCGAAGTTCGACGCCTTTTTCATGGCCGATCATCTGGCCGTGCTGAACATGCCGATCGACGCCTTGAAGCGAAGCCATACGGTGACCTCGTTCGAGCCGCTGACCCTGCTATCGGCGCTGGCAATGGAGACCGAGAGGATCGGCCTGATCGCCACGGCCTCGACCACCTACGACGAGCCCTACCACATTGCGCGGCGCTTCGCCTCGCTCGACCACCTGAGCCAGGGCCGGGCGGGCTGGAACGTCGTGACCACGGGCAACCCAGAGACCTCGCACAATTTCGGTAGCGAGGTGCACCTCGCCCACGAGACGCGCTATGCTCGGGCGCGAGAATTTCACGAGGTGGTCACCGGGCTCTGGGACAGCTGGGCCGACGATGCTTTCGTCCGCGACGTCGAGAGCGGCGTGTTCTTCGATCCCGACAAGCTCCACGTGCTCGACCACAAGGGCGAGTTCCTATCGGTGCGAGGCCCGCTCAACATTGCGCGGCCTGTCCAGGGCTGGCCGGTGATCGTCCAGGCGGGCGCCTCCGAGCCCGGTCGGCAGCTTGCGGCCGAAACAGCAGAGGTGATCTTCGGATCGGCCGACAATCTCGCGCGGGGCAAGGCCTTCTATGCCGACGTCAAAGGGCGGATGCCGGCGCTGGGCCGCGATCCCGACAGCCTCAAGATCCTGCCTGCAGCCTTCGTCGTGGTGGGCGACAGCGATGAGGAAGCGTGGGCGAAGCGCGCGCATCTCGACAGCCTGGTGCACTACGACAGCGGTATCCGCTCGCTGTCGATCGCGCTCGACTATGACGTGTCGGGTTTCGATCCCGATGGGCCGCTGCCCGAAATTCCCGAAAGCAATGCCAGCCGATCGGGCCGGGACCGCATGGTCGAAGCGGCGAAGGGGAAGACCATTCGACAGCTTGCCGCCAAGGCCGGGAGCTATGCTGGCCTGTCCTTCGTGGGTACCCCGCAGACGATCGCGGACGGCATGGAGGCGTGGATCGAGGAGCGGGGTTCGGACGGGTTCAACATCATGTTCCCGTGGCTTCCGGGCGGGCTTGACGACTTCGTCGATCGCGTTGTGCCCGAGCTTCAGCGGCGCGGGCTGTTCCGCACCGAGTACGAGGGCACGACCCTGCGCGACCACCTAGGGTTGAAACGTCCCGCGAACCGGTACTTCGCCGAGTAGCAAGACGAAGCAGCACCCCGTTGCCGCGGCGGGCGGGGTGCCGCTGCGCGTTTCGCTATTTCTGGATGGTGCGCTCTATCGCCGGCGGCGGCCAGTCGCCCTCGAGCGCTGAAGGTGCGGGGCGGTAGATCCGCAAGCTGAGATTGAACGGTCCACGTGGAACCGGCAGCCAGTTGGCGCGCCGATCGGCGCCCGGATCGTCGTTCTGAAGCAGGAGATCGAGCGAGCCGTCGGGATTGAACGACAAGGCATCGCGATCGCCGACGGCGTAACGATCGATCGCATTAGGTTCGGTATAGCCTTCGGGCGTATAAGCGGTGAGCGACCAGAACGCGCGTGCTGGCGGCAGTTCGCCCACCTTGAAACGCACGACATAGTGCTCCTGGCCGCTCAGCGCCTTGCCGTCGCGATCGACGCTGGTGCTCGGATAGATCGAGTCCGTCGGGCGGTTCGCGCCGAGACCCACCAGCGCCACGGCCGCGCGCTGATCGTAGTCCGCGCCATATGTCCCAACCGAAAGCGTGTTGAGCCGCCAGCCGTTGCGCTGCTGACCGTTGCGTCCGGCATAGCGGAGAATGCGCGCCGGCCCTTGCGTCTTGGCATCGGCGAGTGCGGCTTGCGCGGCGGATGACAGGCCGGCGAAGCGGAAGTCGCGCGCGGCGCGGAGGCCGATTAGTCCGAGGCGGGCTACCTGGGCCTGGTCGACGAGGTGCGGCGGATTGTCGACCATCAGGCGCAGGGCCGTCTCATAGAACTCTGTCGCGCTCAGGCGGTTGACGAGCGCGACCGGGGGCAGGGTGAGATCGACGGGCGCATCGCTCGCCAACGGTGCCGGTTTGGCCGGGTCGAGCGGCGCCAGCGTGAGCGCCTTCTGGATCTGATGGACGACGGGATAGTCGGACACGCCGTTCGTCTGAATGCGGCCTATGATCCAGACGAAGCGGGTCGGCGCATCGATCCGCTCGACGCCGGCCGGCAAGATTCCCTGCCACCCAGGACCGGTGATCGCAAACTTGGCTGTCTTGCCCGCGGGCAGCGTCTCACTGCCGGGTATCGCGAAGGTATCGGTCCAGGCATCGTAAAGCGGCAGCATGTAGTACCGGTTCTTGGTGTCACCGATCGACAATAGGACCGGCCCGTTGCCGAGATCGAGCCAGGCCGAAGAATAGAGCGTATCGAAATTCGGCCGGACCACCGCCTTGAAATCGCCGCGTGGGAAGGCCGGGCTGTGATGAAACGTATTGACGGGGGCCGCCAGGCTCGATCCGCCGCGTTGCAGCGCCTGCCGTCGGGTCACGTCCATGATCACCAGCGGATAGAGAAAGGCATAGGCTTCGCGCGCGATTTCAGCTTCTCGCGTTTCGACCGGTTTCGGAGTGGGGCTTGGTGGCGCCGCACCCATGGACAACGACGGGGTGAGAATGAGGGCGCAAGCAGCGGCGAGCGCCGAAAGCCGGGAAGAACGCGGAGTGGACGTCACAGTAACCTCGTGGAAGCTGTCGGAGTGCGGCAGCGGCGATTAGCCTGTGCCGGACGAAGACGCCGGCAAGGATCCAGGAGGCGTATTGCAGGAGCGGCCGCGGGATCATTGCAGGCGACGCTCCCGTGATCGGGTAGCTGAAGCCGCAAATTGGGCGGGGGAAGCGATCTGGTCAACCACCAAAGTGGACATCGCGGCCTTGCTGGCCCCGCCTTAGGCCTTTGCATGTCAGCCTAGCACGACCTTTCACAGGCCCCCATGCTCCCGAAAGCTCCCCGAGATTCCACGACCGCGCGTCCGCGTATTTTAGCGCGCGGCTGGCAGGGCGGATCCCGCAAAGATAGCGGACGTGAGCGATCGCATCTGAGCTCCACAACCTGCCTCGGTTCAGGTGTTCAGATCGCTTTCGGACCGCACGACGACACCCATGGCCTCGTGTAACTCGTGGTGAAACGACGCAAGCCGAGCGAGCCTCGCCGCAGCCTCGTCCTTGGCGACGTCTGGGCCGCGTCTCGCGATGAGCTGGGACATCCGCTCCAAAGTCGCGACCTGCGGCCGGAGCGGCGCGCCCGGATCCTCGCCGCATACATAGAGGATACGACGACTGCCGCGACTGGGGACCCCCCTTGCATTGCCGTGGCTTTCCAGGACGCGCGCGGCCGTGTGCGCATGGCTTCGGCTGATCTGCAGGTCGCGGGCGATTTCCTCGAGACTGACCGGCGCGTTCATGAGCTGGAGATAGCCGTAAAGCCGCGCAGCGTTGGTCGGCATGTTCCACGCGCCGAGCAGGCCAGCGAGGTCGTCGATGAAGCGGGTCTGCTCTGTCGAAAGGTGGCTTGTTGACATTTCCATTATTTACTGGATATTCCGGATTACGTCAAGGTGAGGCCAGCTTAGGCGCTGGTTTCACGAGGATGCAACACCGGCGCCCGGCGACCGGCATAACTTTGAGGAAGCCCATGATCACGCAGACGCAAATCCCGCCCCAAGCCGAAAACGCAACGATCCTGCCCGAGGGGAAGCTCTTCATCGATGGCGTGTTGCGCCGCGCGGAAAGTGGGAAGACCTATGATAATATCGGTCCCTGGACTGGCCGGGTCGTCGGCGTTGCCGCCGACGCCTCGGTCGCCGATGTGGAGGCGGTGATCGCCGCCGCGCGCCTTGCCTTCGACGAAACCGACTGGTCGACCAATCACGAGAAGCGCTTCGCCTTGGTCCAGAAGCTGCATGCGCTATTCGAGGCCAACATCGACAAGCTGGTTGCGATCGCTCGCCACGAAGTCGGGGCGCCACTTGTCGCGGTGAACCGCGCGCAGGTGGCCAACTGCCTGGGGAGCTGGAAGGCGCTGATGGACGTCTATCCGCGCCTGCAGCGCGAGAAGGACTACGGCACACATGACGCCGGCGGCGGCTACGTGTCGCACCGCAAGGCTGTCTATGAGCCGATTGGCGTGGTCGCGGCGATCACGCCGTGGAACTTTCCGCTCTACGTCAACGCGGAGAAAGTCGTCTCGGCGCTGCTTGCGGGCTGCACGGTGATCCTCAAGCCCGCGCCCGACACGCCGTTGGCCGGGGTGATTTTCGGAGAGTTGGCCGCCGAGGCTGGCTTTCCCGCGGGCGTGCTTAACGTGATCACCGGCTCCGATCCTGCCATGGCCGGCGAGATGCTCGTCACCGATCCGCGCGTCGACCTCGTGACCTTCACGGGCTCGACTCAGATCGGCAAGCACATCATGCGTCAGGGCGCCGAGACGATGAAGCGCATGTTTCTCGAACTGGGCGGAAAGTCGGCTTGCATCGTTCTCGACGATGCCGAGAACTTCGCCCAGGTCGTCGCGCAGTCGATCCTCGTTTTCCACGCTGGCCAGGGCTGCGCGGTGCAGAGCCGTCTGCTCGTCCCGCGCTCACGCTATGACGAAGCCAAAACCATCCTCCAGGCCGCCTACGACGCCCATGCCGACAAGTGGGGGCACTTCGACGATCCGAACTGCGCGATGGGTCCGGTCGTTTCGAAGAAGCAGATGGAGCGGGTCAAGGCCTATATCGACCTGGGCGTCGAGGAGGGTGCCACCTTGCTCGCGGGCGGCGCGCTCCGTCCGGACAAAGGAGAGGGCTGGTTTGTCGAGCCGACCTGCTTCGTCGACGTCACGAACGACATGCGCATCGCGCAGGAAGAGATCTTCGGCCCGGTCCTGGTCGTCATTCCCTATGACGACGACGACGATGCGATCCGGATCGCGAACGATAGCGTCTATGGCCTTTCGGGCGGTGTCTGGGGTACCCACGACCGCGCGATGCGTGTGGCCAACCGCGTCCGCACCGGTACGATCGGCGTGAACGGCGGTGCACCGATCAACGGCGACCTGCCGTTCGGTGGCTACAAGCACTCGGGCGTTGGGCGAGCTTGGGGCGTCGAGGGGATCGAGGAATATCTCGAAACCAAGATCGTCGCCTGGCGCGAATAGCCGAATTTCACCACTACGACGCTGCGCCGGCGCGGGCTGATCATCCGCACCGGCGCTTTTTCACACTCCATCGCCGCACCATCCCGTGTCACGCGGCGGCTCGAGCGATCGACGCTTGGCTGCCTCCTCGCGGACATGATATGTTCTCGGCGATGGAGATCATTGAACTAGAGCGGTCGATTTCCTTGGCCGCGCCCGGCGACGCAACAGAACTCGATTTCGTAGTAGTCGACGTCGAGACGGCTTGCTCGAGAGTTAGCAGCATTTGCCAGATCGGCATCGTTGGTTTTCGGGATGGAAGAGAGGTCTTCGATTTCGAAACGCTGGTCGATCCGCTCGATCACTTCTCGTCATTCAACACGAGGATCCATGGGATCACGGAAGACCATGTAGCTGGGAAGCCGACCTTTGGAGACGTTCACGCGATCGTGAATCGCCACCTCGGTGGCCGGGTGACCGTCGCGCATTCATACTTCGACAAGGGCGCGCTTGGCGCTGCGTGCCGCGTCCATGGCCGCGACGTGGTCGAGACGACGTGGCTCGATAGCGTGCGGGTGGCCAAGCGGGCGTGGCCCCAACTGTCGAGCCACAAGCTCAATGTCCTGAGCCGGTATCTCGGCATCAAGCACAAGCATCACGATGCTCTCAGCGACGCGCGTGCGGCTGGCTACGTCGTGGTCAAGGCCATCGACCATACCGGGATTCCTCTTGCCGACTGGCTCAAGCCTGCCAATCCGCGTGGAGGGAAGGCACCGAAGCCCGCGACGGAGGGGCCACTCAAGGGCCAGCGGATAGCGATCCTCGGTGCTGCACGCGATGGGGCGCTTGGGCATTGGCTTTCCGCTAGGGGCGCCAGGGTGGTCGCATCTGTCGGGACGACTTCGACTATGCTGGTCGTGAGCTCGGATCAGCCATTCGGTCGATACTTTCACGCCAGTGCGCCTTATCGGCGGGCTCTCGAGCTTCAGCAGGCCGGCGGCAGCATCGAGATCGTCTCCGAGGAAGAACTGACGAAAAGGCTCGATCTCGATCCGCGCAGCACGGGCCGATGAGACGGCCGCCTGAGATGGATTAGCACCAACGCAGCCATCTGCCCTCTGCGATTGCCCGATACAGTACGCTCCAAGCCGGTGACCGCGCGGGATCGCACCGTCACCGGCAGAGGCTGTTCAGGTCAGTAGGCCGCCGACAAGGTCAGGAACCACTGGCGCGGCGCGATCGGATAGGCCGAATAGCCGTTCGTCGCCGAACCGATCGACACGCAGCGAGGTCAGGAAGTAGGACTTGACGCTGGTGTCGTTGGTGAACGTGGCGAAGCGGCGGCCGACGTAGTCGCCGATCACCTGCGCCTCGAACGGCCCGACGTTGAGCGTCGCCACCGTCTTGTTCATCCACTTCGGCGTGCCGGGCAGCTGCTTGCCACAGGTTGGCACGATGCCGCCCGTAACGACGAAGCCGCCGATGCAGGTGTCGCTGGCCGCGCCGATGCCCAGCGCGGTCGAGGTGTAGTCGTTCTGGTACTTCGACAGGTTGTACGAGATCGCGTTGTAGAGCGAGAAGGTCCGACCGAAGCGCAAGGTGAAGGCCGCGTCGACGCCATCGGTCTTCACGTTGCCGACGTTGACCAGGGTCGAGGTGCCGCCGGTGATGCCGCTGCCGGCAATGCCGCCGGGGTTGGTCGGGATCGCCAGCAGGCGGTTGTTGAACTCGACGTGGTAGTAGTTGATCTGCGCCTGCAGGCCGATGTCGCCCAAGTTGCGGTTGGTGCGCAAACCGGCCTCGTAGGTCCAGCTCGTCTCGGGCTTGCCCTGGTCGGCGAAGGCGTCGAACGCGGCTTGGCTACCCGTGAACCAGGGACCGCCACCGCCCGCGAGATAGGCCGAATACTGGCGCAGGTTCTTCTGGACGTTGAAATAGACCTGTTCGTGGCCGTTGAAGTCATAGGTCGCGCCGAAGGCCGGCAGGAACCATTCCTGCGTGTTGATCTTGCCTTGGGGCAGGGCCGTGGTGCCGCCGAGCGAACCGACGCGCGGCTGGATCGGGTAGCGGCCGGTGGCCCACTGGGCGCTGGTCTTGAAGCCGGCCTGGATCAGCAGTTTTTCGGTGGCCTGCCAGGTGTCCTGGATGTGGAGCTGCAGCTGCTCGATCCGCGCCTCGCCCTGGTACTGGGTGAACAACGGTTGCAGCACGCTGAGCGGGCGAATGTAGGGCGTGCTCAGCGAAGGATCAGCCACGGGGACCGCATACCAGCGGCGCCACTGCGTCGTGCTGTTGTATTCGTACCAGCCGCCCAGCGCGATCTTGTGGTTTCCCAGCTCGATGTCGAAGTTCGAAATCAGGCCGCCGCGATCGATGCGGTATTCGGTGGTGCGGGTGATCATACCCGAGCCGCCCGTCGCCGTGACGAGCGCGGCGCCTGCCGCCGCCGCCTGGGCATCGGTCAGCGCGGTGCAGGCCGCCGGGCGGATGCCGTTACCGTTGCCGCCGAACCGGCAGTTGGCCGGAAGGCTTGCATAGGCGGGATCGAGATAGGCCTGGGCCACGGTGATCGACTGGCCGAGCGGACCCGCGACGACGCCGACGCCGTCGTTGTGGTGGATATAGGCGGTGTTCGACCAAGTGATCTTGTCGGACAGGTTCGCATCGAAGCGGGCATAGCCCAGATAGTCGGTGCGCTGCGCGTCCGAGTAGTAGTTGCGGTAATTGCTGCCCTCGGCCGCCGGCGAATTGCCCAGCGCGGTCATGTAGGTGGTGCGGTAGCCGTTGAAATCGGGGAAGAAGAACGGCTTGGTATAGGGCGTGTAGAGCTGCGCCGGGGTGGCGGTGCCGCCCGCGGAAGGCACGAAGAAGACGGTCGCGTCCTCGTTCGGCTGCTTCATGTCGTTGTAGTCGAAATAGACCGTGATCTTGCCGCCGTCGTCCTCGTGGACGAACTTGGCGTTGGCCTGCCAGCCGCTCTGGATGCCGTTGAAGTCCCAGGCGCGAGCGCGCTGTCGCGCGCCCGAGATATAGGCCGAATTGCCCTGGCCGAATTCACCGGTGTCGATGCGCACGAACGTGCGCGAAGTGCTGTAGCTGCCGATGGTCTGGGCCGCCTGGATGCCCAGTTCACTGAGCGGATCGGAGGAGAAGGTCTCGACCGTGCCGCCGAGGTTGCTGTTCGACGGCGTGGCGAGATCGCCGGCGCCGGTCGCGACGACGACGCGCGCGACATTTTCCGAGATGACAGCGCGCTGCGGCGCAAGGCCGTTGTAGTTGCCGTAGCTCTGGTCGCCCAGCGGCAGGCCGTCGAACGTGTAGCCAAGTTGGCTGCGGTCGAACCCGTGGATGTAGGTCTGCGCGTTCTGCTCGTTGTTACCCCAGGGATCGGCGGTGATGTAGAGCACGCCGGGCAGGGTCTGGATCGCCTTGAGCGGCGAAACGCCAGGCAGGATCTTCTGGATTTCGCTTTGCGGTATCGCCGTAGCCGAGCGCGTCGTCTTGGCGCCGGTAACGATGATCGAGCCCAGATCGCCGCTTTCCGCCTCCGCCGCGTCAGCAGCCTCGGCCTCTTCCGCGTGTGCTGCGGCTGCAGCGCATAGCGAAAGCGCGGTACCTGCCAGCATGGCGCAGCGCACGACCTCGGCGGCCGATCGAATAACCCTCATGAATCTCGTTCCTACCCTTGGCTGCGCGCTTGATCGCGCGCTGTCGAGGGGCGGTTAGACACCCAGCATGGCGGTTTGATTTAACAAGGATGACGATAATATTTCAGTGAGATAGCCGAAAGCGCCGGCGCCAAATCCCGGCGCGCCATGGCCGCTCGCAATTTCAGCGCGACGATGGATCGGGCGCGCCGATGCTCAGGCCGTCAAAGGCGGGGAAGCGCGCGGGCGCGGGCCGAGCCTTTCTCGTCCGGCACGCCGCCCAGTTGCTCCTCGTGAATGTTGAGCAGCGAGTCGAGCAGTTCGGCGTCGCTGCTCGACATGACACCGAGGACCTCGGCCTCGTCGCAGCCTTCGGCCGCCAGATAAGCGTGGCCCATGCTCGAATCGATATAGATCGACTCGCCCTCGGCCAGTTCGACCGCGTCGTAGAACTCGGTAACGACGACGACGCGACCGCGCAGCACGTAGATGAATTCCTCGCCGGCGTGGCGCACGAGATCACCGAACTCCTTGAGCGTCTTTGCACGGATCTTGGTGATCGCGGGGATCATCCGCTTCCGGCGCAGCTCGGTGCAGAGGTAGTAGTAGTCGTAGTTGGGCGTCTCGACGCGAAGCGCATGGTCCATGTCGCCCAGGCTGCGGCGCGCGGTCACCTGCGGCACGGTCTCGTCGCCGGGCTCGGCGAACAGCTCCGACATGCGCAGGCCGAGGCGCTGACTGAGCTGGTAGAGCTTGTCATAGGTCAGGGTGAGGCGATCGTGCTCGACCTTCGACAGCGTCGACACGGGGATTCCCGATTTTTCGCTCATCTGCTTGAGCGTCCAGCCCTCGCGGCTGCGCAGCCCGCGAAGCAGGGCGCCGAGCGTAGGAGCGGAGGCGGACATGCACGATTCCTTCGACATTGACTGATTTTCCAATCAGGATAATATTGTCCTAATCAGAATATGGGTGCCAGTCTATTGGTTCAATCGAGCCAGGGCAACCCGACGGACCATCAGGAGGATCTCCCATGCGACCTTGGCGTGCAGCGCTCTTCGGCGGACTCTTGCTGCTTGGCGGCGCCGTCGCTCTCCAGGGTCAGGCACCCAGCCTGCCGCAGGCGGCCGCGCCACAAGGCGATCTCGCCGCGCCGACGGCCCCGCCGGCAACTGCGGTTCTGACCAAGGCCGACGTCGATACCTGGCTCGACGGCTACATGCCTTTCGCGCTGCGCAGCGGCGATATCCCCGGCGCGGTGGTCACCGTCGTCAAGGACGGCAAGATCCTGACCGCGCGCGGCTTCGGCTATGCCGACGTCGCCAAGCGCAAGCCCGTCGACCCTACGCGTACCTTGTTTCGCCCGGGTTCGGTTTCGAAGCTGATCACCTGGACCGCGGTGATGCAGCAGGTCGAGCAGGGCAGG
>SECS01000229.1 GCA_004211435.1 Novosphingobium sp. | reverse complement strand
GGTTCGCGGCTTTTCACCACGGGGATCGATCGCGTCGAGAACAGCTCGGTCGGCAGCCATTCGAGCGTGCCGGCGCCATAGGTGTTGCCCGCGTTGCCGCCGCCCGGAGCGAGGCGGAACCGGCGCGCCATGTCGATCAGGAACAGCAGCACGCCCAAGGCCAGCATGAAGGCGCCGATCGTCGAGATCAGGTTGGGCAGGTCCCAGCCGCTGCCCGGCAGATAGGTGTAGACCCGCCGCGGCATGCCCATGAGGCCCGCCAGATGCATCGGCATGAAGGCGACGTTCATGCCCACGAACATCAGCCCGAACACCCATTTGCCCCACCGTTCCGACAGTGCGGAACGGCTGACCATCGGCGTCCAGTAGTACATCGCCGCGAACAGCGGGAAGACCATGCCGCCGATCAGGACGTAGTGGAGATGCGCGACGATGAAATAGGTGTCGTGGGCCTGCCAATCGAACGGCACGAGCGCGACCATGACGCCGGTCAGTCCGCCCGTGACGAAGATCACGATGCTGCCCATGGCGAAGAGCCCCGGCGTGTTGAACCGCGGTTTGCCGATCGCGAAGGTCGCGATCCACGAGAAGACCTGGATGCCCGCCGGCACCGAGACCGCCATCGATGCCGCCGAAAAGAAGCCGGAGGTCATCGGGGGCAGCCCGGTGGCGAACATGTGATGCGCCCAGACGCCGAAGCTGATGAACCCGGTGGCGATCATGGCGAGGACGATCAGCCGGTAGCCGACCAGTTCGGTGCGTGCGATCGTAGGAATGATCATGCTCATCATTCCGGCGGCGGGCAGGAAGATGATGTAGACCTCGGGATGGCCGAAGAACCAGAACAGGTGTTGCCACAGCAGCGGATCGCCGCCGCGCGTCGCGTCGAAGAACGGCCAGTTGAAGGCGCGCTCGATCTCGAGCAGCAGGGTCGCGAGGATCACGCTGGGAAAGGCGATGACGATCATCACCGCGAAGACCAGCATGGACCAGGCGAAGATCGGCATCTTGTCGAGGCTCATTCCCGGCGCGCGCGTCCGCAGCACGCCGACGATGATCTCGATCGCGCCGGCAATCGCGCTGATCTCGATGAAGCCGATGCCCAGCAACCAGAAATCGGTGTTGATCCCGGGCGAATAGCTCTTCGAGGTCAGCGGCGGATACATGAACCAGCCGCCGTCGGGGGCGAGCCCGACGAACAGCGAGGCAAAGAAGGCGAGGCCGCCCACGGCGTAGGCCCAGAAGGCATAGGCCGACAGGCGCGGGAAGGGCAGATCGCGCGCAGCGAGCATCTGCGGCAGTAGCAGCACGCCCGCGGCTTCGACCATCGGCACGGCGAAGAGGAACATCATCACCGTGCCGTGCATGGTGAAGACCTGGTTGTAGGTCGCCTGCGGCAGCACGTCCATCAACGGTGCGGCGAGCTGGACGCGCATCACCAGCGCCAGCACGCCGGCGAGCAGGAAGAACAGGAAGGCCGTGCCGAGGTAGTAGATCCCGACGTAATTGTTGTTGACGACGGTCAGGTATTCCCAGCCCTTGGGCGCGCACCAGATGCGCCGGAGCTGAGGCTCCTCGTGCTTCGGCCGTTCGCCCTGCGTCGGGAAGCGGTCGTAGAGCGCGGGGTCGAAGCCCGTCTCGGACTTCACTTCAAGCTTTCCATGTAGGTCGCGAGCGTGGCCAGTTCCTCGGGCGAAAGCTGCTTGTAGTTCGGCATGCGATTGCCCGGCTTGAGTGACTGGCTGTCGGCGATCCAGCCCATCAAGATGCCGCGGTTGTTGGGCAGGATGCCCGCGCCCAGCGTGCGGCGCGAACCGACATGGCTGAGGTCGGGGCCGGCGAGACCGTTGGCCTCCGTCCCCGCGATCGTATGGCAGGCGGCGCACCCGCTTGATCGGAAGAGTTCCGCGCCCGGCTGCGCCTTGGGTGCGGGCGGAGCGCGTCGGCTCACCTGCCAGCGTGCGAAGGTATCGGGCGGGTGTGCGACGACCGCGAAGCCCATCAGCGCATGCGGGCCGCCGCAGTATTCGGCGCACTGGCCACCATAGGTGCCGGGCTTGTCCGCCTGGATGCGCAGCAGGTTGGTGCGGCCGGGAATCATGTCCATCTTGCCGGCGAGGTTTGGTATCCAGAAGCTGTGGATCACATCGGCGGAATCGAGTTCGAGCAGCACGCTTTGCCCGACCGGGACGTGCAGCTCGTTGGCGTCGCGGATCACCGTACGCCCTGCATCGTCGAGATAGGCCACGCGCCACCACCACATTTCGCCGGTGATGCGCACGCGCATCTCGCCAGCGCGTGGACCGGTCGCCTGGAGATCGTCGGTCAGCCGCAAGCCCCAGATCAGCAGCGCGGTCAGCACCAGTCCGGGAAAGGCGACGCCGCCGAGCCAGATCGCGCGGTCGCCGCCGAGCCGGCGGCGCAGCGACGGCTTGCCCCATAGCGCCACGGCGAGAGCCGCCAGGACGACGATCAGTACCACGGCTCCGCCGATCAGCAGCGCCCAGGCGAGCAGCGCCACGGGCTGGGCAAAGGGGCCGCCCGCGTCGAGCACGGGTGGCGGCCATCCGCTCAGCACGGAGGTCAGGCCGGCTTCAACGTGCATTTGCGGATTGCGGGGCAGAATGCAGAAAAGCGGCGATGTCCGCGGCGTCGCGCGCGCTCATCGGCTGGCGCGGCATGGCCGTTTCGGAGGGATGGAGCAGGAACTCGGCTAGGCGGTCGGGCCGATTGGCATAGCGGCCGGCGATCACGGCGCGATCGCGGAAGTTTTCGAGCGAGGGGCCGCTCGTGCCCGCGGGCCAGATGCCCGGCATGACGTGGCAAGCGCCGCAACCGAGGCGCTCGGCAGCGACGCGTCCACGCGCGGCGGCTCCGGCACCGGCCGGATTAGGGGCTATGCCGACATTCTCGCAACCGGTTAGCAGCAATGCCACGATAAAGGCGATACGCACCCCCATTTCTCTGTCGTGCCTCCGATCGTGGAACCGCCCGGCGCTGCAACTGTTCCGATGGCGTGCCCAAGTCCGCCCCCTTTCTGCTTTTGGCTGCGATCCTGGGCGGCTGCGCCGATGCCGGCGGCGGCAATCCGGCCTTTACCGCGAGCGGCGAAGTCATCGCGTTGAGCGGCGGCGACGGCGGTCCGACCCATGCCTGCGCGTCGTGTCATGGCCTGAGGGGCGAGGGCGACGGCAGGCTGGTTCCGCGCGTCGCCGGGCTCGACGCCGGCTATCTCCATCGCCAGCTCGACGACTATGCCAACGGTCGGCGAGAACATGTCGAGATGCGTGCCATTGTCCGCCGGCTCGACATTGACGATCGCGGCAAGGTCTCCGCCTACTACGCGGCGCTTCCCGCCACCGCTTCCGCTCTGCCACGGGTGTCGCCGTTCTATGCCGCCCGCTGTGCAGCATGCCATGGGCCTACCGGCGAGGGGCTTGGACCCGCGAACCCTCCGCTCGCAGGGCAGTCTGCCGCTTACGTCGAGGCGCAGCTTCTCGCCTGGCGCACGGGCAAGCG
>SECS01000228.1 GCA_004211435.1 Novosphingobium sp. | reverse complement strand
TTGCTATGGTATTTCCATAAATTAAGAACACATCATTTTTGCCATCATTATTTGGTGTGAATGCATTCGGAATATAAATCTGATTACCCAATGGATTACTTGCTTTACCGGTTACCGGGGTAGAATTTGCACTGGTTTGGCAATCCAACTGGCCTTTAGCCCTAACAATTATGGTAACAGCCTGATCTGGTTTTAAACCTGAAGCCAGGTAACTGGTTCCTACTGCAGCTTGCCAGGTTAAACCGTTATCCGTTGAAACTTCGTAGCCTGTTGCGCCATTAACCGCCGCCCATGCAAACGTTACACTATTTGGTGTAGTAGATTGAACGACAACCGAAGGCGCAACTAACACTGGAAGCACCGTTACGGTAACCGCTGTTCTTGTTGGGCTTGCACAACCACCCACCGCAATACTTTCCACATAGAAAATGGTGGTGGTAGTAATATTAGGTGTAGTAAATGTAATGCCCTCGCCAATCGAACTTCCGTTTGAACTGGTTGTGTACCATCTGTAAATTAAACTTGATACTGGATTATTAACAGTTAATATGGTATTGCTTCCGGCACAAATAGTTGCATTTGCGGCAGTAACCGAAGCAGGCGCCACTGGTACTGGTAACGCAACCACATTCACCGGGGTTCTTGTTGATGATAAACAAGATCCATTTGCACCTTCTACATAATAAGTAGTGTTGGTTGTTATTGCTGGAGTAGTGAAAGAACTTCCCGTTCCTGCAATTACACCTCCATTCGGTGCGCTATACCAGTTGTAAACCACATTTGCTTGTGGATTTGAAACGGTTAACACTGCCGAATTTCCTATACAAACGCTCACATTTGCTGATGTAACCGTTGGAACGTTCGGTTTCTGATTAACCGTTACGGTTACTTTTACTCTTCCACCATTATTATTACATCCTCCAGCGCCCACTGCTTGTACATAATAATCGGTAGTGGTATTGATTACCGAAGTGGTGTAAGAGGTGCCAGTGAACAATAAACTACCACCAGTTGCAGCAGTGTACCACTCGTAAGTTACACCTGTTTGTGCATTTGTAACTGTAAGTGTGGTTGGCTCGCCAGAACATATACTGGTTCCTGCCGTTGCCACTGTAGGACTATTAGGAATTGCACTCACTGTGATCGCTACTGCAACCGCATTTGAAGCTGTATTTTCGCATTTGTTATCTCCCCTCACGGTAACATAATAGGTGGTATTGGAAGTTAATGCAGGTGTAGTGAATGATGCACCAGTAAAGACTACCGATGTTAGCGCTGCATTGCTGTACCAGGTAAAAATTGGATTCGTAACCGTGGTGCTCGTTGCAGTTAATGTTGTTATGCCACTGGTACATAATGTAGTTGTTCCGCCAACAGCCAAATCAGTTGCTAAAGCTCTAGGGTTTACAATGATTGTTACAGGTTTAGCGCTTGCAGCTGTGTTCTCACATTTATTACTTCCTTTAACAGTAACATAATAAGTGGTAGTGGTGCTTAAAGCTGGCGTTGTAAAAATCGGACCGACAAATGCCACGCTGGTTAACGAAGCATCGTTGTACCAGGTAAACACCGGACTAGTTACGGTTGTAGAACTTGCATTGATTGTTGCTGTTCCCGAACCACAGATTACTGTTGGATTTGATAGCGTGATATCTGCTGCCGTAGCCACTTCGTTTACCGTTACCGTAACTACTTTTGCTGTTGATGCAGAACTTTCGCATCTGTTATCGCCCTTCACAGTTAAGTAGTATTTTGTTGTTGCGCTTAGTGGCGATGTGTTAAATGTTGCGCCTACAAATGCAACCGAAGTTAAGGCCGCATCGTTGTACCAGGTAAATACCGGGTTGGTAACCGTTGCACTTGTTGCCACTAACGCTGCAGATGAACCTGCACAGATTGAAGCATCGTTGGCAGTAACATCACTTGCACTGGCGACTGTAGTGACAATTATCGCTACTGCTTTTGCACTGGCTGCCGAATTTTCACACTTGTTATCTCCTTTAACAGTTACATAGTAAGTGGTATTGGCTGATAATACTGGTGTTGTAAATACTGCACCTGTAAATACTACATTATTAAGTGCCGCATCACTATACCAGGTAAACACAGGATTGGTAACGGTAGTGCTCGATGCGGTTAAGGTTGTGCCCGAACCATTACATATTGACGTCGTTCCTGTAGTGGTAATATCACTTGCTACCGCTATTGGGTTTACAGTAATCGTTACCGCTTTAGCGCTTGCAGCTGTGTTCTCACATTTATTACTTCCTTTAACAGTGACATAATAAGTGGTAGTGGTGCTTAAAGCTGGCGTTGTAAAAATCGGACCCACAAATGCCACGCTGGTTAACGAAGCATCGTTGTACCAGGTAAATACCGGACTAGTTACGGTTGTAGAACTTGCATTGATTGTTGCTGTTCCCGAACCGCAGATTACTGTTGGATTTGATAGCGTGATATCTGCTGCCGTAGCCACTTCGTTCACCGTTACCGTAACTACTTTTGCTGTTGATGCAGAACTTTCGCATCTATTATCGCCCTTCACAGTTAAGTAATATCTTGTTGTTGCGCTTAGTGGCGATGTGTTAAATGTTGCGCCTACAAATGCAACCGAAGTTAAGGCCGCATCGTTGTACCAGGTAAATACCGGATTGGTAACCGTTGTACTTGTTGCCACTAACGCTGCAGTTGAACCTGCACAGATTGAAGCATCGTTGGCAGTAACATCACCCGCACTGGCAACCGGTATTACAGTTATGGCTATTGCCTTACCATTTCCAGCAGCATTCTCACATTTATTATCCCCTTTAACAGTTACATAGTAAGTGGTATTTGCTGATAATACCGGTGTGGTAAAGGTACTGCCCAGAGCAGTAATATTGGTTAAAGCTGCATCACTGTACCAGGTAAATTGCGGGTTGGTGACACTTGGCGAACTTGCTGTGAGTACAATTGAAGATCCTGCACAAGCAGTTGTACCGCCCGTTACAATAATATCTGTAGGTGTAGCAAGCGGGTTAACCGTTACCACAACAGCTTTAGCATTCGCAGCAGTGTTTTCACATCTGTTGGATCCTTTAACTGTTACATAATATGTGGTAGTTCCTGTTAAGTTATTCACAGTAAAAATTGGACCGGTAAATGCTACGCTGGTCAATGATGGATCATTATACCAGGTAAATACAGGATCAGTAACAGTTAGGCTCGAAGCTACCAACACGGTTGATGAACCCGAACAAATTTGTGTATTGGCCACTGTGATATCGGCTGCAGTTCCAAATTCTTTAACTGTTACCGTGATCACTTTAGCTGCATTAGGCTGATTTTCACATTTGTTATCGCCTTTAACAGTTACATAATAGGTAGCGTTATTGTTTAAGCTACCCGTATTAAACGATGCTCCGGTAAATACTGCATTTGATAATGCGGCATCACTATACCAGGTAAATATCGGATTTATGATTGCAGCAGCTGAAACGGATAATAATGCGCTTTCACCTTTACAAATTGAGGTGATGCCATTTACATTAATAT
>SECS01000092.1 GCA_004211435.1 Novosphingobium sp. | reverse complement strand
TTCCAGCCGACGCGCTCCATCACCCCGTTCTGCATGGCGAAGTAGAGGTTGGTCTTGCGCTTGGGGAACTTCGCCATCTCGCGGATCTTGTCGAGGATCTGCTCGGGGCTCAGGCGGGGCTTGGGCGGCACCGGGCTCAGGCATTCGATCGACAGTTCGGGATCGGTCTCGTTGGCCCAGTCGTAGCGGCGGTAGCGCAGGTACATCGCCCCGGCCTGCGGATCGATCTGCGCCCACTTGCCCGTGTAGCCCGCGGGCCGCTCGGCGCTGAACACGACCTCGAAGTCCTCGCCGAGTGCGAGGCCGAGGTCGGTGTCGTCGTAGTCGTTGTGCGCGTTGGGGCGCGGCATCTGGTCGACCGTGCCCGACATCTTGCCCTGGATCGTGAACGACAGGATCTTGCAGGTGCCGCGGTTGCCGCTGACGCGATAGGTCAGGTCGCCGCGGATCGGGGTGAAGACGTAGATGTCGTCGGGGTTCGGCTGGAGCGTGTAGACCGGGTTCCACAGCGGCCCCCAGTCGGGATGCTCGGGCGTGGCGTGGAAATACATGAAATAGGCGAAGGACAGGCTCGTCATCGTCTGGCGGTAGAGATCGGCGCGATAGGCCGGATCCTCGGGGCGCCAGGTCTGCGCGAGGTTGTCCACCGCGCCCTCGAGGTCCGCCAGATAGGGCAGGATCGCCCGCTCGATCTCGATAGTCATCGCACTCTCCCGCACCCGGTCCTGCCGGGATTCGCCATTAGATAGTATATGCTATCTTATCTTTGGCAAGCGGGGAATGGCTAGTCCGCCGGCCCTATCGCCAGTTCGACCGGGGTCAGTCCGTCGATCGTGCCCAGGAGCCTGTCGCCCGCGGCGATCGGGCCGACGCCGGCGGGGGTGCCCGTGTAGATCAGGTCGCCGGGCTCGAGGTGGTAGAAGGTCGAGAGATAGGCGATCAGCTCGGGCACGGAGAAGATCAGCTCGGTCAGGCTGGCGTCCTGGCGGACTTCGCCGTTCTGCGTCAGGCGGATCGCCTGGCCAGCGGCCGCGCCGAAGTCGGCCGCGCGCGTGATCGGGGCGATCACCGCGGCGTTCTCGAAGTCCTTGCCGAAGTCCCAGGGCCGGCCCTGGTCGCGCGCGGCGTTCTGCAGGTCGCGGCGGGTCATGTCGAGGCCGCAGGCATAGCCGTAGACCGCCGCCAGGGCGTCGTCCTTGGCCATGCGGAAGGCCGGCGCGCCGATCGCGAGGACCAGCTCCATCTCGTAGTGGCAGTTCGCCGTGCCCAGCGGGTAAGGGATCGTCGCGCCGCTCTCGCAGAGAGCCCAGGGCGACTTGGTGAAGAAGAACGGCGCGTCCTTGTCGGGCGAGAAGCCCATCTCCTTGGCGTGGGCGGCATAGTTGCGACCGACGCAGAAGATGCGCCGCACGGGGAAGCGCGCGGCCTCTCCGAGCACGGGGACAGAGGGATTGGCGGGCAGGTCGAACAGCATGGTCATGCCACAGGAGGTGCCGCAGGCGGGACCGGCAGGCAAGAGCGGCTTGTCGTGCCCCGTGCGAATGGCCATTATCGCAGGCAGATGACGGAAGCCCAATACCTATCGGGGCGTTTGCTGCTGGCGATGCCGGGGATGTTCGATCCGCGCTTCGACCACTCGGTGATCGCGATGTGCATGCACGACGAGAACGGCGCCTTCGGCATCGGGGTCGGCCACGTGCGCGAGGGCATCCGCTTCCACAAGCTGCTGCGCGAGCTCGACATCGACCCCGGCGTGGCGCCCGACTGCAAGGTGCTCAACGGCGGCCCGGTCGAGCCCGGCCGCGGCTTCGTGCTCCATTCGACCGACTGGGGCGGGCAGGGCACGGTCGAGATCGACGGGCTCTGCGGGCTCTCGGCCTCGCTCGACATCCTGCGCGCGATCGCCGAAGGGCGCGGCCCGACGCACTGGCTGATCGCGCTCGGCTATGCCGGCTGGGGCGCGGGCCAACTCGACGAGGAAATGCGCCACCACGGCTGGTTCGCCGCCGAAGCGCACAGCGAAGTCCTGTTCGGCACCCCCTTCGAGAGCCGCTGGACCGCGACCTGGAAGGCCGAGGGCATCGACCCGGCGTTGCTCGCGAGCGAGACCGGTCACGCGTGAAAGGGCGCTTTCCGCGACAAAAGTGACGAAGGTGACAAAAATGACAAAAGTGACGGGCTCCAAGGGGTAAGTTCCACCTCGCGGAAAGACGTCACTTCGTGCCGTCGCGTGAAGCCGTGACGAGTCCTATCGACGATGGCAAAGAGCCCAGGCGGCCTAGCCTGACCCGCTCATGTAGGACAGCGGTCTGACCACAACCGCCGACAAAGCAGCCACCCATCGCTTCCCAACGAAAAAGGGCCCGCCGCAGCGAGCCCTTTCCGTTGTCAGCTAAACGTGAAGGTCAGAGACCGACCACGCCGCCGTCGTTCTTGGTGATCGCGATCGTCGCCGAGCGCGGGCGGCCCGAGGCGGTGCCGGCCTGGCTCTGGGGCCAGTTGCTGGTGATGTTGCCTGGGTTGCCGTTCTCGCCCGGGTGCTGGATGTTGACGAAGACCGTGCGGCCATCGGGCGTCGAATCGATGCCGGTGATCTCGCATTCCTTCGGACCGACCAGGAAGCGGCGCAGGTTGCCGCCCGGCGCGGCGCCGATGCGGGTGGCCTGGGTGCCGCTGGTCGCGCCGATCGTGTTGGTGATCGTCTTGGTCGTGCCGTCGCCCACCGTGCCGGGCTGCGAGCAGAGCAGCATGCAGTTGGTCACGTCGGTATAGGCGCCGTCGTCGGTCTGGATCCACATCAGCGGCTTGACCAGGCCCGAAGCGTTCGACGTGCGACCGAACCACAGACCGTCGCACGACGAGAAGTCGTTATCGGCGGTCAGGCCCGAGAGATTGATGTTCGTCGCATCGAGATCGGCACCTGCACCGAAGGCATAGATGTCCCAGGTCAGCGCGGTCGCCTCGGTGGTGTCGCCGGTTTCCTTCAGACGGATGATGTGGCCATTGGCGTTGCCGTTGGTCGCCGAACCGCCGCCGACCTTGGGGTCGGTGTAGGCGCGGGGGTTGGCAGCATCGGTGTTGGCGACCGTGCGCGACGAGTTGTTGGTCAGCGTCAGATACATTTCACCGTTGGCCGGATTGACCGCGGTCCATTCCGGACGGTCCATCTTGGTCGCGCCCAGCGCGTCGGCGGCGAGGCGTGCGTTGATCAGCACGTCGGCCTGGTCGGCGAAGGGGTAGGTGGTGTTGGCGGCGGTCAGCGGACCCTGACCGAACACCAGCGGCAGCCACTGGCCCGAACCGTCGGCGTTGAACTTGGCGACATAGAGCGTGCCGGCATCGAGGTACTTGTCGCCGATCGCCAGGCGGTTGGTGGCGCCGGCGTCGGCTGCGGCCCAGGCCGTGTTCGACACGAACTTGTAGAGATACTCGTTCTGCGCATCGTCGCCCAGGTACCAGGCGGGCTTGACGCCGGCGACGAAACGGCCCGGCCAGGCGCCTTCGTGGTTCATGCGGCCCAGTGCGGTGCGCTTGCGCGGGATCGAAGTCGGATCATAGGGATCGATCTCGACCACCCAGCCGAGCTGGTTGATCTCGTTGCGGAAATCGCCCGTGCCGTCGGCCGGCTTGGTCGCGTCGATCGTGATGTTGAACTTGGCGATGTTGGTGTCGCCGGCGGGCGCCGTCGCCGTGGTCCAGCCATAGTTGCCCGTAGCGGCTGCGCCCTTGCCATAGCGCGCGAGCGAGGTCTGCTGCTTGGTTCCCGCGCGGGCGGTGACGTCGCTGGCATCGCGACGGAAGTAGCCGGCCCAGTTCTCTTCGCAGGTCAGGTAGGTCTGCCAGGGCGTATAGCCGTTGGCGCAGTTGTTGATCGTGCCGCGCGCCTGGGTGGCATCGGGCGAATAGGCCGTCTTGAGCTGCGCGTTGCCGCGCGCCGGGCCGTTGATGACCATCGGCGTGAACGGCGTGATGCGGCGGTTGAAGGTCGAGGCCTGGACATAGCCCCAGGCACCGCTCGCGGCGCGGGCGAATTCGACGACGGCGACGCCGTGGCACTCGATCTCCTTGATGACTTCGCCATAGGGGCGGTTGCCCGATGTCGCGCCGGTTGGGTGGAGATAGGACTGGTTGATGTTCTCGTGGTTGATGCACATCAGGCCGCGCGTGTTCGACGTCGCGTCGGGCGTGCCCGTGGCCGAGAGGCCGAAATAGGTCATGCCGTCGTGGTGGTCGCCGGCGCGCTGGGCGTAGTTGCTGTCGGTGCCGTCGTTGGCGAAAGCGGTCACGCCCGCTGCGAGCGGATCGCCGAGGCGGTAGACGACCGTGGCGGTGTAGCCGGCGGGCAGGGTGACCAGATCGGTCAGGCTCTTGGGCACGGCGGTGAAGCCGAGCGCGGCGGGGCTGACCGACACGGTCGTGTCGGACGTGGTGACCTTGCCCTTTTCGTCGGTGACCGTGAGCGTGAACTTGAGTTCGGTCGCGGCGCTCACGCTGGGGGCGATGAAGGTCGCCGTGGCCGTGTTGCCGTTGGTCAGGGTCACCGTCGGGCCGGCCGTCTGGGTCCAGCTCGTGCTGACGATCGTGCCGTCGTCGGTGGCGGTGCCGCTCAGCGTGACGACGCGGCCCGAGTTCGAGGTGCCGGCGGTACCAGCGCTGACCACGGGGGCCTTGTTGTCGTCGCCGCAGGCGGCGAGCAGCGAGGTGCCGAAGAAGGCGGCCGTCGCGGTGGCCATGCCGCCGAACAGCGTCTGGCGGCGCGAATAGCGTTCATTGACCATCTCGTTCAGCGAGGGATTCGCCGAGCGGTTGGTGTCGACGTCACCGTCGGTATAGCTGATGTGTCCGAGATTGTCTGTCATCGCCCGTTTCCCCAAGGTTTGTGTTTGGCGGGCGAGTCGTTAACGGCGCTCGATGACAGCCGTGTTCCAGCACGGTGGCAGAAAGGTTTCGGATTTTTGTCCGGTTTATGACGATGCTTCGGCGGCGTAGGCGCGCAGGAAGGTCGCCATCGCGCGATCGACTTCGGCCTGGATCGCTTCGGGCGTGAGCGTGTCGATCAGACCCATCAACATCTGCTGGTGTCCGCCGTACATGACCAGCGCCGTCAGCTGGCGCGCGGCGACGAGCGCATCGTCGCGACGCAGCTCGCCGCGCTCCATTGCGGTTTCGAGGAAATCGGCAAGCAACCGCTGGGTTCGCTGCGGCGCGCGCGCATAGAAAATCTCGCCGACCTCGGGAAAGCGGTTCGCCTCGCCGACGACGAGGCGGTGGAGGGCGATCGCCTCGGCAGAGGTAACCTTGCGCAGGAATTCGGCACAGAACCGGCGCAAGGCGGCTTCTATCCCGTCGGCCGGATTGAGGATCAGCGACAGCTGGGCGCGGAAGGCTTCGGTCACGCGCTCGATCACCGCACCGAACAGCACGTCCTTCGATTCGAAATAGGACCACAGCGTGCCCTTCGAACCGCCGAGCGTTGCGGCGATGGCGGACATCGTCGTTCCGGCGTAACCGTGTTCGAGAAACGACTCCGCCGCAACGTCGAGGATCGCTTCGCGCCGCGACTGGCGGTTGGCCTCGCGGCGGCTCGGCGCGGGAGTGGCAGGCGTCTTCATATCTTCGTACTATAGAGTACGGTTTTTAGGTTGACAAGGTGGGGGCCCGGGCTCATCTAGCCCTCCATACCAACTGGTACGGTTTTTATGTCGCTGCCGAGTCTCTCCAAATCCCTGCGTCTTTCGGTGCCCTGTGTCGCGCTTGTCGCGGCCGCCTGCGCGCCGGTTCCCCAGCTCGGCCCCAAGCCGCTGCCACGCGCCCCCCAAAGCGTGGCAGCCAGCCAGAGCCTCCCCGGCCAGCCGTCCGCGGCCTGGCCGGGAGACGGCTGGTGGCGCGGGCTCGGCGATGCCCAGCTCGACGCGCTGATCGACGAGGGCCTGCGCAATTCACCCGACGTCGCCGCCGCCGCCGCGCGCTTCCGCCGCGCCACGGCGATGCGCCAGGAAGCGCGCGGCGCGACCCTGCCCAGGCTCGACGTCGGCGGCTCGGCCAACTATCGCAAGCAGTCGCTCGAACTCGGTTATCCCGACGAGTTCAAGGCCTTCCTGCCCAAGGGCTGGAACGACTTCGCCGACATCAGCGCCAGCCTCGACTACGAGCTCGACATCTGGGGCAAGAACCGCGCGGCGCTCGTCGCGGCGACTTCGGAACAGCGTGCCGCGGCGATCGACGCGCAGCAGGCACGGCTCATGCTCGCTGCGGGCATCGCCTCGGCCTATGTCGATCTCGCGCGGCTGTTCGAGGAACGCGACGTCCGCCAGGGCGAACTCGACATCCAGCTCTCGACGCAGAAGCTGATCTCGCAGCGCCGGATCAACGGGCTCGAGACGCGGGGCAGCGAGCGCCAGACCGATGCCGAAGTCGCGACGTCACGCGGGGCGCTCGCCGCCACCGACGAGCAGATCGCGCTGCGCCGCAATCAGTTGGCCGCGCTGCTCGGCGCCGGGCCCGACCGCGGCCTCGCCATCGCGCGCCCGACCCTGCCGGTGCCCGCCCTGCGCGGCCTCCCCGAGAACGTCACCACCGATCTCGTCGGCCGGCGCCCCGACGTTGCCGCCGCGCGCGAGCGCGTCGAGGCCGCGGCGAGCCGGATCAAGGTCGCACGCGCCGATTTCTTCCCGGCGATCCGCCTCTCGGCGATGTTCGGCGTCCAGGCCCTCGGCCTCGGCAATCTGTTCAAGGATGACGCGACCTATGGCAGCGCCGGTCCGGCGATCAGCCTGCCGATCTTCCACGGCGGCGCGATCCAGGGCCGCTACCGCGGTGCCCGTGCGACCTACGACGAGGCCGTCGCCACTTACGACCAGACCGTGGTCACCGCCTATCAGCAGGTGGCCGATGCGGTGACCAGCCAGCGCGCGGCCGAGCAGCGTCTCGTGCAAGCGCGCGAGGCGCTCGCCGCTTCGCAGGATGCCTATGACATCGCCCGCCAGCGCTATGACGGCGGGCTGTCGAACTACCTCGATGTCCTGACCGTGCAGGACCGGCTGCTCCAGGCGCGGCTTGCCGTCGCCGGGCTCCACGCCGGCCTGCGCTCCGTCGACATCGCCCTCATTCGCGCTCTGGGCGGCGGTTTCGAGCCCGCCCGCACCACTTCCAAGGACCAACCCCATGGCTGACGCCAATCCTCCTGCAATCGAGCCGGCCGAGACCGAAGACGAAGCCGCGATCAAGGCTGCCAGCCGCAAGGCGCAGCGCCGCGTGTGGCTCACGCGTCTGGCGATCGTCGTCCTGGTCGTCGCCGTCGTCTACGGGCTCTGGTACTTCCTGGTCGGCCGCAACCATGTCGGCACCGACAACGCCTATGTGAACGCCGAGGTCGCGCAGGTGACGCCGCTGGTCGCGGGGCAGGCGATCGAGGTCAACGTCAAGGACACGCAGGCGGTCAAGCGCGGCGATATTCTGGTCAAGCTCGATCCGTCGAACCAGAAGATCGCGGTCGCCCAGGCCGAGGCCGAACTGGCCGAGGCGCGTCGCAAGTTCCGCCAGAGCGTCGCGACCGGTGCCGCGCTGTCGGCCCAGGTCCAGGCGCGCGGTTCGGACATCGCCGTGGCGCGCGCGCAGGTCATGGCCGCCCAGGCCGAGTTCGAGAAGGCGCGCATCGATCTCTCGCGGCGCCAGGCGCTTTCGGGCAACGGCGCGGTCTCGGGCGAGGAGCTGAGCTCGGCGCGGCAGGCGTTCCAGTCGGCGCGCGCGCAGTTGGCCCAGGCCCAGGCGGTGATCGCCCAGGCCGAATCGACCCGCACCGCGGCGCAGGGACAGTATGCGGCCAACGATGCTTTGGTGCGCGGCTCGAACGAGGACACCGATCCCGCGGTCCAGGCCGCGCGCGCCAGGCTCGACGCGGCGAGGCTCGATCTCGAGCGCACGGTGATCCGCGCGCCGATCGACGGGACCGTCACCAAGCGCCAGGTCCAGCTCGGCCAGCGCGTCGCCCAGGGCACGCCGATCATGACGATCGTGCCGCTGACCCAGGTCTACATCGACGCCAATTTCAAGGAGCGTCAGCTCCAGCGCGTGGCGATCGGCATGCCGGCGACGGCCACGGCCGACATCTACGGCGGCTCGGTTACCTATCACGGCAAGGTCGCGGGTATCGCCGGCGGCACCGGTGCCTCGATGGCGCTGATCCCCGCGCAGAACGCCACGGGCAACTGGATCAAGGTGGTCCAGCGCCTTCCCGTTCGCATCGAGCTCGATCCCAAGGAGGTCGCCGAGCATCCGCTGCGCGTCGGCCTGTCGATGGAAGTCGAGATCGACGTCTCGGGCCGCTGACGGAAGCGCGCGGAGACCCGTCATGGCCAGCAAACCGCAATCCGCCGAACTGCAGACCTGGCTGATGATTCCGCCTTCGCGGCGCGTCCTGGCCGGGATCGTGCTGGCGCTCAGCAACTTCATGGTCGTGCTCGATCTGACGATCGCCAACGTCTCGATCCCGCACATCGCCGGCAACCTCGGCATCTCGCTCGACCAGGGCGCCTGGATCATCACCTCCTACGCCGTCGCCGAGGCGATCTGCGTGCCGCTGACCGGCTGGCTTGCGCAGCGCTTCGGCGCGGTGAAGTGCTTCATGTTCGCCATGGTGGGCTTCGGCGTCTTCTCGCTGCTCTGCGGCATGTCGGTCACCCTGGGCATGCTCGTCGCCTGCCGCATCGGCCAGGGCATCTGCGGCGCACCGCTGATGCCGATGTCGCAGACCCTGCTGATGCGCGTGTTCCCCCCCGAGAAGCGCGGCATGGCCATGGGCCTCTGGGCGATGACCACCCTGGCCGGCCCCGCGCTCGGCCCGATCATCGGCGGCGCGATCAGCGACAACATCTCCTGGCACTGGATCTTCTTCATCAACCTGCCCGTCGCGGCCTTCTGCGCGGTGATGGGTTATCTGATCCTGCGTCCGATCGAGACCGAGACGCAGCGCTTGCCGATCGACTACATCGGCCTCGCGCTGCTCGTGTTCTGGATCGGCTGCCTGCAGATCATGCTCGACATCGGCCGCGATCACGACTGGTTCGGCGATCCCATGATCGTCATGCTGGCGATCGGCGCCTTCATCGGCTTCTGCGTCTTCGTGATATGGGAGCTCACCGAGGAGCATCCGATCGTCAACCTGCGGATATTCGCCAACCGCGGCTTCTCGGCGGGCGTCTTCACCCTGGCCTTCGGCTTCGGCGCCTATTTCGCCTCGATCGTGCTGATCCCGCAGTGGCTGCAGTCGACGATGGGCTATACCGCGACCGACGCCGGCATCGTCACCGCCTTCACCGCCTTCGCGGCGATGCTGACCTCGCAAATCGCCGCGCGCATGCTGTCCTGGGCCGATCCGCGGATGATGATCTCGCTCGCCATCGTGTGGATGGCGCTGACCACGCTGATGCGCACGCAGTGGGACAGCAGCGCCGATTTCTGGACGCTGGCGATGCCGCAGATCCTCCAGGGCTTCGCGATGTCGTTCTTCATGATCCCGCTGACCTCGGTCTCGCTGAGCGCGGTCAAGCCCGAGGAGGTGCCTTCGGCCGCGGGTCTGCAGAACTTCCTGCGGACCATGGCGATCGCGGTGTCGACCTCGCTCGCGCTGACCACCTGGGGCAACGAGCAGCGCGTCGCGCGCAGCGAGCTCGTCTCGAAAATCCAGCCCGACGACACGGTGCGTGCGCTGCAGAGCTCGGGCATGTCGGCCGAGCAGGGCCGGCAGACGATCTCGAACCTCGTCGAATCCGAGGCGATCATGCTCTCGGTCAATCATCTGTTCTGGATCACCGCCATGGTGCTGTTCTTCGCGGCGGCGCTGGTCTGGCTGTCGCCCAAGCCCAAGCGCGCGGTCGGCCCCGGCGCGGGCGGGCACTAGAGCCCGCGCTATCGGTCCTTCGCCGCGCGAAAGCCCTCGGCCATCCGCGCCACCAGATCGGGACGATCGACGGTCTCGAGCTGGCGCGCGGTCTCGATCTCGATGAAGTCAACGATCGCGAGTTCTTCGGCCGAGAGCAGGTTGGCCTTGGCCATGCGCAGCGCCAGCGGATCGCGCGCGGCGAGCTCCTCGGCCAGCGACAGCACCTCCGCGTGCAAGGTCTCGCGCGGGAACAGTCGCGTCACGAGATCGAGCTTCAGCGCCTCCTCGCCGGTCAGCTTGCCCGGGAACAGCATCAGCTCGCGCGCCCTGGCGCCGCCGACGATCCGCGTCAGGAACCAGGGCGGCCCCATGTCGCTCGATACGCCGACCTGGAGAAAGGCGGTGTTGAACCGCGCCTCGCTTGTGGCGAAGCGGAAGTCGCAGGCGGTCGCCCAGCCGAGCCCGGCGCCCGCGCAGCCGCCGTCGATCGCGGCGATCGACACCTGCGGCATCGTGTGCAGCACCGCCGCCGCCTGATGCATGTCGCCCACGCGCTCGCGCGTTGGCGGACCTTCGCCCGAATCCCCTCCGGTGAGGTCGGCGCCGACGCAGAAGTCTTTGCCTGCGCCGCGCAGCACGACGACGCGCGCGTCGCTCGCCGCCACGTCCCGGATCACCCGGTAGAAGGCGTGGCACATGTCGACGGTGATGCCGTTGCGCCGCTCGGGCCGGTTGAGCGTGACCAGCGCGATCGCATCGCGCCGCTCGACGAGGACGAGATCGCCGTTCACTGCGGATTGGCCCATTGCGGCTTGCGCTTCTCGGCGAAGGCGCGCGGCCCTTCGCGCGCGTCGGGGCCGGTCAGCAGGCTGCGCACTTCGGGCAGGTGGAACATGTCCTTCATCGAATGCCGGAGGCCGTGGCCGTCGACCGACTGGACCACGGCCTTGGTCGCGGCGATCGAAGCGGGCGAGCATTCCAGGATCTCGTCGGCCCAGCGCCGCGCCGTGGCGAGAAGCTGATCGCCGGGCACGACCTCGGCGACCAGGCCCATGGCCTGGGCTTCCTGCGCGGTGATCTTGCGGCCCGTCAGCAGCAGCGCATGCGCGCGCTTCGGGCCGAGCTCCTCGACCACGCGCTGGATGCCGCCGCCGAGCGCGGCGAGCCCGATCCGCGGTTCGGTCAGGCCGAATGTCGCGGTCTCGGCGGCGACGATGATGTCCGCCGCCAGCGCGGTCTCGAAGCCGCCGCCCATCGCCATGCCGTTGACCGCGGCGATCACCGGCTTGCGGCGGTTGAAGCGCCAGACGAGGCCGGCGAAGCCCGATTCGGGCACGGGCGGGCGCTCGCGCGAGGTCTCGGTGACGATGTCGGCACCTGCGCAGAAGGCCTTGTCCCCCGCGCCGGTGACGATCGCGATCCACAGGTCGGGATCGGCGTCGAACCGGTCGAACACCGCGCCGAGCTCGTAGCTGGCGTCCGAATGCAGCGCGTTGCGCCGCTCTGGCCGGTTAAGCGTCACCGTCATGACATGCCCGTCGATCGCGACGGTGCAGAACTCGGTTGCCAGGTCGGTCATCGTCTCGCCCTTATTTTGGAATGATCATGTCAAAATGACATATATATTCCGACTTGGTCAACCGACGATCGGCGGGCTGGCACGGCGCTCTTTCCTGCCTATACCGGGACGATGCGACAGGCCTCCACCATCCTCACCGTCGCCACGCGCGGGCGCGGCTTCACCGAGATCACCCAGGAAATCGCGACCTGGCTTGGCGCAACGGGTATCCAGGAAGGCTTGCTGACCCTGCTCTGCCGCCATACCTCGGCCTCGCTGCTGATCCAGGAGAACGCCGCGCCGGCGGTGAAGACCGACTTGGCCGCCTGGTTCGAACGGCTCGCGCCCGAGAGCGACGGCTATGCTCATGACGACGAAGGCCCCGACGACATGCCCGCGCACCTGCGCGCGACCTTGACCGGCGTGAACCTGTCGATTCCCGTGCGGCACGGGCGCATGCAACTCGGGACCTGGCAAGGAATCTATCTCGCAGAACACCGGCGCGCCGCGCATCGGCGCGAGGTCGCGCTCCACCTTCTGGGCGAATGACGCCGCCGCGATGATTGGGCACTTGTTCAGCAAGGCCGAGGCTCTATGGAATGCGCGAGCCAGTTGAGAGGAGAGACCGGGACATGAGCTTCGAGCCGAACGAGCGCGACATCGCCGCGCGCATGGCGCAGATCGTCGGTCGGCCGCCGCGGATCGAACCGCTGCCCGAGGACAATCTCCCGCCCGAGGCCGAGGAGGCCGCGGTCGAGATCCGCGCCGCTTTCGGCATGCCCGAGAACGGCTTCATGCCCGAGAGCTTCCGCCAGATGCTGGTCCATCCCGGCATGTTCCGCGGGCAGATGGCGATCGGCATCGCCCTGGCCGCGGGATCGGTTCCCCCGCGCGAGCGCGAGCTGGCGATCCTGCGCAACGCCTGGATCTGCGGCGCGCCCTACGAATGGGGTGAGCATGTCGAGATGGGCAAGAACCGCTGCGGGATCACCGCGGAGGAAATCGAGCGTTGCACGCAGGGTTCGGCGGCCGAGGGCTGGAGCGAACACGATCGCGCTATCATGCGGGCGGTGGAGGAACTCCACGCCGATTACATGATCACCGACGAGACCTGGGCGACGCTGGCGAAGACTTGGGACGACAAGCAGCTGATGGAGTTCACCGTGCTGGTCGGGGTCTATACGACCACCGCGATGCAGCAGAATTCGGTTCGCTTCCGGCTCGACGGCAACAACACGGGGCTCAGTCACCGCTGAACCCCAGAAGGCTAGAATGGGAGAGAACATGAGCAGGATCGAAACCGGCCGGATCGAGGTCGACGTCGCCGCGCGTCAGGCGCATGTCGTGGGCGATGGCCCGCGCGTGTCGCCGCTTCCCAACGACCAATGCGACGCCGAGGCCTTCGCGCTGGTCAACAAGGTCCGCGCCGGCGCGGGCGCGCCGCCGACCACCGAAATGCCCGACTACATGCGGATCATGATCAAGAACCGGCCGCTGTTCGAGCCGAACATGATCCTCGGCGACGCACTCTACAACGGCACGATCCCGCCGCGTGAACGCGAACTGGCGATCCTGCGCTGCGGTCTGCTCTGCCGCGCTCCCTACGAATGGGGCGAGCACGTGCGCATCGGTCAGCGCTGCGGGCTGACCCCCGAAGAGATCGAGCGCGTCCTCGACGGCTCGTCGGCCGATGGTTGGAGCGACTTCGACCGCGCGGTGGTGCGCGGCGTCGAGGAACTGATCGGCGACAGCGCGCTGTCCGAAGCGACCTGGACGGTCCTGTCCTCGCAGTGGAACGAGCAGCAGCTGATCGAATTCCCCTTCATGATCGGCCAGTATGTCGCGATCGCCTATGTCCAGAACACGCTGCGCGTGCCGCTGGCCGACTACAACGTGGGGCTGTCCGCGCGGCCCTGAATCGCCTAGCCTCGTCCGATGAACGAGGCGGTTGATCCACTGGCATCCGAGGGCGGCGAGCGCGTGCACCGCCACCGGCTGTCGACGCGGCTCTGGCACTGGCTCAACGCCGTCACCCTGGCGCTCATGTTGATGAGCGGCCTGACGATCTTCAACGCCCATCCGCGACTCTATTGGGGCGAATACGGCGCGAACTTCGACAAGGCATGGCTCGAGATCGGTGCGGTCCGGGGCGAGGGCGTGCTGCGGGTGGGCCAGGTGACGATCCGCACCACCGGCCTGCTGGGCGTCTCGCAAGGCGCAGACGGGGCAGAGCGGCACAAGGCCTTTCCGCACTGGGCGACGATTCCGTCATACTACGACCTCGCGATCGGCCGGCGCTGGCATCTGGCCTTCGCCTGGGTGCTGTCGCTGAGCCTGGCCTTGTACCTGCTGTGGTCGCTGGTGAACGGCCACCTGCGTCGCGACATCCACATCACCCGTCGCGAATGGCGCCCCGCGCATGTCTGGCGCGACGTGAAGGCTCATGCGCGGCTGCGCTTTCCCACGGGCGTGGCCGCCACGCGCTACAACGTGCTGCAGAAGCTCGCCTATGCCGGCGTGCTGTTCGGCCTGCTGCCGCTGGTGATCGTCACCGGGCTCGGCATGGCGCCGGGGATCGACGCCGCCTGGCCCTGGGTCACCGAGATCTGGGGCGGCCGCCAGTCGGCGCGCTCGCTGCACTTCCTCGCCGCCTTCGGCTTGCTCGGCTTCTTCGTGATCCACGTCGCGATGGTCCTGTTGTCGGGGCCGTTCAACCAAGTCCGCGCGATGATCACCGGCTGGTACAGGCTGCCGCGATGAGCGGGCTTATCACGCGTCGTGGCCTCATCGCCGCGGGTTCTGGCCTGCTGCTCGGTGGCTGCGACCGGCTCAGCGAGAGCCCGGGATTCCGTTCGCTGCTGAGCGGGGCCGAGGCGGTGCATGAACGCTCGCAGCGGCTGATCGGCGGGCACGAGCCGCTCGCGCGCGAGTTTTCGCCCGCCGACGTCTCGCCGGTGTTCCGCCCCAACGGCAACCGCGGCGTCGCTGGCGCCGACTACGAGCGCCACGCCGCGCAGGACTTCGCAAACTGGACCCTGACGGTCGACGGCCTCGTCGCCAAGCCCCTGGCGCTGCCGCTCGCGGCGATCCAGGCCATGCCGCAGCGTCGCCAGATCACCCGCCACGATTGCGTCGAGGGCTGGAGCGCGATCGGCGTCTGGCAGGGCCCGCAACTCTCGCAGATCCTGAAACTCGCCGGCCTGCTGCCGCGCGCGCGCTATCTCGTGTTCCACTGCGCCGACCGCTTCGACACGCGGCCCTATTACGAATCGATCGACCTGCTCGACGCCTTCCATCCGCAGACCATCCTCGCCTGGCGGATGAACGATGCGCCGCTGCCCGTCGCCAACGGCGCGCCGCTGCGCCTGAGAGTCGAACGCCAGCTCGGCTATAAGCACGCCAAGTTCGTCCAGCGCATCGAGGCCCGCGCCAGCCTCGCCGGGCTTTACGGCGGCAAGGGCGGCTACTGGGAGGACGTCGGCGACTACGCCTGGTACGCGGGGATCTGAGGCGCCGCGCGCGGCTTAAAGATCGGCAACCGAGCAATCCCGGTTATCACGCCGCTGCGCCCTCCCATAATCCATCCCCGGCAACCACAAGGGGATGTTGCAATGGCAAACCAGCATGAAACGATCAGCCGCGCCGACTGTCTGGCCGCGGCGGTCGCCTTTCTCAGCCAGACCAAGCTGACCGAACATTTCGCACAGACCGACTGGGCCAGGAAGGTCGCCACGGACATCGATGAGCTGACCCAAGCGCTCCACGCGATCGTGAAGGATAGCTGACGGGGAACCCGCGCCGCCTTACAGCGCGGTCAGCGTGATCCGGTC
>SECS01000227.1 GCA_004211435.1 Novosphingobium sp. | reverse complement strand
GGTCAGCGCCGCCCTGCCCGAAGCCGCCGGTCTCGCGCGGATCGAGGCGCGTCAGCTCGCCTTCGTCGAACAACTCACCCGCGTCGCCGATCGTCGCTCGGGCCGCGCCGCCCAGGCGATCCGTTCGCTCGGACTCAATCCCGAACAGATGATCGCGCAGCTCGACGATCGCAGCGCCCAGGGCGGCCCGCTGCTTCACCTCGCAACCTCGGCCAATGGCGCGATCGACCCGCGCTTTCAGCGCATGGGTATGAGCCTGGCGCGGATGAACCTGCTCGAGCGCGGCCTCGCGGGCATTCCGCAAGTCGAGCCGGCCGACATGGACTATGTGTCCTCGGGCTTCGGCTATCGCGCCGACCCTTTTACCGGCGAGGGCGCGTTCCACGCCGGGCTCGATTTCAAGGGCCCGATCGGTGCGCCGGTCCATGCTGCGGCCAAGGGCACGGTCTCGTTCGTCGGCCAGAAGCAGGGCTATGGCAACTGCCTCGAGATCGACCACGGCAACGGCCTGCTGACGCGCTATGCGCACCTTTCCGCGTTCCACGCGCACGTCGGCCAGCCGGTCAAGGCCGGCGACTTCGTCGCGCAGATCGGCAGTTCGGGCCGCTCGACCGGTCCCCACCTGCATTTCGAGGTCCGGATCAACGACCGGCCCGTCAATCCGCGACCCTTTCTGGAGGCTGCGCCCCATGTTCTCGAAGAAGCCCGGACCGGCCAGCCCGGCGGGCGCCGGTAACCCCGTCATGAGCGGTTCCACCTTTTCCGTCCTCGGCGCCGACACCGCGATCCGCGGCGACATCTCGGCCTCGGCCGACCTCCATCTCGACGGCAAGGTCGAAGGCGACATCACCTGCGCCGCGCTCGTCCAGGGCGAATCGAGCCAGGTGATCGGCGCGGTCACCGCCGAGACTGCGCGGCTCGCCGGCTCGGTCAAGGGCACGATCACCGTCCGCGAGCTGGTGATCCTCAAGTCTGCGCGGATCGAGGGCGACGTCCACTACGACGCACTGACGATCGAGCAGGGTGCGCAGGTCGACGGCCGCCTCTCGCCGCGCGCGGCCAAGGTGCCCGAGCACGAAACGCACCTGGTGCTGGCCGCCTCGCAGGATTGAGCTAACCTCCCGATTCTCTCCGATACTGAGAAGGGGACCGCCAGCGAACCTGCCGATGGAGGCGCTTTCGGTCAGCGGGGCCGGTCGACAAGCCCCCTTCGTTAGCGCACCGTGCTGCCACCTATCCTACCGGGGAGATTCAGGCCTCGGCGGCGACTTCCTCGCGCAGGGCCTTGCGATCGAGCTTGCCGACCATCGTCTTGGGCAGGCTCCCGCGGATCACCACGGAATCGACGCGCTCGTGCTTGCCGAGGCGGTCGTTGACCCAGGCCTTGAGCGCATCGGCGCCATCCTGCGCTCCGTCGTGCCCTGCATCGTCCTGCAGCGTGACGAAGGCTCGCGGCACTTCGCCGCGGTAGGAATCGGGTACGCCAATGACCAGGGCTTCCTTGATCGCCGGATTCTGCAGGATCACAGCCTCTAGCTGGCTCGGGAACACCTTGAAGCCGCCGACCGCGATCATGTCCTTGCTGCGATCGACGATGCGGGTGAAGCCGTCGGCCTCGATCACTGCGATGTCGCCCGTGCGCAGCCAGCGCTCGCCGTCGATATCGGCGAAGGCCGAGGCCGCGGCTTCGGGCCGGTTCCAGTAGCCGAGCATGACCTGAGGGCCGAGCACGACGAGTTCGCCGGGCACGCCCGCGGGGGCCCAGCGCGTGGGATCCTCCTTGTCGAGCAGCGCCAGCCGCGTGCCAGGCAGCGGATGGCCGATCGTGCCCGGGCGTTCGTCACCCTCGTAGGGATTGCTCGTCGCCACGCCCGAGGTCTCGGTCAGGCCGTAGCCTTCGATCAGCTTGGCGCCCGTCGCCGCTTCGAACTGCTGCTTGAGCGGCGCGGGCAGTGGCGCCCCGCCCGAGACGCAGACGCGCAAGGACGAGAAGTCGGTCTTGGGCAGGTCGGGATGATCGAGCAGCGCCTGGTACATCGTCGGCACGCCGGGCATCGCGGTCGCGCGCGCGCGCGCCAGCGTCTTGAGCGCCTGGCCCGACTGGAAGCGCGGCAGCATGGCGATGCAACCGCCGTCGTGGATCGTGCGGTTGAGCACGCAGGCGTTGGCGAAGACGTGGAAGAACGGCAGGACGCCGACGATCATGTCGCGCTCGCCGCGGTGAGGATCGATTGCCACGACCTGACGCGCATTGGCCGAGAGGTTCTGGTGCGTGAGCATCGCACCTTTGGGCGTGCCCGTGGTCCCGCCGGTATACTGGAGCAGCGCAAGATCGGTCAGCGGATCGATGGCGACGGGCTCGGGCGTCTTGTCGACCAGAGCATGGCGCCACTCGATCACGCCGTCCTGCTGTGGGATCGGCATGATGTCGCTGCGGCGGAACAGCCGGATGCCGATCGACTGGACGAAAGGCAGCATGTGCTCGAGCCGGGCGATGATCAGCTTCTCGAGCGAAGAGCTCTTGAGCACTTCGAGCGCGGTCGGCTGGAGCGCGGGCACGTCGAGCGTGACGATGATCTTCGTCCCCGAATCCTCGACCTGCGCCTCGAGCTCGTGCGCGGTGTAGAGGGGCGAGAAGTTGACCACAGTCGCGCCGGCCATCATCGCGCCGAAATAGGCTGGGATGTAGACCGGCACATTGGGCAGGTAGAGCCCCAGGCGATCGCCCTTGGTCACGCCAATCGCCTGAAGACCCGCGGCGAAGCAGCGCGCCTCGGCCATCAAGGTCTTGTAGCTGTAGAGGCGGCCGAAGAAGTCGACCAGCGGCGCATCGCCCTTCTCCGCGGTGGCCCGAGCGAACAGCTCGGTCATCGCCAGAGGCGGGAAATGCTGATCCCAGGCGCACGGATGCGCATAGCGCGTCCGCCAGATTTCCGTCCCGCTCCCGTTCGTCATGGGGACGAGTGTGTACGCTCGCCGCGCGAAGGGCAAGGGGCCTAGTTTACATGAATGTCAGTGAGGTGCGCCGAGGACTTTGCCACCCGATCCTACCCTGCAAGGGGAGGGGGACCGAGCGCGAAGCGCGTGGTGGAAGGGTGTCACGCTATCGAAGCGGGAACACCCCTCCGTCATCCCTACGGGATGCCAATTCCCCTTCAGAGGAGGGAACCTGGAGTGGTTTGTTAGATCCCTCGCGCCAGCCTCACGATTGGCCGGCAGCCTCGGCAGCACGCTTCGCTTCGAGCCAGGCCGCGGCCTCGGCTTCCTGCGCGGCTTCGCCCGCAGCCTTGGTCGAGGCTTCGCGCTCGGCGCGCAGTTCCTCGATTAGCGCTTCGCGATCGTCGCCCAGGCGCTGTTCGGCCAAGCCATCATCGACGACGCCGGCCTTCTTCGCGACCTTGGCGACAAGCCCGTCGAGTTCGCGCTGGGAGCAGAGGCCCAGGGTCACCGGGTCCTTGGGCTGGATGTTGGCGATGTTCCAGTGCGAGCGATCACGAATCGCGGCGATCGTGTTGCGCGTGGTACCGATCAGCTTGCCGATCTGCGC
>SECS01000226.1 GCA_004211435.1 Novosphingobium sp. | reverse complement strand
GAGATGGGTCGAAAAGGTGCTCTGGGTCAGTCCGCTCTCTTCGACGAGTTGTCCCGTCGACAGTCCTTCGGGCTCATGCCGCACGAGGAGGCGAAATGTCGCGAGCCGTACAGGGTGCGCGAGTGCGGCCAGCATCGAGAGCGCGGAATCGGTTTGCATGCATCGGAATTAGACGATGCGATTAACTCGTCAAGATGCATCGTATTTTTCCGATGCATATCTGTTCGATTTCTTGGATCGCGGTCATGGCTTGCGCCAAGGGCCTAGCCAATGAACGAAAGGCGTATGCCAAAGACCATCATGCCCGCGCGGCGCTTCGGCCGCGGCTCTTTGAACCGTCGAGAACTAATGCCCACTGCGGCGTTCACTCGTCCGCGGCGGGACAAGTCGCTGAACCGTCTGGATGAATCGGAGATCAGGCAGGGTGACAGGGCGTAACTTGTGAACCCTGCGCGATGGCGGAAACCCTAGAGATCAAGCCAGCCGGTACTGCCCCTGCCCGCCGGGCATGCCGTCCTTGTGGCTGCCCTCGAGCGCCGGAGCCTCGTCGCGGCGGGTGTTGGCGGCACCGTGGATCAGGCGGTCCTGCTCTTCGGCCGAGATGCGCTCCCAACCGTTGCGGCCGAGACGTTCCATCGGGCGGTAGCGCACCTTGTACTGCATCCGCGCCGAACCCTCGACCCAATAGCCCAGGTAGACGAAGGGCATGCCCATGTCCTTGGCGCGCTCGATATGATCGAGGATGATGTAGTTGCCGAGGCCTTCGCGCGTCGTGTTCTCGGGCTCGTAGAACGAGTAGATCATCGACAGCCCGTCGCCCTGCTTGTCGGTCAGGCAGGCGCCGACCAACTTGCCGGGGGTCACGCCGTCGTCGGAAGGCTCGCGGTATTCGATGACGTAGGACGTGACCGGCGTGTGCTCGACCATGTCGGCATAGTCTACCTCGTCCATCGTCGCCATGCCGCCGCCCGGATGGCGCGCGCCCAGGTAGCGCTGGAGCAGTTCGAACTGCTCGCTGGTCGACCAGGGACGGCAAAGGGTCGCGATCAGATCGCCGTTGCGCTTGAGATTGCGCTTCTGGGTGGAAGAAGGCGCGAACTCTTCCGCGACGACACGGACCGAGACGCAGGCCTGGCAATCGAGGCATGAGGGGCGATAGGCGACCGTCTGACTGCGGCGGAAACCGATGCGGCCGAGCGCGTCGTTCAGCGCGTCCGAATGCGCCCCCTTGAGCTCGGTGAACACCTTGCGCTCGCTGCGGCCCGGAAGATAAGGGCACGGCGCGGGGCTGGTGACAAAGAACCGGGGAAAGCGAACGGGTGCCGTCACGGGCGTTTAAGGTCCTCTACCTGGCCAGCACGCCGATCCGCACCGCCTATCCGAACTATGCATTGGGCCTGTCGGAGTTCAAAGTCTTTTAACCATATTTTGCGGTCGGCGGGCATTTCTTTTGCACAAGTGTCTCGCAGCGAGGCACTTGCCGCATAACAAGTAAATCGGCTGACAACCCCCGGTTCCCGCTAGAAAAATGCCCGCTCAACGTCCCGCCGCCAGGGCGGCTCAGTTCAGCTCCATCTGGCTGACCTCGAAGCCTTCGGCGCGCAAGGCCTCGACCAGGGCATTCAATTGCTCGCTGTCGCGCGCTTCGCATTCGATCTCGGTCACGAGTCCCTTGGCCGGCAGATGCGTGAACACGCGCTGGTGGACGATCTCGACGATGTTGACGTTGTAGCGATAGAACACCTGGCTCACGCGCATCAGCGAGCCCGGGCGATCCTGCAGCACCAAACGTAGACGGGCGAGACGCCCGCTGCGCGCGAGATCGCGAAGCAGGACGTTGGCCAGGAGGCGCGTGTCGATGTTGCCGCCCGACAGGACGATGCCGACCTTGCGGCCCTTGAAGTGATCGGGATAGGCCAGCACGGCAGCCAGACCGGCAGCACCCGCGCCCTCGACCACGGTCTTTTCGATCTGCAGCAACAGCGCCAGCGCACCCTCGATCTGATGCTCGCTGACGAGCAGGAATTCGTCGAGCAACTCGCCGAGCACGACCGAAGTCATCTTGCCCGGTTCGAACACGGCGATGCCTTCGGCCAGGGTGTCGCCGCCCACGGGGCGGGTGGCACCCTTGAGCAGGTTGAACATCGACGGGTAGAGTTCGGCCTCGACGCCGATCAGCTGGATGTCGGGGTTCAGATCGCGCGCGATCACGCCCATGCCAGAAGCGAGTCCGCCGCCCCCCACCGGGATTGCCAGGACCTCGAGATCGGGCACGTCCTCGAGCATCTCGAGCGCGACCGTACCCTGCCCCGCGGCGACATACGGATCGTCGAACGGCGGCACGAAGGTCAGCCCCAGTTCGATCTGCAGCTTGCGGGCATGGGTCAGAGCCTCGTCGAAGCTCTCGCCCTCGAGCACGACGGTGCCGCCGACCGCCTCGGTCTGCATCACCTTCACCACCGGCGTCGTGCGCGGCATGACGATCGTGACGGGGATGCCCAACCGCGTTCCGTGATAGGACAGGCCCTGCGCGTGGTTGCCCGCCGAAGCGGCAATCACGCCGTGCTCGCGCTGCTCTTCGGTGAGCTGCAACAAGGCATTCAGCGCGCCGCGCTCCTTGTAGGCGGCGGTGAACTGGTGGTTCTCGAACTTGACGTAGATCTCGGCGCCCGTGATCTTGCTCAGCGTCTTGCTGTGAAAGGTCGGCGTGCGCACGACCGCGCCGGCAATTCGCCGCGCCGCCGCACGCACGTCGTCGGCAGTCAGCAGGGCATTGGCGCCTGCAGCGGGCTTGAAAGCGGCTTCGTTCATGGTCGGGCGCTACCGGAAAGCTCGAGGCTTGTCGATTCGCGACACCGATGATGGGACTGGCTGTGCAAGCGCGCAAAACCCGCTAGGACGGTGGGCATGAGCGAGAAACGCAAAGTCTCCTTCCTCGGCCTGGGCGTGATGGGGGGAGCGATCGCCCGGCATATCGGCAAGGCCGGGCATGAACTCACGGTCTTCAACCGCTCTCCCGGTCGGCTCGACAAGTGGCTGGCGGCCAACCCCGGGGTCGCCGCGCGCGTGGCGTCGAGCCCCGCGGAAGCGGCCGAGGGCGCCGACATGGTGATCACCTGCGTCGGCAACGACGACGACGTCGCCGATGTCGTGCTCGGCCCGCAGGGCGTATTCCGCGCGCTGCGGCGCGGCGGCGTCTTCGCCGATCACACCACGGTCTCGGCGCGCATTGCCCGCCAGATCGCGGTCGAGGCGCGCGACCTCCAGGTCCATTGCATCGACGCGCCGATGACCGGTTCGCAGATCGGCGCCGAGAAGGGCACGCTGACCCTGATGTGCGGCGGCCGCCCCGACGCGATCGACATGGCGCGCCCGGTTATGCAGGCCTATTCGGCGCGCATCGTCCACGTCGGCAAGGCCGGCGCCGGGCAGACCGCCAAGATGGCCAACCAGATCTGCATCGCCGGCATCGTCAGTTCGCTGGCCGAAGCCGTGCGCTTCGCCCAGGCCTCGCACCTCGACATGGGCAAGGTCTACGAAGCCATCTCGGGCGGTGCCGC
>SECS01000091.1 GCA_004211435.1 Novosphingobium sp. | reverse complement strand
CGCGGCTCGGCGACGAAGCCCTTGACGCTGCTACCGTCTGCCAGGGTAACGGTCCCGATAGCCAGCGGCGCGGGCACTTCGGCGACGAAGCTGCCGAATTCGGAGACGCCCAGTTCGTAGACCTCGAGCGCAATCGGCGCGCCGTCCTCGCTATGCACCAGTGCGGGCTTGGGCGGTATGCTGTCGGCAATTGCGTAAAGCTTGTAGGTCGGTGCCGTTTCAAAGGCGCCGACGAACGTGGCCGAGCGCGAAGTCAACTGCCAGTGCAGCGGCATGTCCTTGAGATGGGCGCCGACGACGGCGAGTTTCACGGTCTGCATTTTACCCTCCAGGTCGAGTGGTGGCGGTGGCGGAAGATCGGCGACGGCAAGGTAGGCATCGGCCGCGTCGAGCAAGGCTCGATCGGTATCGGCAGGCCCGATCAGCGTGATGCCGAAGCCCGTCGCGTTTCCGCGAATGCCCGCAGGCACGGCGACAGCCGCCATGTCGAGCAGGTTCACGAAATTGGTGTAGAGCCCGAAAGCGCTGTTGAGCGCGACGGGCGCGGCCTTCAGTTCGGTGACGCGGTAGGTCGTCCCCACGGTGGGAAAGGCCAGCATATCGATGCCTTCCCACAGCGTGTCCGCGTGGCGCTTGATCTCGGCCATGCGATAGATGCCGTTGAACAATTCTACCGCTGTCATCCCCAGCCCAGGCTCGACCACCTCGCGCACGGTCGGATCGACGGCGCCCGGGTTATCGGCGAGAATGCCCGCCATCGCCGCGGTACGCTCGGCGACCCAAGGGCCGCCGTAGAGCAGCAGCGCGGCTTCCTGCAGCGGCGCGAGATCGATCTCGACGATATCGGCCAGACCCGAGAGCATCTCGAGCGCCTTGTCGTAGAGGAATTCGGACTCGGCATCGCCGAACCAGACGCGCTGGTCGCGGCGCGGCACGCCGATCGTCTTGCGCCCCAGCCCCCGGTCGGCCAGCGGCTTCGAATAGGGATCCTCCACGTCGAAGCCCGCCACCACGCCATCGACCAGCCGCGCGTCGGCGGTGTCGTCGGTGAAGACGGTGATGCAGTCGAGCGTACGGCAGGCGGGCACGAGCCCGCGGTTGCTCCAGCGTCCCTTGCTCGGCTTGAAGCCGATCAGGTGCTGGAAAGCCGCCGGAACACGGCCCGAACCAGCGGTATCGGTTCCCAGCGCAAAGGCCACCAAACCCGCTGCCACGGCGACCGACGAACCCGAGCTCGAACCGCCGCTGACATAGGCCAGGTTGTAGGCGTTGCGCGGGCTGCCGTAGGGGCTGCGCGTTCCGTTGAGACCCGTGGCGAACTGATCGAGATTGGTCTTGCCGACGCAGATCGCGCCCGCCGCGGTCAGCCGCTCGATGACCGTGGCCGACTCCTGCGGGCGATAGGCGAAGGCCGGACAGGCTGCCGTGGTCTCCAGCCCCGCGACGTCGATGTTGTCCTTCGCTGCGAAAGGCACGCCGGCAAGCGGCAGGACTTCCCCGGCAGCAATCCGTGCATCGACGACGCGCGCCGCTGCGAGCAGATCCTCAGCGGTCGCCCGGCTGATCCACACCTGCGGCTGGATCGCATCGTAGTCCGCCAGGCGCGCGAGGGTTTCCTCGATCACCGCGACCGCGCTTGTAGCGCCGGTGTTCACCGCGGCGGCGATGGTCGTCGCGCTGCGGCGTTCGAGCTTGCTTACCACTGGCCCGGTCATGCCTCGGCCCTCAGTGCGAGCATCGGCGAACCAGGCTGCAATGCCTGCCGCTCCTGCACATAGAGTGCGGCCACGGTGCCCGAGCCCGGGCTGTGCACTTCACATTCCATTTTCATCGCCTCGATTATCGCGATCGTGTCGCCCGCCTTCACTTCGTCGCCCGCCGCGACCAGCAGCTTCCAGACGCTGCCGCCGAAGGGTGCCTCGACGACATCGGCACCGTCGGGGACTTCGATCGCGCTGGCCTGCGGCGTGTCGACCTCGGCCAGGCCGGTGACGCGGTCGAATTCGCCCGACCGCTGCCAGTCGGCACGCTCCTCGTCGAACGCGGCCTGGCGCCGGCTCTCGAAGGCAGAGATCGCTTCGGCATTGTCGGCCAGGTAAGCGCGATAGTCAGACAGGCGGAATTCGGATTCTTCGATCTCGATCGAGCGCCGCCCTGTCGGGAAATCGCGCCGCCATTCGACGAGTTCTTCGGCACTGACCGGATAGAACCGGATTTGGTCGAAGAAACGCAGGAGCCAGGGCTTGCCCTCGATGAAGGCGTCGGTCTGGCGATGCGTGTTCCACACCTGGATGGTGCGGCCGAATAGCTGGTAACCGCCGGGTCCCTCCATGCCGTAGATGCACATGTAGGCGCCGCCGATGCCGACCACATTCGGCGGCGTCCAAGTGCGCGCCGGATTGTATTTGGTGGTCACCAGACGGTGGCGCGGATCGACGGGCGTGGCCACCGGCGCGCCGAGATAGACGTCGCCCAGCCCGAGCACGAGGTAGTTGGCCTCGAAGATCAGGTTCTCCACCGCCGCCGCATCGGGCAGACCGTTGACGCGGCGGATGAACTCGATGTTGTCGGGGCACCAAGGCGCATCGGCGCGAACGCCGCTCATGTACTTCTCGATCGTCTCGAGCGTCGCCGGATCACGCCAGCTCAGAGGCAGATGGACGATGCGCGAGGGGATGGTGAAGTCCTCGAGATCGCCGAGCCGCTCTTCGGCAGCGATCAGCGCGGTCAGGGCCGCACGCTGGTTCAGCGTTTCGCCGTCGAAGTGCACCTGTAGCGAACGGATGCCCGGAACGACGTCGACGATGCCCGGCAGGGCCAGCCGCTCGAGCTCGGTCATCAGCGCGTGGACGCGGATGCGCAGCTCGATGTCGAGCACGATCGGCCCGTATTCGACCAAGATGTTGCGATCGCCCTGCTGGCGATAGACCGTGCGCGGGCAGCCGGGCCGCTCGTCGATCTCGGCGAGGATCGGCGACAACGTCTCGATCGGGCGCGCCGGACCCGCGCCGGGAACCCGGCCCGTCGCGACCAGTTCGCGCTGCAGCCGGTCGGCCGTGGTCGCATCGCCGGCATTGACCGGCACGAAGCGCAGCTTGTCGCCGGGCGCGAGCTGTCCGATCTTCCAGCGATCGGCGGCGATCACCACGAAAGGACAAACGAAGCCGCCCAGCGATGGCCCGTCGGGACCCAGGATAATCGGCATGTCGCCGGTGAAATCCACCGCGCCGATCGCATAGGGATTGTCGTGGATGTTCGAGGGATGAAGTCCCGCCTCGCCGCCGTCCTTGCGCGCCCATTGCGGCTTGGGCCCTACCAGGCGCACGCCAGTGCGGTTGGAGTTGTAGTGGACCTGCCACTCGGCCGCGACGATCGCGTCGATGTCGTCATCGGTGAAGAATTCGGGCGCGCCGTGCGGGCCGTAGAGCACGCGTACCGTCCATTCGGTCGAGAGCTCGGGCAAGGCGACCGTGGGCAGCGCCGCGCCCGTAGCCTGCTCACCCAGGTGCAATGTGTCACCGGCAAGCAGCCGGCGGGCAGCATGGCCGCCGAACTGGCCGAGTTCGAACGTGCTGCGACTGCCGAGATAGGGGGCGATGTCGAGCCCGCCGGCAAACAGGATATAGCCACGCAGACCACCACCCGCGGCGCGGCCGAGCGCAAGCGTCTGCCCAGCCTCGACCGCGATCGCCGCGCCGCGCGCGACCGCACGGCCGTCGAGCGTCGCGCCGAAATCGGCGCCCATCAGGCAGATGCGCGCCTGCGCGGTGAAGCTGATGGTCGGGCCGGTAACCGTGACTTCGAGGCCTGCCGTGCCTTCTGGGTTGCCGAGCAGTCGGTTGCCCAAGCGGAACGACTGGTCGTCCATCGGCCCCGAAGGCGGCACGCCGACCGCCCAGAGCTTCTGGCGACCGGGCCAGTCCTGCACGGTCGTCGCCGTGCCGCCGCTGATAACGCGGATCGCGTGCGGGTTCGAGGTAATGCCGTCGAGCACCCGCGTCGAGACCTCACCACTGGTGAACTCCGGGGTGCGGACCACGTCGCGCAACCAGCGCAGGTTGGTCTCGATGCCGTCGACGCGGCTGCGATCGAGCGCGGTCTGCATCGCCGTGATCGCTTCGGCCCGGCTGGGCGCGTGGACGATCAGCTTGGCGAGCATCGGGTCGTACCACGGGCTGACGGTATTGCCCGCCATGACCCAGGTCTCGGCGCGGATGTCGTCGGGGAACTCGACCGCGGTCAGCGTTCCCGAGGTCGGCCGATAGTCAAGCGCCGGGTCTTCGGCGTAGAGCCGCACCTGAACCGAATGGCCGCGCGGCGTGGGCGCCGGCCCGTCAAGGAAGGCGAAGTCGCCGGCGCCGCCGCGGATCATCCACTCGACCAGATCGATGCCCATGACCTCTTCGGTCACGCCATGTTCGACCTGGAGCCGGGTGTTCATCTCGAGGAAGAAGAACTCCTCGCGCTCGGCGTCATAGAGGAATTCGACCGTACCGGCCGAGCGGTAGTTCGCCGCCTGGCCGAGCCGCGTCGCCGCGGCGATGAGCTCGCTGCGGACCGCCGTAGGCAGCAAGGGCGCCGGCGCTTCCTCGACGACCTTCTGGTTGCGGCGCTGGAGCGAGCAATCGCGCTCGCCGAGCGGCATGATCCGCCCCTCGCCGTCTCCGAAGATCTGCACCTCGATGTGCCGCGCGCGGCGGATATAGCGTTCGAGGAAGATGCCGGCATCGCCGAAATTGCTCTGCCCCTGGCGCGCAACCGCGGCGAAACCCTCGCGCACGGCGGCCTCGTCCTCACAGACGCGCATGCCGATGCCGCCGCCACCCGCGGTCGCCTTGAGGATCACGGGGAAGCCGATACGGTTTGCCGCTTCAGCAGCCTGTTCCTCATCGGTGAGCAGATCGGTGCCCGGCGCCAAGGGCACGCCATGGGCCGCGGCGAGCGCGCGGGCGCTGTGCTTGAGGCCGAAGGTGCGGATGTTGTCGGGCGTCGGGCCGATGAAGACGATGCCGGCTTCGGCGCAGGCCTCGGCAAAATCGACGTTCTCTGCAAGGAAGCCGTATCCTGGGTGAATCGCCCCTGCACCGGTCTCGCGCGCCGCCTCGAGGATCTTGGCGACGTTGAGATAGCTGTCGGACGCTCGGCCCGGGCCGATGCAGACGGCTTCGTCGGCTTCCGAGACGTGGAGCGAGCCCTCGTCGGCTTCGGAAAAGACGGCAACCGAGCGCAAGCCCATGCGGCGCAAAGTGCGGATGATACGCGTGGCGATCGCGCCACGGTTCGCGATGAGGACGGTGTCGTAGCTCATGCGGAAACGATCATGCGCACGGGGGTCGGGTTGAACCCGTTGCACGGGTTGTTGATCTGCGGGCAGTTCGAGACGACGACGACGACGTCCATCTCGGCCTTGAGATCCACGGTCAGTCCGGGCGCCGAAATCCCGTCGACGATGCCCAGCGAGCCGTCCTCTTCGACCGGTACGTTCATGAAGAAGTTGATGTTGGAGACGATGTCGCGCTTGCCGCGCCCGTCGAGGAGGTTGGCTTCGAGGAAGTTCTCGACACAGGCGTGCTGCGCCTTGGTGTGGTGACCATAACGCAAGGTGTTGGACTCGCAGGAGCAAGCGCCGCCGATCGTGTCGTGATAGTCGACCGAGGTCGCGGCGATGGTCATCATCGGCCGCCCCTCGTTCGAGCGCAGGACAGTTCCCTGGCGCAGGAACAGGTTGCCCTGGGCCGCGACGGTGTCCTGCGCGGAGTAGCGCTCGGCATCGTCCTCAGCAGCGTAGAGCAGAAAATCGACGGCCTGGTTGCCTTCGAGATCGACGATGCGAAGCGTTTGGCCGGCCGCGATCTGATGCAGCCAGGGCGCTCGTGCGGGGACGACCACGTCGTGGACGATGGAACCGGAAAGGCCGGAAAGATGGGGATCGACGCTCATGTGGGGCCTGTTCCTCGTTAGCGGCGGAAGTAGTCTTCGACGTTCTGGAAGGCGCGCAGGCCTTCCGGCGTCGCATTTCGGACCGGATCGTCGGCGGGCGTGACCGCCCCGCGCCAGGCGGTCGATCGCAGCGGCGTCACGGTCCAGCTCTCACGCGGATCGAGCACGTGCGGGCAGTTGGCGATCACCACGATCACGTCCATTTCGGCCCGCAGCACGAGGCTGCGCCCAGGCGCGAACGGCCCTACCTGTGGCGTGATCGTGCCATCGACTTCGATCTTCGCGCCCTTGAACAGGTTGACGCAGGGGTGGACGTCGCGGCGTTGCAGACCGTGCTTTGCGGCGCCAAGCAGCAGCCGATCGCGGCCATTGGGATAGGGCCCGCTGTTCGCGCCGTTACCGTACTTGGCGGCATTGGTCGCGACGTTGGACGTTCCGCAGAAGGTGTCGTGGGTCTCGGCGTCGTCCGCGATCAGGCTCATCAGCACCCGGCCCATATCCGAGAGCAGCAGCTTGCCGGCGCCGAGATAGGCGTTCCACTGCACCTTCACCGTATCGGCCACGTTGAGCCGCTCGGTCGGCATTTCGGCGTTGAAGATCAGCAGCGATGCGCAGGCATCGCCCTTGAGGTCGATCAGACGCAGGTGGTCGCCGCGCGCCAGCCGGCGTGTGGCATAGCCACCCGCGGCGATCGTCTCTTCCCACAGCAGGTCGTCGGCCGGGACCCCGGCGGGCAGATCACCCGCGACAGGCGGCAGCACGGGCATGGCCTCGACCACGGTGCCGCCCATGGCGCGGGCGTGGTCGCGCGCGGCCGACGGATTTGCGAGAGCCTGGCTCATGCCGCGATCCCCTTGTCTTCGGCATCTTTGTCGTAGAGCGGCGGCAGCAGCGCCGTCGTCGTGACGAGCTGGAGCTGGTGCACGCCACGCACCCGGCGCAGCGCATCGCACAGCTCCTTGAGCAGCAAGGCTGGACCCTGGACGAGCAGCACCTCGAGCGACTGATCGTCCTCCAGGAACACGTGCTGCGAGGAGATCACCTCCTTGAGGTAATCGGCCTGGGTCTGCGCGAGCTGATGCCGCACCCGCCCCCGGTCGCCGCGGTAGACGATGGTGATCGTGCCCGCGAGCATCTCGTCGGGACGGGTGAAAGCCTCGTGCTCGGCCAGGGCGTGGCGGATCAGCTCGGCGATCAGTTGCGACCGCGACGGCAGGCCGCGTTCCTCGACCATCATGTCGAGCTGCCGGAACAGATCGCCCGGCAAGCTCATGCTGAGCCGGGCAAGGCTCGCGCTATCGCTACCCATGTCCAATAGTCTCCTCGATGCTAAGCGGGATTTCGACGGCGACGGCGGTCTCTCCTGCCGGCTCGTCGTTGCGGCGCAGCGGCAGGTCATAGACCGCGGTGGCGCCAAAGCGGTGGGGCGCGTGGGGATCGTGACGGCGCTTGTCGAGCGCCAGCACGCGCGTTCCCAGGGTGAAGGCCTCGCGGATGTCGTGCGTGACCATGATGATGGTCAGCGCATAGTCGCGCCAAAGCTTGGTGATCAGCGCATGCATGTCCGCGCGGATGCCGGGATCGAGCGCGCCGAACGGCTCGTCGAGCAGCAGGATGCGCGGCCGCTTGATCAGCGCCTGGGCGATCGCCAGACGCTGCTGCATGCCGCCCGACATCTGCGCCGGGAAGAGATGCAGGGAATCGCCCAGGCCGACGGCCTGCAACATCTCGGCGGCTTCCGCTTCGGCATCGCGACGCGCCTTGCCGAACAGCCGTGCGGTGAGCGGCGCCTTCTCGCATTCGAGGCCAAACACCGTGTTGCGCAGCACCGACAGGTGCGGGAACACCGAGTAACGCTGGAACACGACGCCGCGATCGGGGCCACATTCGGGGGTCAGCGGCGTGCCGTCGAGCAGGATCGTGCCGCGCGTCGGCACTTCCTGGCCGAGCACGATGCGCAGCAGGCTGGACTTGCCGGCGCCCGAGGGTCCGATGATCGACACGAAGGAACCGGCCTCGATGTCGAGATCGACCTTCTCGAGGACGATCTTGTCGCCGTACTCGACCCAGACGTCGCGGAGGCTCAGGAGGGTTTCGGGGCGCGCGCTCAATGGCTTGCTCCATGGGCCCAAGGGAACATTCGCCGGCTCATCACGCTCAGGGCCACGTCCATCACGATGGCGAGCAGAGCGATCCAGGCGACATAGGGGATGATGACGTCCATCGAGAGATAGCGGCGGACGAGGAAGATGCGGTAGCCGAGGCCGACGTCGGAGGCGATCGCCTCGGCCGAGATCAGGAAGACCCAGGCCGGACCCAGCGCCAGCTTTACGGCGTGGAACAGGCGCGGCATCGCCTGGGGCAGAGCCACCCGAATCATGATCTGCCAGGAACTCGCCCCCAGAGTCTGCGCCTTGACGATCTGCTCGCGCGGGAGGGCGGAAACGTGGGCCATGATGTCGCGCACCATGACCGGCGCGATGCCGATGACGATGAGCGCGACCTTGGCGGTCTCACCCAGCCCCAGCGCAATGAACAGGATCGGCAGCAACGCGATCGGCGGGATCACGGCAATGCCGGTCACCAGCGGGCCGAAGGTGGCGCGTATCGGTGGCAGGAGGCCCAGGACCAGCCCGACTACCAGCGCCGAGAGCGTGGCAATACCCAGGCCGATGCCGAGCCGCTGCAGGCTTGCCAAGGTGTCGGCCCAGAAGACGAGCTGCCCGGTCAGCTGGTCGGGCTGGAACAGCAGCGCCGCCATTGCCTCTGCCATGCCCGTGGGCAGCGGCAGGATCTTGTCCATCGGATTGGCCGCATGCCGCTGCGCCGCGAGGAACAGGTAGAGCAGCACCAGCAGCAGGATCGGCAGCGATCCAAGCAGTATCCGCCCGCTCCGATCGATTTGACGGTTCACCCAACGCATGTCGTCACACCAACTTTCGCTAGACCTTGCGGAACCCGGCTCAGAGCTTTCCGTCCGCGGCGAGCTTCATGAAGCTCTCGTCGAAGCGCAGCGTCACGTGCTGCGCATCGCCGAGCGTCTTGCCGCCCGGGAAGGCCATGCCGACCGCATCGGCCGACGAGGCGCCCTTGAACAGGCCCTTGGAGAAGCTGAAATCGCGCACCTGCGTCATCGTCGTCACGAGCCCCGGCGCAGAGGTCGCGGCCACGGCCGCCTTGGGATCGGCGTATAGGAACGTGGTCGACAGCTGGCTGTCGAAGTTCTCTGGCGTGGAGCCCGCGAGCTTGGCCATGGCCGCACGGGCTGCCTTGCCTTCGGCGTCCTGGCGCTGCATCAGCGCGACCGTCTCATACCAGATGCCGGCGAGCGCCTTGCCGAGGTTGGGATTGGCCTTGAGCGTGGCGGTATCGACCACCATCAGGTCGAGTATCTCACCGGGGATCTCGGCCGAGCTGAAGACCTGCTTGGCCCCCGCCTGCCCGCGCATCACCGAAAGCTGCGGGTTCCAGGCGACCGCCGCGGTCGCATCGGGGCTGCCGAAGGCTCCGACGATATCTGCGTCCGACGTGTTGACGGTGCGGACGTCGGTAGGCTTGAGGCCGGCTTTCTCGAGCCCGCGCGCGAGCAGGTAGTGCGAGACCGAGAGCTCGACCAGGTAGGCCTGACGCCCCTTGATCGCGGCCAGGTTGTCGGCGCCCTTGAGCAGGATGCCATCGTTGCCGTTCGAATAGTCGCCGACGATGATCGCGCTGGTGTCCTTGCCGCCCGCGGCCGGAATGGTCAGCGCGTCCATGTTGGTGACGGCCACGCCGTCGAACTTGCCCGCGGTGTACTGATTGATCGATTCAACGTAGTCGTTCACCTGAACGACGTTGATCTTGATGCCGTACTTGTCGGCCCACTTCTTCACGATGCCGGCCTGCTGCGCATAGGGCCAGGGCATCCAGCCCGCGTAGATCGACCAGCCGATGCTGAACTCGGTGCGAGGCTCCGAAGCGGCCTGCTTCGCGGGGGAGCAGGAGACCACCAGAAGCGCTCCGGCCATCAATGCGACCTTGCTTAGCTTGATGAACGACCCGACCATGATTCGATCCCCTTTCGCAATGCAGCATCAGCGAGAGGCCTCGGCTTGTCCATCAAAAAATATTACAGATGAGAAAATAGGTAATACCACAAAGGCGCGGCAATGCGGTCATGACCGAGCCTCGTCTTGCGGCGTCGCGACGGCCACCTGGTGCCCGCCGCCTTTCACCTTTCAACGAAGCATCCGCAGAAATACCAGGTATGCCAGCGATGGCAGCCGGCGCCGCGCTTCTGCCTAGCGCTTGAGCGAGCGTGATTCGCGAATCGTCGGGGACAAATTGCTGCGTCCGTATGACGCGACGGATTTTTCACGCGACGTAGCCAAAGGCTGCCGCTCCGCTCACCGTTGAAAAATCGCAGAATTGTGCGTCGCAACATAAGCGCCCGTCATACTGAGCAAGTGCGGAATTATTACTCTTGACGCGTTACGTAATATCCATACCGTATACGTCGTCGTCCTGAGAGGCGACGAACAAAGGGTGGTCTTGCCGGTCGATGGCCGGCGCAAAGCGAGGGTCAAGCCGATCGAAAAACGGCCTGCACAAATGTTCCTTCGGACGCCATGCCGTCCGTTGCCCGGCTTCAAGCCGATTTCGGTGCACGCCCCGATCCTGAGGCCATCCGGAACATGACGATCGGCGCAGCCCTCTGCGCCGCAATGAAGCCCGCCGCGACGAGCGGTGGGACCAAGGAATATCGAATGCATCAGCCGCAACCCGGCTGACAAGGCGCCGGCGTAGCCAGAGCGTCAATGGGAAGGATGTCACTTGAAGGCTCAACGACAAGGGGTCGGAGTGACTATGAAACTGTTTCGCAACACACTGCTCGGCGCGACCATGCTCATGGGCGTTGGCGCCGCTCCTGTCTTTGCCCAGGACGTGGCGCCGGAAAGCACCGGAGCTGGCGACGGCAGCGAGATCGTCGTCACGGCCACCCGCCGCGCGACTTCGATTCAGGACGTGCCGATCAACATCAGCGCGGTCGGCTCGGAGCAGCTCGAACGCCAGCGGATCGACGACGTGCGCGATCTCGCCGATTTCACGCCTGGCATGACCATTTCGGACACGGGTCCCGGCTCTTCGGGCACGATCGTGCTGCGCGGCCTCAACGCGTCGGACACGGACAGCACCGGCGCCTCCTATGACGACGCGCTTGGCATGTACCTGGGCGAAGTGCCGCTCTACTACGACTTCAAGCTGCTCGACATCGCGCGCGTGGAAACGCTGCTCGGACCGCAGGGCACGCTCTACGGCCTGGGCACCTTGGCCGGCGCGATCCGCAACATCCCCAACCGCCCCAACACCGATGCGATCGAAGCCGAAGTCCACGGACGTGTCTTCGGCAAGGATCATAGCCGCCAGTACGGTTACAACGTGGATGGGGTGATCAACATCCCGATCATCAAGGACCATGTCGCCTTTCGCTCGGCCTCGGGCTATTTCTTCGATCCGGGCTTCATCGACTATCCGCTGCTGCTCCAGACCCCCGGCGTGTCGCTGCCGCAGCCGAACGGCCCGAACACGATCACAGACGCGGGTTACGCGGCCAACCTCTACCGCCGCAAGGACCTCAACTTCGAACGCACGGTCACCTCGCGCAATCAACTGCTCGTCCAGTTCAACGAAGACCTGAAGGTCAACTTCACCTACGCCTATCAGCGGACCACGACGGGCGGCGGCCAGTACAACAGCGCCGGCGTGCTCGGCACCACCAAGTACGAGAGCGCCGGTCGCTATGCTGAACCGGTGACGCGCCGCGCGCACCTGGGCAGCATGGAGATCAACGCCAATATCGCCGACATCGTCGATCTGGTGGCGACCACGGCCTACACCAACGTCCGCAACCAGGCGCAGTCCGACAACACCGACCTGCTGCTCGACCTCGACTATGGCTACGAGACCTTCCCGGCCTTCTCGAGCTACAACGAAAGCACGGACAAGCGCCGGCAGTTCAACCAGGAAATCCGCCTGGTCTCGCGCCATGGCGGCCCGTTCTCCTGGGTGCTCGGCGGCTTCTACAACGAGCAGAAGCGCCAGCGCGACTATCGCGAGATCGTGCCCAACCACCCCTGGGTCGAATTCGGCACCCAGCCGAACCCAGACGAGGTCGAATATGCCTCGTTCGTGAAATCGAAGATCACCGAGAAGGCGATCTTCGGCGAAGGCACCTTCCGCATTATCCCGCAATGGCAGGTGACCGCCGGGGCGCGCTACTTCGGCTACACCTCGGACATCCGCGGCACCTCCGTGCTGCCGCTGCTCGGCGAGCCGGTAAGCCCCTATGACATCGCGCCGGCCGGCGGCAACGCGAAGAAGAGCGGCTGGGTGTGGAAGTTCAACACCTCGTTCAACGTCACGCCCGACATCATGCTCTATGCCACCTACAGCAAGGGCTATCGCATCGGCGGTCCGAACACGGTCGCGCCGTGCATCTTGCCGCTGGACCCCACCCAGCAGAACGTCTGCGGCCTGCCGAACGAGATCCAGTACGGTCCCGATACGACCAAGAACGCCGAAATCGGCATCCGCACCCAGTTCTTCGATCGCAAGCTGACGTTCAATTTCAACGTCTTCCAGATCAAGTGGGATGGCATCCAGGTCGATTCCGCCACGTTGAACGGCATCGTCGGGATTACCGTGAACGGCGGCAAGGCCCAGTCGGAGGGCTTCGAAGCCTCGTTCCACATGCGGCCGATCGATCGCCTGTCGATCCAGGGCACCTATTCCTACGTCAACGCCCGGCTGACCGAGGACGTGCCCGGCATCATCGCGGTCAATTCGCCGGCGGGCACCTATCCGAGCAAGCCGATCCAGCTCGATGCGCTGGCCGGCGATCGCCTGCCGGGTTCGGCGAAGAACAGCGGCAGCCTGGGCGTGACCTATACCGCGCCCTTCGAGAACGGCAGCCTGATCGCGGACTGGACCGCCACCTATCGTGGCGACGTGGTGACACGGCTCGGCTGGGATCGTGCGTTCGGCGACAAGCTGCCCGGCTATGTCCTCAACCGCGCCTCGCTGACCTACGAGGCCGAAAAGTACAGCATCGGCTTCTTCGTCAACAACATCTTCGACAAGTACGCGGTCGCCTCGGTCGCCAACGATCGCTCGCGCGTCGGCCTCAACGATGGCGTGCGGCTGCGCTACTACAAGCAGACCGTCATCAACCCGCGGACCTTCGGCCTCGAGCTGCGGTACAAGTATTGACCCGTGCGGAGCGGGGCCGGTCGCAAGCCGGCCCCGCAAAACCGCGACAAGATCCGTTCGGAACGAGGATAGGATGACATTGCACCACAGGACCATCCTCGGCCTGCTCGCCTGCGGCGCGCTGCTCGCCACGGCCAGCGTAGAGGCCGCTCCCCTTCCCCGGTTGTTCCCCGAACGCTGGATCGACGGCACCCAGCCCCAGGAACCCAGCGTCCAGGTTCAGCCACTCGATGGCGACACCTTCGTCATCCGGCAGTCGGTCAAGACCAACTTCGAGGCGCCTTTCCTCTACCTGCTGTTCGGACGCGATCGGGCGCTGCTGCTCGACACCGGCGCAAAGGACGGGCGCATCCGTCCGGCCGTCGACCGGCTCGTGGCCGACTGGCTGGCGGCCCACGGCCGCGCCGACATCCCGCTGATCGTCGCGCACAGCCACAGCCACGGCGATCATGTCGCTGGCGACACAGCCTTCCGCGATCGCCCGAACACGACCGTCGTGGGGCTCAAGGCCGACGAGGTCGCGAGCTTCTTCGGGGTGGCGAAATGGCCCGACGAGATCGTGCGATACGAGCTCGGCGGACGCGCGCTCAGCATCATCCCCACGCCGGGCCACCAGGCTGCCGCCATCATGGTCTACGATCCGCGGCTCAGGATCCTGCTGTCGGGCGATACGCTCTACCCAGGCCGCCTCTACGTCCCGGTCAATTTCCTAGCGGACAATCGCGCCAGCGTGGACCGGCTTGCGACTTTCGCAGCCCGGCATCCGATCCGCGCCGTGCTCGGCGCCCATATCGAGATGACGAACAAGCCAGGACGGGACTACCCGCACGAAGCGGCGACCCACCCGGACGAGCATCCGCTCGAACTGCCGGTCGAGACCATCGGCGAACTGAAGACTGGTCTAAAAGCGCCCCTCGATCAGCCCGGACAGCCGCAAATCCACGACCGCTTCATCATCACGCCTGTTCCCGCCCGCCCCCAGTAAGCGCCCTATAGGCCGAGCCGCGCCAGCACGGACTTCACGTAGCTGGGGCCGACCTGCACTTCCGCACCGTCGCGCACCTCGAGCGCGATCAGCCCCTTGCCGAGCCGCTGGACGCCGGTGACGAGCCCGGGCCGGACGAAGGTCGAGCGGTGCACGCGCATCAGATCCCGCGGATCGAGCATCTGCTCGAGCGCGGTCATCGAAATGCGGTGGATGAAGCTGCGCGTCGCGGTGTGCAGCAGGACATAATCCTTCGCGGCCTCGATCCATTCGATCTGATCGATCGGCAAGCGAACCTGGCCGCTCTGAACCTGGACCCAGATCGCTTCCTCGCGCGCCGGCGCTTCGGCCTGCGGCATCGCCGCCAGGCGTTCGGCGGCATCGCGCTGAGCCCGCCGCCTCCGTGCGCGCTCGACCGCCTGGCGCAGCCGATCGAAGCGCACGGGCTTGAGCAGATAGTCCGCCGCCTCGACCTCGAAAGCGTCCGGCGCATATTCCTCGAAGGCGGTCACGAAAACGATCTCTGGCCGCTCCTCGACCGGAAGATCGGAAGCGACGCGCAGCCCGCTCTTCTGCGGCATCGATATGTCGAGCATCACCAGATCGGGATGCAGCGCGGCGATCTGCGCTTCGGCATCATGCCCCGTCGCGGCCGTGCCGACGATCTCGACCTGGTCGATGTCTTCGAACAGCGTCGCAAGCCGGCGCAGTGCCAGCGGCTCGTCATCGACGAGCAGGACGCGCAGCGCGATCATGCCACGTGCTCCGCCGCCTGCACGAAGCGCCGCGTCAACGGCATGCGCAGAATCGAGACGAAGCCGCGTTCGCGCTGCGCGGTCTCGAGCGTCCCCTCGTTGCCATAGAGCGTGTGCAGGCGCTGGCGCACATTGGCGATGCCTACCCCCGTTCCGGGCTTGGCGGAACTCTCGCCGCCCGCCCCGTCATCCTCGACGAACACCATCAGACGCTTGCCGTCGACCGCGGCCTCGATAGAGATCGCCACCGGCTCCGCCGAAGGCGCCACAGCGTATTTGATCGCGTTCTCGGTCCTGGCAGGAACAATCGTACCCCCGGTCTGCCGGATCTTCAGCATGAACGACGGCGTGGTCGCGCCGATGTCGGCAATCTGGACGATTGCCGATAACGTTCAGCAGCGGGTGTTGCACACCGACAT